>NZ_JAPHNL010000001.1 GCF_026274175.1 Streptomyces beihaiensis
GCCGGCCACCTGAGCGGTGGCTCCGGCCGCCCCGCCTGCCGCCCCGCCTGCCGAACCTCCTGCCGTGCCGCCCGGTACGGGCCGCCCGGGCGGTACGGCGGCGGCACGGGGCAGTCGGAGCCGCACGGTGTCCGGCGAACCGGGCGGCGGCTCGGTGCCCGCCACCACCGCCTGGAGCAGTCGCCGGGCCCGTTCGGCGTCGGGCCGCAGCGCGGGATCCTTCTCCAGCAGCTCGGCGAGCGCGGCAGTGAGGGCCCCGGCGCGCACCGGCGCGGACGGAGGCTCGGTGACGATCGCGTTGATCGTCGACCACGTGGACGTACGAGAGAACGGCGCCACGCCCTCGACGGCGGCGTACAGGGTCGCGCCCAGCGCCCAGACGTCGGCGGCCGGGCCGGGCTCGGCGCCACGGGCGCGCTCGGGGGCGAGGTAGTCCAGGGAGCCGACCAGCTCTCCGCTGCGGGTCAGCCGGGTCGCGGCTCCGTCGCCCGGCTCGTCCAGCGCGGCGATACCGAAGTCCGTGAGCACCACCCGGCCGCCGCGTTCGAGCAGTACGTTGCTGGGCTTGACGTCGCGGTGCAGTACGCCGACGCGATGCGCCGCGGCGAGCGCTTCGGCGACCTGCGCGCCGATCCGGGCGGCTTCGGTGGGTTCGAGGGGACCGTGCTTGGTCAGCACCTGCTGCAACGAGGGGCCGCCGACGAGTTCCATGACGATGACCGGCCGGCCCGCGTCCTCGGTGACGTCGTGCACGGCGACCACACCGGGGTGACGCACTCGCGCGGCGGCCCTGGCCTCGCGCCGCATGCGGGTGCGCTGCTCGGCCAGCTCCGCCTTGTCCGCGTCGCTGAAGGACCGCAGCTCCTTGACCGCGACCTCACGCCCGAGTCGCTGGTCCACGGCCCGCCAGACGGTGCCCATGCCGCCCCGCCCCAGCCGTTCGGCGACACGGTAACGTCCGGCGACGATCCGCCCCTGCGGCTGCGCCGCGTTGTCGTGCTCCCCCATACGTGGCCAGTCCCTCGCTCGTGCGTCAGCCCCGCACGATACCGGTCGCGCCCACGCCCGCCGAAGCCCCTCGGCCGTGCGCGGCCCGCGGTCCTCAGGCCCCGGTACCGGTGATCAGCCGTTCGCGGTCGGCGTGGGGACCATGAGGCAGAGCCGCGTCACCGCCGCCGCGGCGCCGAGTGCGTGCGGCGGCGCGCCGGCGGAAGGCCGCACACGGTGACGACCGGCGCGATCACGAACGCGATCAGCATGATCGCCATGCCAGTGGGCGAGGGTCTCGGCGACGCTCGGACGCGGGTACAGGCCCGGCGACTCGGGCAGGACGCGGTCCGGCTGCGGATCGCCACGCCGTACCCGGGCGCGCGGGGCCCCGCGACGGACGCGCTGCCCGAGGCCGGGACGGTGCGTGTGCCGGGGGTGCGCACGGTGGTGGTCGCCGTACTCCACGCGGAACCAAACGTCGACGAAGGCGGTGAGGTCGACGGAACGCTCGGTCAGGTCCTGGACCAGTTCGGTGTGGGGCTCGTGCCGATCGGCGCGCGGACGCGGACCGGGCGGGAGACCGTGACGTCGCCCGGCCCTCTCCGGCATCGGGGGCGAGCCCGCGGCGGCGGCCTCCATCGCCAGGCTGCCCCACGGCCCTCTCCGGCCTTGGGGGGCGAGCCGCTGCCGGGCACGTCTTTCGTCCGCGCCGACGAATACCGCCCGCCCGGCTTGTCCCGGTCGACGAAGTGGCGCTCGTCGCCCCTGCCCTACCTTCCAGGCAACACCGGTTCGGACGCTTCGGAGGTGGGGATCCACATGTCCACATGGGGTGAGCTCGACCGTCGGCCCGCGGCAACGCCGGCCCTCTCCAGGAGAAGGCGGGCCTCGACATGAAGGGCACGGCGAGGCGCACCGCCCTGGCGACCGCGACGGCGGCGGTGGCCGCCCTCCTCGGCGGCTGCGCCGGCGGCTCGGGCGCGAGCGGGCCGGGCAACGGCGAGTTGGCCGACGGCAAGACGTTCACCATGGCGTACGCCTCCGACCCCGGCAACCTCGACCCGGCGCAGACGGTGATGTCGATCGCCGTCGGCATCAACCGCTATCTGTACGACCCGCTGATCCGTCTCGACGACAAGGGCGAGCCGCAGGCGGGCCTGGCGCAGAAGTGGCAGGCGTCGACCAAGAGCGCCACGTTCACGCTGCGCCCCGGCATCACCTGCTCCGACGGTGAGCCGCTGACCGCGAGCGAGGTGGCCGCGAACATCAACTACATCGGCGACCCGAAGAACAAGTCGCCGCTGGCCGGCGTGCAGATCCAGCCGGGCACCACGGCGAAGGCCGACGACAACCGGCGCACCGTCACCGTCACCAGCGGCGTCCCCGACGCCTTCCTGCTGCGCGACGCCGGCTCGGTGCCCATCGCCTGCGGCAAGGGGCTCAAGGACCGTCACGTGCTGGCCCACGGCGGCAAGCGCAGCGGCACCGGAATGTTCACCCTCACCGAGGCGGTCCCCGGCGACCACTACACCCTGACCCGGCGCGAGAACTACACATGGGGGCCGGGCGATCCCGGAGCCAGGGGGCTGCCGGACAAGGTCAGGATCGAGGTGATCCCGAACGAGACGACAGCCGCCGATCTGCTGCTGTCCGGGAAGCTCAACGCCGCCGCCATCAGCGGCCCGGAACAGAAGCGGCTCTCCGCGAAGAAGCTCTTCCACGCCGACATCCGTGCGCCGCTGGGCATGCTCTGGTTCAACCAGGCCGGATCAAGGCCCGGCTCGGACAAGGCGGTGCGCCGTGCGCTGGTCCAGGCCCTCGGCCTGTCCGATGTCGGCAAGGTGATCACCGGAGGTACCGGCAGCCCCTCCCGCGGCCTGATCACCATCGCCCCGGCACCCTGCCCCGGCGACCCGGTCACCGGCAACCTCCCCGCCCACGACCTCCGAGCGGCCAAAGCCACGCTGGACAGGGCCGGTTGGACGACGGACTCCGGGGGGACACGGACCAAGGACGGCAAGAAGCTCGCACTCCGTCTCGTGTACGGCACCCAGAACGGGCCGACGATGGCCGCGGGCGCCGAACTGATCCAGAAGCAGTGGCGCAGCCTCGGTGCCGAGGTCACGCTCAAACCGCTGGACAGCCCCGGCGTGAACCAGACGCTCTTCGGCTCCGGCAACTGGGACGTGTCCATGGGCCCGGTCTCCGTGGCGGTGCCCTCCCAGCTCACCCCGTTCGTCAGCGGACCCACGCCGCCCAAGGGCGTCAACTTCTCCGACGTCCGCAACCAGCGGTACCAGGACCTCGTACGCAGGGCCTCGGCCAAGGCCGGCACGGCCGGCTGCCCGCAGTGGCAGCAGGCCGAGGAGGCGCTCGTCAAGGACCTCGACGTGGTGCCGTACTACAACTCCCTGACCCCGGTATTCGGCGAGTCGGCCCGGTTCACGCTCAGCCAGGACGCGATCGTCCCGTCCTCGATCCGCATGTACACCTCCTAGGACGGTGAACCGATGACGACTGCGACGGCCGCCGCCGCACCCCCGAGGACCTGGAGAGGAAACCGCTGGGCGCTGTTCGGCATCCGACGTGCGGCACGCCTGGCGGCATCGCTGTGGACGCTCGTCACCGCGGCCTTCCTGATGATCCATCTCGTCCCCGGTGACCCCGTGCGCGCCGCGCTGGGCCTGACGGCCTCACCGGAACTGGTCGCGGCGCGGCGCGCGCAGCTCGGACTCGACGACCCGCTGTGGCGGCAGTATCTGCACTTCCTCGGCGGGCTGTTCACCGGCGACCTCGGCACCTCGACGATCACCGGGCAACCCGTGGCGGACACCATCGGCGACCGGCTGCCCGCCACCTTGCAACTCGCTGCCCTCGCCTTCCTGCTGGCCATGGCGCTCGCCGTCCCGGTGGGCACCGCGATGGCCGCCCTGACCCGGGGAGGCGGACGCCGCGCCGCCGAACTGGGTTTCACCACGGTGAGCGCGCTGCTCGCCGCCGTACCGGAGTTCCTGCTCGCCGTGGTCCTCGCCTACGTCTTCGGAGTGCGGCTCGGATGGCTCCCCGTCGCCGGTGATCAAGGACCGGGCTCGTACGTGCTGCCGGTGCTCGCCCTGGCGACGGGACCGGCCTGCGTTCTCGCCCGGATCGTCCGGGTGGAGATGCTCTCGGTGCTCGGCCACGACTATGTCCGCACCGCCCGCGCCAAGCGGCTGCCCCCGCACCTCGTGTACACACGCCACGCGCTGCCCAACGCGCTGACCGCGACGCTCACCCTCGGCGGGCTGCTGCTGTCCGCGCTCGTCGCCGGCACGGTCCTCGTCGAGAACGTCTTCGCCTGGCCGGGACTCGGCTCCACCATCGTGCAGTCCATCCTGCAGAAGGACTATCCGCTGGTGCAGGGCATCGTCCTCGTCTACGGAGCCTCGGTCCTCGTGGTGAACCTCCTGGTCGACGTGGTGCTCGCCCTGCTCGATCCGCGCTCCGTGATCAGGGAGGTCTGATGTCCCCGCGCAGGTCCCCGCGCAGCTCTCCGCGCAAGCCCCACGCCGCCACGCCCCGCCCCCGATGGTCCGCGGTCGCCCGCACCCCTCTGGGCGCCTGCGCCGGCCTGCTGCTGCTCGCTGTCATCGCCCTCGCCGTCCTCGCCCCGGTCCTCTGGAGCGGCCGGGCGTCCGTGGTCGACACCGGCGCCCTGCAGCAAGGGCCCTCCGGCGCGCACCTGCTGGGCACCGACAACCTGGGCCGCGACATCCTCTACCGCGTCCTGGTGGCCACCCGCCTTTCGGTGTCCCTCGCGGTGGCGGCGACCCTGCTCGGGGTGAGCCTGGGGCTGGTCCTCGGCGCGGCGCCCGCGGTGCTGCCCCGGCGGGCGGGACGCCTGGTGACCTCCGCGGTGAACGTCACTGTCGCCTTCCCCGGGCTGCTGCTCGCCCTGTTCTTCGCGGTGATCTTCGGGGTCGGCGCGAAGGGCGCGGTCCTCGCGATCGGCCTGGCGACCGCCCCGGCCTTCGCCCGGCTCACCCACACGCTCAGCGCGTCGGTCGCGGGCCGGGACCACGTGGCGGCGGCCCGCACTCTGGGCGTCGGGCGGCTCCGGCTCCTGACCCGGCACATCCTGCCCAACATCGCCGAGCCGCTCGCGGTCAACGCCACCATCGGCGCCGGTGCTTCGCTGCTCGCCTTCGCCGGGCTCTCCTTCCTCGGACTCGGTGTCCAGGCACCGGACTACGACTGGGGCCGGCTGCTCGGCGAGGGGCTGGACCGCATCGACCTCACGCCCGCGGCCGCGCTCGCGCCCTGCGCGGCGGTCGTGGTCACCGGCCTGGCGTTCAACCTGTTCGGCGAGGCCGCGGCCGCCGCCCTCGGGATACGTACGCTCCGGCACCGGACCACCTCCCCGCGCCCCGCACCCCAGGCCCCCTCCAAGGGATCCGACCGCAAGCGAGAGAGCCGGCCGGTGCTGCTGGTGGAGGACCTCCAGGTGGCCCTGCCAGGACCGAGCGGCTGGAGCACCCCGGTGCGCCGCGTCAGTTTCACCCTGTGGCCGGGCGAGGCCGTGGGAGTGGTGGGCGAGTCGGGCGCGGGCAAGAGCCTGACCGCGATGGCCGTGTCCCGTCTCGTCGAACTGCCGGCCCACGTCACCGCCCACCGGCTGGAGTTCGACGGCACCTCACTGCTCGGCCCGGGACCACGGGAGCTGCGCGCCCTGCTCGGAACGTCGATGGCCATGGTCTTCCAGGACCCGATGTCCTCGTTCAACCCGGTCATGAGCGTGGGACGGCAGCTCGCCGAAGTCGCCGAGCACCACCGACGACTGTCCCGGCGCTCCGCGTTCGAACAGGCCGTCGACCAACTGCGCGCGGTCCGTGTGCCCGCACCGGAGCGTCGCGCGCGCCAGTATCCGCACGAGTTCTCCGGCGGCATGCGGCAGCGCGCGATGATCGGCATGGGGCTGATGGGCGACCCGAAAGTGATCATCGCCGACGAGCCGACCACCGCGCTCGACGTCACCGTCCAACGGCAGGTGCTGCGCCTCCTCGACACGGTACGCACCGAGCGCGCCACGGCGGTACTGCTCATCAGCCACGACATCACGGCCGTCGCCCGAACCTGCGACCGGGTACTCGTCATGTACGCCGGGCGGATCGTCGAGGATCTGCCGGCCGCCGGCCTGCTCACCGAGGCCCGGCACCCCTACACCCGCGCCCTGCTGTCGGCGGTACCGGATCTCGACACCGACCGGAACCGTCCCCTGGCCGTGATCCCCGGGCGCCCGCCCCAGCCGCACCGGTTGCCACCGGGGTGCGCGTTCGCGCCCCGATGCCCGCGCTCCGACGACCTCTGCCGCCGAAAGGACCCGCGGCCGGTCACGTACGCCACCGGGCAGCGGGTCGCCTGCTGGCACCCGGTCGAGGGGGAGCCCGCCCCGAAGGCCCCGCCCGGGCAGGGCGCGGCCGAGCACGGTGGCCCTGGCCCCCGGCTGGAACGCGCGGCGAACGGAGACGTCGAGGAGAGCACGGGAGGACCTACGGTATGAGTGAGCTCGTCTTCGACGGCGTCAGCGTCCGCTACGGAACCCGGCGTCACGCCCTGACCGCGGTGGACGGCGCGCGGCTGACCGTGCCGGGCGGCCAGGTGGTCGGTCTGGTGGGGGAGTCCGGCTCGGGGAAGTCCACACTGGCGCGCGCCGCGGTCGGACTCGCCCCGCTCAGTGCGGGCCGCGTCCTGGTGAACGGCACCGACACCCGCCGATCCCGCGGCAGGCGCCGACCCGTGCAGATGATCTTCCAGGATCCGTACTCCTCCCTCAACCCGCGAATGACCGTCGCGGCCTCCGTCGCCGAGGCATTCCCGCGCGAACGAGGCGGGAGCCGGGCCGCGCGTCACGCCGAGGTCGCCCGCCTGCTCGGGCAGGTCGGCCTCGACGCGGACCTGGCCGCGCTGCTGCCCGGACAGCTCTCCGGGGGCCAACGGCAGCGGGTGGCCGTCGCCCGGGCACTGGCCGCCCGACCACAGGTGGTGATCGCCGACGAGATCACCTCCGCCCTCGACGTCTCGGTCCAGGGCGCCGTACTCAACCTCGTGCGCGACGTCCAGCGGGAGCTGCGGCTGACCATGCTGTTCATCTCGCACGACCTGGCCGTGGTCCGCTACGTCAGCGATCACATCGCCGTGATGTACCTGGGCAGGATCGTCGAGGTCGGCCCCACCGAGGAGGTGCTCGCCGATCCTCGGCACCCCTACACGCGAGAACTGCTCGCCGCCGTTCACGGCCACACCGCGGGGCCGCGGAAGGACGCCGAGACGGTCACGGACACGGAACCGGCCGACCCGCACCACCCGCCGTCGGGCTGCCGTTTTCACCCGCGCTGCCCCGAGGGACCCGCCGTGCGCGCCGAGCGTGAGGTGTGCCGCACCGACGACCCCGTGTCGGACGCCGCGTCCCGACCCCGGCGGACCGCCTGCCACTTTGCCACCGCCACCGCCACCGCCACCGCCCTCCCCGAGCGCGGCCTCCGCGATCGGGTGCGCGAGAACGGCAACCCATGACCCCCGCCCCCACCCCTGACCCGGTCCCCGCCCCTTCCCCGCCCCACCCTCGCTCCCACACCCACCTCCATCCCCATCGGCACCAAGGAGAACCGCCCACCGTGACACGACGCCCGGGCATCGACGACCTCTACACCATCGCGCTGCCGGAACAGCCCGCGCTGTCCCCCGACGGCACGCGCATCGCGTACGTGCTGCGCACAGCCGACCGCGAACTCGACCGCGATGTGAGGACGTTGTGGTCGGTCGCGACGGCAGGAGGACCGGCACGGCGGCTCACTCGCGGCCCGGCCGACACCGCACCCGCGTGGTCCCCGGACGGCAGGTGGCTCGCGTTTCTGCGCGGCGACGGCCCCCCACAGCTGTGGCTGCTGCCGGCCGACGGGGGCGAGCCCGAACAGGTCACGAACCTGCCGCGAGGGGCCGGCGCGCCGGTGTGGAGCCCGGACGGCACCGCGCTCGCCTTCACCGCCCCGGCCGGCCCCGCCCCGAACCCGGCCGCGCCCGTGACGGCGGACCGGCTCGACCACAAGGCGGACGGCCGGGGCCTGTCCGGCGCGGTCCGCACCCACCTGCACCTCGTCGACCGTGACACCCGTGACGTACGGCAGCTCACGCACGGAAGCTGGAACGCGGGGCACCCGGCCTTCTCGCCCGACGGCCACAGCCTCGCCTTCTGCGCGGCCCGCGACACCGACGCCGATCTGACGCTGCGCAGCGCCGCGTACGTCATCGACCGGCACGCGGCGGGCGCAGAGCCGCGCCTCGTCGGCACCCCGGAGGGCGTCGCACACACGGTGAACTGGACGACGGACGGCGACGCGCTGCTCGTCGCGGGCCGTGCGGACGTCGCGCTGGGCCACGCGGCGCTGTTGCGGGTCCCGCTGGACGGCGGTGCGCCGGCCGACCTCGCCCCCGGACTCGACCGCAACGTGATGCCCGGCGGGCCCGGATACCCCGGCGCGCCGCCCCGGGGGACCACCGACGGCCGGCACGTGCTGTTCTGCCTGCGGGACCGGGGCTGCACCCACCTGTACGCGCGCGCTGTCGACGAGGACGCCTGCCGCCTCCTGCTGGGCGGCGCCGACCGCGTCGTCTCCGGCCTGTCCACGGCCGGGGACGTGGCCGTCGTCGTCCTGGCGACACCCACCTCGTACGGCGAGATCGTGGCCCTCGACCTGCGCACAGGCAGCGAACGCGTGCTCACCGGGCACGGCGGCGCACCGGCGAAGACCGAACTGTTCAGGCCGCAGGAGCGGGAGTTCACGGTCTCCGACGGCACCACCGTGCACGGGTGGCTGCTGCGCGACCCGGCGGTGACCGGGCCCGCGCCCCTCCTGGTCGACATCCACGGCGGCCCGCACAACGCGTGGAACGGCGCGGCCGACCCGGCGCACCTCTACCACCAGGTCCTCGCGGCCCGCGGCTGGTCCGTGCTGCTCCTCAACCCCCGCGGCAGCGACGGCTACGGCGAGAAGTTCTTCACCGCCGCACGCGGCGCCTGGGGCGTCGCCGACGCACCGGACCTCCTGGAACCCCTGGACACGCTCGTCGCCGAGGGCATCGCCGACGCGGCCCGGTTGGCCGTCGCCGGGTACAGCTACGGCGGCTATATGACCTGCTACCTGACCAGCCACGACGAGCGTTTCGCCGCGGCCGTCGCCGGTGGTGTGGTGAGCGACCTGACCAGTATGTGCGGCACCAGCGACGAGGCGCACGCCCTGGCGGCGCTCGAACTGGGCGGACCGCCGTGGGCCGACCGGGACCGGTACACCGCTCTCTCCCCGTACTCCCGAGTCGAGCATGTCCACACCCCGACCCTGGTCCTGCACGGGGCTGCGGACGAGCGCTGTCCGGTCGGGCAGGCCGAGCAGTGGTTCACGGCACTGCGGGTGCGCGGCGTGCCCACCCGCCTGGTGCTCTACCCGGGCGGCTCGCACCTGTTTCTGCTCGACGGACCGCCCTCCCAGCGTGCCGACTTCGCCCGCCGGATCGTCGACTGGGTGGAACGGCACGCAAGGAACCGCGTCCCGCTGGACGCGGCGCACTGGGAACGGCGCCTGGGCGAACTCGCCGAGCGGCACCGGGTGCCGGGCGCGGTCCTGGGCATCTCCCGGGGCGGCGAGGTCGCCCTCGCCGCCCGCGGTGTCCTCAACAAGGACACCGGCGTCGCGGCCACCGAGGACTCGGTCTTCCAGATCGGATCCATCACCAAGGTGTGGACCGCAACCCTGATCATGCAACTCGTCGACGAGGGAAGGCTCGACCTCGATGCGCCCGTCGCCGACGTCGCACCCGAACTGCGCCTGTCCGACCCGCACACGGCGCGCGAGGTCACCGTGCGGCACCTGCTCACCCACACCAGCGGCATCGACGGTGACATCTTCACCGACACCGGCCGCGGCGACGACTGCCTGGAACGGTACGTCGAACAACTGGATTCGGCGGCCCAGAACCACCCCCTGGGCGCGACCTTCTCGTACTGCAACTCCGGCTACATCCTCCTCGGCCGCGTCATCGAGAAGCTCACCGGCACCAACTGGGACACCGCCCTCAAGGAGCGGCTGTGCACCCCCCTCGGCCTGGCACACACCGTCACACTGCCCGAGGAGGCGCTGCGGCTGAGGGCGGCGACGGGCCACGACACCCACTCCGACGGGGAGTTGCGCGCGTCCCCGGTGTGGGGCCTGCCCCGATCCGCCGGACCCGCCGGGCTGATCACCGCCACCGCCGCCGACGTGCTCGCCTTCGCCAGAGCGCACCTGGCAGGAGGCAGAGCCGCCGACGGCACCCCGATCCTGTCCGAGCGGGCCACGCGAGCGATGGGCGAGCACCAGGTCGACGTTCCGGATGTACACACCCTCGGCGACTCCTGGGGCCTAGGCTGGATCCGCTTCGACTGGAACGGCCACCGGCTCCTCGGCCACGACGGCAACACCATCGGCCAGTCCGCCTTCCTGCGGCTCCTGCCCGACCGGGACCTCGCCGTCACCCTCCTCACGAACGGCGGGAACGCCCGCGACCTCCATCTGGAACTGTTCGCTGAGATCTTCGCCGAACTGGCCGGGGTCGACATGCCGGCACCGCTACGGCCACCGACCGTACCGACGCCCGTCGAGACCGGCCGCCACCTCGGCCGTTACGAGCGGAGCGGCGCGCGCGTCGACATCCTCGACGGCGCCGACGGGCCACTGCTGCGGCACACGGTGACGGGGCCGCTCGCCGCACTCGTCCCCGAACCCGTACAGGAAGCCCCGCTCGTGCCCGTGGACCGGGACTTGTACGCCGTCCGGCTCCCGGGAAGCGCGACGTGGACCCCCGTGACCTTCTACACGCTGCCGACCGGTGAGAGGTATCTGCACTTCGGCGCCCGTGCGACCTGCAAGGTGTCCTGACATGAACCAGCGGTACGAACTCCCGCTCTCTTCGGGACCCGACGACGTCAGGCAGTTCGAGAACCGGCTGCCCGCCATGATCGACGACATCGGACGTATGGTGCGCACCGAGTCACCCTCCAGCGACCTCGCCGCCGTGGCCCGCAGCGCCAAGACCGTGGCCGCGCTGGGCGCCGCGTACCTCGGGCACCCACCGGACATTCTCACCATCGGCGACCGCACCCACCTGCGCTGGCGCCTGGGCAGCGGACCCCGGCGCGTGCTGCTGCTCGGCCACCACGACACGGTGTGGCCACTCGGCTCACTGGCCACCCGTCCCTTCACCGTGCGCGACGGCATACTGCGCGGGCCCGGCTGCTACGACATGAAGGCCGGACTCGCCCTGGGTTTCCACGCGCTCGCCGCACTCGCCGACCTCGACGGTGTGACCTACCTGGTCACGGGCGACGAGGAGATCGGCTCACCGACGTCGCGCGAGTTGATCGAGGCCGAGGCGGCCGGCTGCGCCGCGGCACTGGTCCTGGAGGCGTCCGCCGGCGAAGGCGCCCTGAAGACCGAACGCAAGGCGGTCTCCCTGTACGAGATACGTGTCGTCGGCCGGGCCGCGCACGCCGGCCTTGAGCCCCGGCGCGGCGTGAACGCCGGTGTGGAGGCCGCCCACCAGATTCTCGCGGTCGCCGCGCTGGCCGACCCCGACGCCGGAACCACGGTCACCCCGACCGCGCTCAGCGCGGGAACCACCACGAACACCGTGCCCGCGCAGGGCGGGTTCGCGCTCGATGTACGAGCGCGCGACGCCGCCGAGCAGGCCCGCGTCGACAGCGCGCTGCGCGCACTACGTCCTGTCCTCGACGGGGCCCACGTGCACGTGACAGGTGGCCCCAACCGCCCGCCGCTGCCCAAGAGTTCGTCCGCCGCGCTCTACCGGCGGGCACAGCGACTGGCCCGGCGACTGGGAACGGGCCCGCTCACGGCAGCCGCCGTGGGCGGAGCCTCGGACGGCAACTTCACCGCGGGCGTCGGTATCCCGACCCTCGACGGGCTCGGCGCGGTGGGCGGCGGCGCGCACGCCGACGACGAGCATGTACGCGTCGCGCGGCTCCCGGAACGCGCGGCGCTGCTCGCGGCACTCGTCGGCGACCTGCTCGCCGCGAGACCGGAACGCCACGAAGGCGCCCGGGCGACCGGCAGGAGCCCCCGATGACGGACCTGCCCGCCACCACGCCGGTCACGCCCGGACACCGTGCCGGAAACGACACCGCGGCCGGAGACCGGATCGCTCGTCAGACCCTCGCCGACGCTCTGCGCGCCGCCGAAGCCGCCGCCCACGCGGCCCGGTGCCGGGTGCGCACGATCGGCGACCTGCCGGATCTGGTGGACGCCTGCCGGCTCTTCGAGAGCATCTGGAACCCCGACGGTGACAACGCCCTGGCCACCCCCGAGTTGCTGCGGGCTATGGACAAGGCCGGAAGCTACGTCGCGGCCGCCTTCGACGCCACCGGCACAGCAGCCGACACCGACCTCGCAGGCGCCTGCATCGGCTTCTTCGGGCCACCGCCGCACGGCGCCCTGCACAGTCACATCGCCGGAGTGTCGGCCCGCATGCGCGGCCGCAGCATCGGCTTCGCACTCAAGACACATCAGCGCGCCTGGGTCCTGGAGCGCGGCGGGACCCGGGTCTCGTGGACCTTCGACCCGCTCGTACGGCGCAACGCCCACTTCAACATCCGCAAACTGGCCGCCCGTCCCGCGCAGTACCTGACCAACTTCTACGGCCGGATGAACGACGGCATCAACGGCGCCGACGACACCGACCGCCTCCTGGTGGAGTGGCGCCTGACCGCCCCGGAGGTCGCCGCGGCCTGCCACGCCCGGCAGGCGGACCCGGCCCCGGCCGCGGACACGCCGTCCCAGCCCACGGCCACCGCCCTGGGGACCGGCGACGACGGCCGACCGGTCGCCCGCCCCGTCAGGGCCCGCCGCGCCCTGGTCGCCGTGCCCGAGGACATCGAGCGGCTGCGCCACAGCGACCCGAGGGCCGCGAAGCTGTGGCGCGGCGCCGTACGCGAGGTGCTCGGGGGACTCCTCGCCGACGGATGGCAGGTGGCGGGCTTCGACCGCGCCGGCCGCTACCTGCTGGTCGCCCCGGCCGCCCCGTCCGCACGACCCGCCCACCTCACACCCAAGGACCCACAGTGAAGCTCTCCGGCGTCGAACTCCGCCAGATCAGGCTGCCGTTGGTGGCCCCCTTCCGAACCTCCTTCGGCACGCTGACCGAACGAACCGCACTGCTGCTGCGGGTCGTCAGCCCGGCGGCCGAGGGCTGGGGCGAGTGCGTGGCGATGGCCGACCCGCTGTACTCCTCGCAGTACACGGCCGCCTGCGCGGACGTGCTGCGCCGCTTCCTCGTCCCCGCCCTGGGCCGGTGCGAACGCCTCGACGCGAACGCCGTCGCCCCCGCCCTCGCCCCCTTCAAGGGCCACCGGATGGCGAAGGCGGCCCTGGAGATGGCCGTCCTCGACGCCGAACTGCGCGCCCGCGCCGTGCCGCTGGCCCGCGAACTGGGCGCCGTGCGCGAGCGCGTGCCGTGCGGGGTGTCCGTCGGCATCATGGACTCGGTGCCGCGACTCCTGGAGACGGTCGCCGGATACCTCGACGAGGGCTACCGCCGGATCAAGCTCAAGATCGAGCCAGGCTGGGACATCGAACCGGTGCGCGCGGTGCGCGAGAACTTCGGCGACGAACTGCCGCTCCAGGTCGACGCCAACACCGCCTACACCCCCGCGGACGCCCGGCACCTGGCCCGCCTCGATCCGTACGGGCTGCTCCTGATCGAGCAGCCGCTGGACGAGGAGGACCTCCTCGGCCACGCCCGGCTGGCCGAAACGCTCGCCACACCCGTGTGCCTGGACGAGTCGATCACCTCCGCCCGCGCCGCGGCAGCGGCCATCACCCTCGGCGCCTGCCACATCGTGAACATCAAGCCCGGCAGGGTCGGCGGCTATCTGGAGGCCCGCCGCATCCACGACGTCTGCGCCGCCCACGGCGTGCCGGTGTGGTGCGGCGGCATGCTGGAGACCGGCCTCGGCCGCGCCGCGAACACGGCCCTGGCCGCCCTGCCCGGTTTCACGCTGCCCGGCGACATCTCTGCCTCCGGCCGGTACTACCGCACCGACATCACCGAACCGTTCGTGCCGGTCGACGGACATCTCACCGTCCCCTCCGGCGCCGGCCTCGGTGTCGCGCCGCTTCCGGACGCCCTCCAGGAAGCCACCGTGTCCACGGAATGGATCGCGCTGTGACGCGGCTCTTGTGCGCGTCGACGGCCGCACCGCACAATCCCGTCGCCGCCCACCAAGCGTGATCGTCCGGACAGCGGGAGGGACCAGCACCGTGAACACACAGCCGCGCGCCGGCCTCGGACGAGTCCTGGAAGACCTCGGCACCACCCTGCTGGACCTCGTGTGCGGCGACCCGGCCACGGTGGACAGGATCGGCGGGGTGGCCATCCACGATCCGCTGGACGAGCCGGTGCTGCCCCGGCAGGCACTGGTGCTCGGTGTCGGCGTGCACGGACCGGCCGAGACCGCCCGGCTGCTCACCACCCTCGGCGACGCCGGTGCCGCCGCACTGGTGGTGCGCGCGCCGGCACCCGCCGCCGCTGCGGTCGTCGCCGCGGCCCGCAGATCCAACGTCGCGCTGCTCGCGCTGACCCGAGGCGCCTCATGGGCCCAACTCGCCGTGCTGCTGCGCTCGCTGCTCGCGGACGGAGACGTGGGGGAAGCAGACCCGCAGACGCTCGGCGGCACCCCCTCCGGCGACCTGTTCGCCCTGGCCAACGCGGTGGCCGCACTGCTGGACGCACCCGTCACCATCGAGGACCGCAGCTCCCGCGTCCTCGCGTTCTCCGGGCGCCAGGACGAGGCCGACCCCTCTCGTGTGGAGACCATCCTGGGCAGGCAAGTACCCGAACGGTTCACCCGCCTCCTGGAGGACCGCGGCGTCTTCCGGTCCCTCTACCGCAGCGACCGCCCCCTCCACGTCACCCTGCCCGACACCGACGGCTGCCACCTCCCGCGCGCCGCCATGGCCGTGCGCGCCGACGACGAGGTGCTCGGCACCATCTGGGCCGCCGTACGCACCCCGCTCACGGCGCAGCGCAGCGAGGCCCTGCACGACGCGGCGGAACTGGTGGCCCTGCACATGCTGCGCCTGCGAGCGGGCGCCGACGTGGAGCGCCGGCTCCGCGCCGACCTGGTCTCCACCGCGCTGGAGGGCGGCCCCGGAGCCATCGAGGCGCTCGGGCGGCTCGGCCTGACCGACTACGCCGGAGTCGTCCTCGCCCTGGCCGTGCCGGAGCCCCCCGAAGTCACCGGTTCACCCGACCTGCACGCCCGGCACGTGGCGGAGCGACAGCGCCTGGCCGACGCCTTCGCCGTACACCTGTCCGCCACCCACGCCCGCTCCGCCGCGGCACTCATCGGCGACGTCGCCTACGGGATCCTGCCCGTCCCGCACCAGCACACGGACGTGGAGGACAGAGCGGTGCGGATAGGAGCCGACTTCCTCACGCGCGTGGGCGACCGGCTCACACCGATGATCGGCATCGGCCCCGTCGTCCAGGAGGGCAGCGCACTGCCGCGCTCGCGGGACGGAGCCGACCGGACGCTGCGCGTGCTGCGCACCAACGCGGGCCCGCGCCGTCTCGCCAGCATCGCGGACGTGCACGTCGAGGGACTGCTCCTGGACCTGGCCGACCTCACCGCCGAGCGGGGCGACGCCCCTGCCGGGCCCCTGGCACGGCTCGTCGACTACGACCGGGAGCACGACTCCCAGCTGGTCGACACGCTCAGCGCCTGGCTGAACGCCTTCGGCGACGTTCCCGCCGCCGCCAAAGGCATGTACGTCCACCAGAACACGTTCCGCTACCGCCTGCGCCGCGTCGCCGAGGTCGCCGGGAGCGACCTTTCCGATCCCGACGTCCGCTTCGCCCTGATGCTGCAGCTGCGCCTGCTGTGCCGTCCGGAAAGACCGGCCCTGTGAGCGGAGGGCGGCGCCGCACCGCGGCCCTGATTCACTTCGGGCAGTACTCGGCCTCGACGACCGCCCACCGGTTCCCCGCCCAGTCGCCGTTGAAGTCGAAGGCGAACGAGTGGCGCCCGTCCGCCGTGGTCACGGCGTCGGACGACGACCCCTGGATGTCGCCCGCGTGACCCCACACCGTGGTGCCGCAGGACAGGTCGAACTTCATCAGCCCCAGCCCGTACCCCGAGAACGGGGCGCCACTGATTGGGACGGTGGTCTTCATCTCCTTCAGCTGCGCGGCGGGCAGCAGCCGGCCGGCCAGCAGGGCCGAGAAGAAGCGGTCCAGGTCGGCGGAGTCGGAGATCATCGCGCCCGCCGAACCGGCCTCGGAGGGATTGAGCTCGGTGACGTCGTGGACCGGGTCCGTGGGCTGCGGCTGCAACGAGAGCTTCGAGTAGGCCCGCGAGCTGAGCACCGGCATCGACGAGTCGGTGCGAGGGACGGACGTCGCGTACAGACCCAGCGGGCCGATGATGCGGCGCTCGATCTCGTCCTCGTACGAGTGGCCCGAGACCTTCTCGATGATCATGCCGGCCACGACGTAGTCGGTGTTCGAGTAGTTCCAGCCTGCTCCCGGCGCGAAGAGCGGCGCGTGGCGCATGGCGATGCCGACCAGCTGCCCCGGCGTGTAGGTGTCGTAGCGATGCTTGAGGAACTCGCCGGTGAAGTGCTCCTTGAGGAAGGCCGGGTCGGTGACGTAGTCGAAGAGGCCGCTGGTGTGGTCGAGCAACTGCCGCACGGTGATGCGGCTCCCGTCGTTGCCGTTGCCCTGCACCACCCCAGGCAGCCACCGGTCGACCGTGTCGTCGAGGTCGAGCTTGCCCTCCGCCTCCATCTGGAGCAGCACGGTGGCGACGAAGGTCTTGGTCTCGCTGCCGATGCGGTAGCGGTCGGCCACGGAGCGCGGCTGACCTGTCGTGAGGTTTCCGACACCCGCGGTCCCGGCCCAGACCGAGTAGCCGTCATCGGCCTGCCCGGTGACCCCGGGCACTCCGTCCCTCACCGCGGCGTCCATGGCCTGCTGCGTCCGCGTGTGCGCCGGGCCGCCGTCGGCCACCGCCGGTGGTGTGATGCACACGCCGGTCAAGGCCGCCGCTGCCGCCAGGCCCACCCAGCCGATCCGTGCTGTGCGTACTGCCATCTGCTGCCCCTCTCGGATGGTGCGATCGCGTGCGACGGCCGCACCGCGCGGCGGCTGCCGGCTTTTCGAATCGCTGATGCCGGGAAGGTAGGACACACGCCGCGGCATCAGCTTCGTCGCGGGCCACAACGTGGGGCGGCACGCTCATCGGCACCGACGAACGGCGCCCCGTGTGAACGACTGGCCGAACGGGACCGCTGCCGTGCGTTCGCCGGTGGGACAATTGCTGTCATGGCCGTCGACGCACCGGGCAACGAGGTCGCACTGGAGACGAGGCGCCTGCTGCTCAGACCCTGGCGGGTGGCAGAGGCCGTCGTCCAGCGTGAGCTGTGGACCGAGCGTGATCCACGAGTACCGCCGCACCGCCGGATCGACGCGGCAGGACACCCGACGGTCGCGGAGCTCGAGGAGTCGATCCGCGCCGACAAGGCGTGGTCGTCGGGCTTGCCGGCGGTCGAACGGAAGGTCTCTTGCGACGTCATCGGCTACTGCGGGCTGGTCGACAACGGGCGAGGGCCCGCGGGAGAACCGGAACTGGCATTCGAGCTTCTACGCCGGAGTTGGCGCCAGGGATACGCGACCGAGGCATCGTGGGCGGTTCTGGAGTGGGCCGGATCGGCTGGCTACGGACGTCTGTGGGCCACGGTCTGGGACTGGAACACCGCTTCTCGCCGGGTGCTGGCCAAGGTCGGGTTCACCGAGACCGATCGGAAAGAAGTGGACGCGGCGCGCGGGACCACCCTGTTCATGACGAGACGGCTCTGACGCACCCGATGTCCGGCCTTGCGGACTCCGTGCCCGGCCCGCAAGGAGGACACCGCTCGTCCTTGGAGCCAATCGGTGTTTCGTCATGCGTCGCAGACAGTCCTGAGGGCCGGTCCCGGTCTACGGTCAGGACATGCGCGAGCTCACCTCACGGCTTCCGACCTCTCCGGGATTCTGGCGCAGCCCGCTGCGCGGCCCGTGGCTCACGTCGGTGCTCGGTCTGGTCCTGCTCTTCGGCGTCGGCGTGTTGTTCGTGACGGGCCTGCTCTCGTACGCCGCGTACAACCCCGGCCTGTCCCCGGTCAACGACAAGACCCCGGACAAGGGGCTGCTCGGTTTCTACCTCTTCGCGTGGCCGACCGATCCGTACTGGTTGTACCGGCTCACGCAGGGCGTCCATGTCACTCTCGGCCTCACTCTGGTCCCCGTGCTGCTGGGCAAGCTCTGGTCGGTCGTGCCCCGGCTGTTCACGCTGCCGCCGGTCCGCTCGGTCGCCCACGGGCTGGAACGGATCTCGCTGCTGCTCCTGGTCGGGGGCGCGCTGTTCGAATTCGCGACCGGAGTCCTGAACATCCAGCTGGACTACGTCTTCCCCGGCTCGTTCTACCCGCTTCACTTCTACGGCGCCTGGGTCTTCTTCGCCGCGTTCGTCGCGCACGCCGTGCTCAAGGTGCCGAAGGCGCTGCGCACCGTGCGGACGATGCGCGCGTCACGCGACGACGACCTGGTCTCCCCGCGCCCCGACCCGCCCACCGTCTCGCGCCGCGGGGCGCTGTGGCTGGTCGGGGGAGGGGCGTTGCTGATGTGCGCGACGAACGCCGGCCGCAGCTTCGACGGGCCGCTGCGGCAGACGGCGGTGCTCTCCCCGCACGGCGGACCGGAGCCGGGGACCGGGCCGAACGGTTTCCAGATCAACAAGACCGCCGCCTACCTCGGCATCGACCCGGCCGAGACGACCCAGGACGCCTGGCGGCTCACCGTCACGGGACCCGGTGGCACCGTCCGGTTGGACCGCGCCGAACTGCTGCGCATGAAGCAGTACAGCGTCGCACTGCCCATCGCCTGCGTCGAGGGCTGGTCGACCTCCGACCAGTGGTGGCGCGGGGTGCGGCTTGGGGACCTGGCCGCTCTGGCGGGCTTCGACGGTCATCCGCCGGATGTGCTCGTCGAATCCCTGCAGCGGCGCGGCGCCTTCCGCCGCGGGGCCCTGCGTGCCAACCAGGTGGCCGACCCGCGCTCCCTGCTCGCCCTGCACGTCAACGGGGAGCCGCTGAGCGCGGACCACGGGTATCCGGCACGGATCATCGTGCCGGGCGCCCCCGGAGTGCTGAACACCAAGTGGGTGACGCGCATGACGTTCGGGGATCTGTCATGAGGCGTGTGCGCGCGCCGCGCCGCCCGCCCAGGCCCGTCCTGGGCAGTCCCTTCCAGATCTCCCTGCTGGCCTGCTCGTTCGCGCTCGCGGGCTACGCCGGCGTGCGGCTGCTCGCGGGTGACTGGCTGGGCGTGACGCTGTGGTTCGTCGGGGCGGCACTGCTGCACGACCTGGTGCTGGTGCCGCTGTACGCGACCGCCGACCGGGCCGTCGTGCGCGCACTGGGCGCGGCGGGGCAGCGGGCTGCGGTCCTGTACGTGCGAGTTCCGGCCGCGTTCTGCGGCCTGCTGCTGCTCGTGTGGTTCCCGCTGATCGGCGGCCGGGTGGACCGGCGCTACGAGTCGGTCACCGGACTGCCGGCGACCGGTTTCGCGGCCCGTTGGCTGCTGATCACCGCGGCGCTGTTCGGCGGCTCGGCACTGCTTCTGGTGCTGCGCGGCGTGCGGGAGAGGCGTCGGCGCGACGTTCGCTGAGCGGCGGCAGACCGACCGGACGGCTCGGCGGGTCGGCATCCTCCGCGCCCCGGTGTCACCGGTAGAATCGCACGCCGCCGCCCTTGCCCTGAGCGTCGAGTTCGAGCACCCCTCCGTCCGGCGTCACGTACACCGTGCCTGCCGTGAATCCGCCGTGGCCGGCGCCGACGGGCAGTCGCGCGATCGGGGTCGCATGGCCGGTACGGGGATCGAGCCGGAGAAGTTGCGGCGTGCCCGAGGTGGTGACGGCATACACCTTGCCGTCCCCGCCCCCGCCCGCGTCCCCCTCCGTGGCGAGCGCAGCGCGGGGGCGGCTCCACAGTCTGGCGCCGGTGGCGATGTCGTAGCCGTCGATCTCGCTGCCCGTGGCGCTCTGGGCAGGTGTGACGAGGACGTTGCCGACACGTCGAGCGGACCGGTCCGCGGCGGAGTCGTTGCCCGGCGACACCTCGGTGTTGCCCACGGCGAGCTTGCGGCTGCGGCCGTCGGAAGCGTAGACACGCACGCTGTCCTGTACCGGGGTGTGCACGGCGGCGATCAGTGGCGAGCCCGACAGGACGTGCGTCACCTCCGTGTGGCTGCCCTGGGCCTTTCTCCAGAGCACCTTTCCGGTCGCGCCGTCGTACGCGGTGAAGGTGAACGTCTTCTCGCGGTCGACGCAGTAGTCGTCCACCAGCACGACCTTCTCGGCACCCCAGTCATAGGCGTTGCAGTAGGAGCCGCGGGCCTTGAAGCCCCACACGCGGCGACCGTTTCGCACGTCGAGCCCGCCCAGGAAGTTCTCGCCGATGACGGTGGCGGTGTTCCCCTGGATGTACGTCTGGGCGGCCACCGCGGTGGGATGCCCCGCGCCGATCAGCGGAACGCTCCACTTGATCTTGCCGGTGGCCACGTCGACACCGGCGAGCGAGGTGCAGGAGTTGCCGTCCCGGCCGAAGCCCACCGTGCCGATGCCGTGTGCGGACGGCGCGGGCGACATCGCGCACGGCACGTCGCCCTTGGCCGGCGCGGTGGTCTGCCACATCCGATGCCCGTCCGACAGACGGTATGCGCTGACCCCGCCACGGGTGGAGGCCCGGACGAGCAGGGTGCCGGTGCGCCAGCTTCCGACCAACTCGTCGTCCGCCGCGGGCGCGCTCACCTTCCACGCCTGCGTCAGCCGCCGCGACGCGACCGCACCGGAGTCCTCCCGCGCGAGCACCAGGGCCACGCCGCCCGCGGCCGCCAGGACGACGAGAACCAGGGCGATCCTTGTCCCGCGTCCGTTCCACCGGCGCCTCACGGGCCGTGGTCGCGCCGCACCGGGGCCGGGCGGAGGCGGCGCGGACGCGAGGCCGTCCGCCGTGGCGGACACCTGTGCCTCGGCGGCGGCGGGCGCCACTTCGGAACCGAGCGGCCCGTGGCCCGGCTGCGCGCCGACCGGCGTGCGGGGACGGAAGGCCCAGCCGACGTCCGGCTCGGCGGCCTCCTGCGGCGACGGTCGTTTCGTCATCCCGTGCTTCCCAACTTCCCACTGCGCCCGGTGTTCGCCGTGCTGTCCGTGCTGTCCGTGCTGTCCGTGCCGACGTGCGGCGCTGTCGTCGGTTGCCGACGCTCCGCGTCGCCGACCTCCTCCGCCTTGCCTCTCGACGCACCAGGCCCCGCTCAGCGGCACCGATCGGCACAGCCGACCGAATCCGACCTGATCCGCCGGACAGGCCCTAGTGGCCGGTGAACGGGTGGCCGAAGCCGGCCCGCGCCGACTCCACCCGGAAAGCGGCCCTGGCTCCCACCGATGTGTCGATGCGCCAGTCCATCAGCTGCTTGCCACCGGGCCACGTCTTGCGCTGGTCGTACCAGACCAGTCCGATGACGCCCGCCTCGGCGGCGCTCTTGAACAGGTCCTGGATCTGCGCCTGTTTGGTGCTGCTCTGCGCCACCGCGGTCTCGGTGATCAGCACCGGCTTGCCGCAGAAGGCCGCGATCGACCGCAGGGTCGGCGTGAACAGGCTGGAGAAGGCGTCACCGTCGATCGGCCCGTAGTAGCCGATGACACCGACCCAGTCGACGTAGTCGTTGCCCGGGAAGTAGGGGCGCAGTGCGACCCGGCTGCCCGAGTCGATGACGTGAGGGCTCCACACCCAGATCACGTTGGTGACGCCGAGGCTGCGGAAGGTGTCGTGGAGATGCCGCCATGCCGCGACGAAGTCGGCGGCCTTGGCGTGGCCGGGCCCCCAGGAGTTCCACGGGCCGTTCATCTCCCCGGCGAAGGAGAGCGCCAGCGGGCCGTGGTAGGCGGTGATCTGGGCGGCGAGCCGACGGATGTAGGCATCCTGGGAGCCCCCGGCGATATCGGCCAGTGAGGTCCTTGACGGCACCAGTTCGACCATCGGCAGCTGGCCGTGCTTCCAGAGGAAGGAGTTGCCTTCCGCGTCGAAGTCGTCCCCCCAAGTCGTGTAGTACTCACGTAGGTCGGGCGCGCGCCCCGCCTGCCGCGTGAAGGTCTGCACGATGCCGTACTGCCACGGCGTCTTGTTGTCGACGACGCCCAGCATCCGGCCGGACGGACGCAGCATCGAGGAGACGTCGAAACTCCCGGCGGCGGCCGAGGCCGCGGCCTCGGGAGTGCTGCCGGTGGTGCCGGGGGCTCCGGTCTGCTCGTCCGCCCCCTTCCCGCCGCACGCGAAAGCCGCGAACAGAGTGACGACCACGACGAGCGCGGCGCTCACCAGATAGCCGGGGCGAAGAGATCTGGCCATGCGCGCAGCATCCGATCGGCAGGTGGATGGAGTTGGGGAACGGGATTGTAAGGCGTCTTCACGCAACTTTCCCACTCTCATCTCGATATCGTCACGGACGGTGGACCGAGCCCGGCAAATCGCACATTCGGCCCGCCGGACACAAGACGTTCGAGTAGTTTCATGGCGCCCTGGAGTCTGCGGCGACGCGAAACCACTGAAAGCCGAGGTCCTCGGTGAACGTTCCTGCCATCGAACCCGAACCGTCCCCTGTCTTCGTGGACCGGACGGGTCGCCGCGGCCGCCGCCTGAGGGGAGCCGGGTGGGTGTTCGGTGTCGTATGCGTGGGGTGTCTTCTGGCCATGGTCTCCAACCTGCTGGGAACTCAGTCGCGGGCACCGGCGATCGCCGTTCCCGTCACCGCCGACACCACGCCGCCCAGCCAGTACGTGAACGCCCCGCCGCCCTCGCCTCCCGGCGCGGCCGAACACACCGGCCGCAAGCACTCCGCCGCGCGCCCGTCCCCCGACACGCCCCCGACCGGGACCGGTCGGGGATCACAGACCGGCAGCGGCAGCGGCAGCGGTAGCGGTGGCGGTTCGAGCCCGACCGCCGTGACGGGCTCCTCGGCCGTCGGCGGGTCGGGCACGGCGACGGGCCCCGGGCCGGGTGCCGGTGCCGGTAGCGGGGCCGTGACCGGCGGCGGGTCTGCCTCCGGTTCCGGAGCCACCGCCGTCGGCAACGGCTCGGCCGGCAGCGCCGGTTCGAGCTCCAAGCCCGGTACCGGCAGGGGCATCGCTTTGAGTACCGGCAGCGTCCCCGGTTCCGGCGCCACCGCAACCGGAGCGGGCGCCACCGCTTCGACCATGCTCCCCTGATCAGCGCAGACAACGTCCAGGAAGGTCATGTCCCGACACCAACGCCCCCGGCGCGCCGCCCCACTGTCGCGTCGGCTCGCCGCACCTCCCTTGCGCTTCTTCCTGCCGCTGACCGTCCTGGTGACCCTGCTGGCGCTGCTGGTGCTGCGCGGGATGGCGAACAACGAGGTGTTCCACGACGAACGCGTCGCGGTCTCGGTCGACAAGGGCACCGTGCCGCCCGGCGTGCTCCGGGGCGGGCCGATCGTGGACGCCCGCGGAGCCCGCAACGACATGCCGGTCAGCTACACGATCCCCGACAAGACCGTGGTGCTGAGCTTCGACGACGGCCCGTCGTCGAAATGGACGCCCAAGATCCTCAAGGTCCTGGCCGACAAGCACGTACACGCCGACTTCTTCGTCACCGGCTCCATGGTCACCCGCAATCCGTCGACGATCCGGAAGATCGTGGCGGGCGGGCACGAGATCGGACTGCACACCTTCACCCACCCCGACCTCGCCTTGCAGACCGGCACCAGGCTCAGCTGGGAGCTCGGGGAGACCCAGCTCGCGCTCGCGGGCGTCGCCGGCATCCACACCAGCCTGTTCCGTCCGCCGTACTCGTCGACCGCCGACGCACTCGACGACTGGTCCTGGCCGGTCACCAAGGAGGTCGGCTCGGACGGCTACCTGGTGGCCTTCATCAACAAGGACACCGACGACTGGAAGCGCCCCGGCGTCAACGCCATCGTCAAGGCGGCCATGCCCGAACTGCCCGGCCAGGGCGAGATGGTGCTCATGCACGACGCGGGAGGCAACCGGTCGCAGACGCTGGCCGCCCTCCCGCTCATCATCGACAAGCTCAAGGCCGAGGGCTACAGCTTCAAGACCATCGGCGAGGCACTGGGCACCGGCAGCGCCGACACCCGGGTCACCGGATACGACCTGTGGGCCGGCAAGGCGTTCTTGTGGTGCACCACGTTCTCCGTGCGCCTGATGCCCTGGCTGGTCGCCCTGCTCGCCTTGGTGGGCATCGCGGTCTTCCTGCGTTTCGCGCTCATGCTGCTGCTCTCGGTCGTCCATGTGCGCCGCACCCGCAAGCGGGGCTTCTCCTGGGGAAGCCCGGTGACCGAACCCGTCAGCGTGATCGTGCCCGCTTACAACGAGCAGGAATGCATCACCAACACCCTGCTCTCACTGGCCAGAAGCGACCATCCCATCGAAGTGATCGTCGTCGACGACGGGTCGACCGACGACACCGCCGCCATCGTGGAAGGGCTCGACCTGCCGATGGTCCGCCTCATCCGCCAGCCCAACAGCGGCAAGCCCGCCGCACTCAACACCGGTGTGGCCGCCGCCTCGTACGACCTGATCGTGATGATGGACGGCGACACCGTCTTCGAGCCCTCGACCGTCCGAGAGCTGGTGCAGCCTTTCGCCGATCCGAGGATCGGCGCGGTCGCCGGCAACGCCAAGGTCGGCAACCGCGACACGCTGATCGGCGCCTGGCAGCACATCGAGTACGTGATGGGCTTCAACCTCGACCGCCGCATGTACGACGTGCTGCGCTGCATGCCCACCATCCCCGGTGCCGTCGGCGGCTTCCGCCGCACGGCGCTGGAGCAGGTGGGCGGCATGAGTGACGACACGCTCGCCGAGGACACCGACGTCACGATGGCCCTGCACCGTGGCGGCTGGAGGATCGTCTACGCCGAGAAGGCCCGAGCCTGGACCGAGGCGCCCGGCAATCTGCGCCAGCTGTGGTCCCAGCGCTACCGATGGAGCTACGGCACCATGCAGGCGATGTGGAAGCACCGGCACGCGGTGCTGGAGCGCGGCGCCGCCGGTCACTTCGGACGCGTCGGGCTGCCCTTCGTCGCGGTGTTCATGGTGCTCACCCCACTGCTCGCCCCCGCCATCGACGTCGCCATGGTCTACGGAGTGGTCTTCGTCGACCCCTACAGGACCCTGGGCGCGTGGTTCGGCGTGATGGCCGCGCAGGCGGTCCTGGCCTGGTGGTCCTTCCACCTGGACGGGGAGAAGGCATGGCATCTGATCACCCTGCCCCTGCAACAAGTGGTGTACCGGGTGCTGATGTACATGGTCCTGCTGCAGTCCTGGATAACCGCCCTGACCGGAGGCCGTCTGCGCTGGCAGAAGCTACGCCGCACCGGCGAGGTCGGGCTCGACGTCACCATGGGGGAGATGCCGTCATGACCACCGCGGAATCGGGCAGAGCCGGGCTGGAGGCCGACGGCGACACCACCATGGCCCTGCGGGCGGTGAACAGCTTCGCGGCGCAGTCGGGTGGAGCCTCCCGCCACGACGAGCGCGTACCCGGACACCTGTACGGGCGCGTATCCGTACCCGTACAACCTTCCGGACCCGTCGACGAACCGGGCCCGGTCGACCTGCCCGGCCCGACCTCCACGTCGGCGTCCGAGCCGGTGCCCGCTCCGGCCTTCCAGGCTCCGCCGCGCAAGCCTGGACGCGACCGCTACCTGGACCTGCTGCGAGCGCTGGCCCTGGTCCGCGTGGTGATCTACCACAACTTCTCGTGGACCTGGCTGCCATTGATCTTCCCCTCGATGGGGGTGATGTTCGCCCTGGCCGGATCGCTGATGGCCCGATCCCTCAGCCGTCCCGCCCTGAGTGTGCTCCGGTCGCGGCTGCGCCGTCTGCTGCCCCCCATGTGGATGTTCGGCGTGGTCGTTCTGCCCTTGATGATGCTCGACGGGTGGGGCCCGAACTCCAGCGGCCACCCTGTCTGGTGGTGGATCCACCTCGCGTTCTGGGTGCTGCCGGTCAGCACCCCGCCGTTCGCCTCCCACCTCGCCGGCTTCGGCGGCCACGTGCCGGACACCTGGGCACAGCAGATCGTCGTGCCGCTGTGGTACCTGCGTGCCTACCTCTGGTTCATGCTGCTGTCCCCGCTCATGCTCAAGGCTGTACGCAGACTGCCCTGGGTCACCCTGCTGCTGCCGCTGGCGCTCTCGGCGTTCCTCAACTCCGGCCTGGTCGACCAGTCAGGCCGTGTCATGGAGACGATCACCGACTTCACCACCTTCGCCGCCTGCTGGCTCCTCGGCATGGCCCACCACGAGGGGCTGTTCCGCCGCATACCCCAGTACGTCGTTCCTTCCGTCGCGCCGCTGGTACTCGCCTTCGGCTACTGGTGGCTGCAACAGGCACCGGTGGACCAGCCCCGTATCGGCCCCGACCTGGAGGCGGTGCCGCTGGCTCAGGCGATCTGGTCCTTCGGCAGCGTGCTGCTCCTGCTCCATCTGAGCCCCTCGTGGGAGAAATGGCCGCCGAGGCTGGAACGGTTCAACGGAGTCGTGACCCTGCTCAACTCCCGGGCCGTCAGCCTCTATCTGTGGCACTGTCTCGCGCTGGTGCTCACCGAGCCGCTGATCGCACCGCTGTGGAACAACGACTTCTTCTACACCCACCTGCACTGGCTGCTCACCAGCCAGTGGTTCCCGCTGCTGGTGGCGATTCCGCTCATCGTGCTGGCACTGGTGCTCTTCGGCTGGGTGGAGGACGTGGCGGCCAAGCGCCGCCCGCGGCTCTTTCCCTATCCGCGCCGCCCCAGGGGGCAGCGCCGGAAGTAGCCGGGGCACCAGGGGCAGTGGATCGGCGGAGAACGTGGACGGGCTCTCGCCTGACAAGACCCTCCACCCCACGGGCCGCGACCTGTACGTGCACACCAGTGAGACGGGCCACCTCGCCGAAACCGCCGACGTACGGCTGACGGGTGTGACGCTCCCGGCTCGACCGTGCAAGGGGGCACCTCGTCCCGGCGGATGTCGGCCCTCGAAGCAGCGCCGGCGCACAGCCGGTGGCCCTCTCGGCGTCGTGCCAGGCGACACGGGCAGCGGAGCGGAGGAGCGGTACTACCGTGTCCGCCTACCGTCGGTGTCCGCACGCGGCGGCTGGGACCTTCCCACTCGCCACGTGCGGCCTTCCGCACGGTGTCTGCCACCTCCAGGTGCCGCTGGAGGGACAGAAGGTCGCGCCCTGGGCAGCGGATTCCGGCACGAGCCGCACGGGTCGGGCTGGGCGAGACGGTGGCCGCAACCGGGGCAGTAGGCGGCCCCTGGTTTCTGTGGAGCACCGCGGGCTCACCAGCTGGCAGCCCGTGTTCACATAGAAAGTCTGGCAGCTCCGCTGCCCGACGGCGTACGAACGCTCGGACACCGCGGCGTTGCGGCCCCTGCTGCCGGGAGGCGAGGGCCTCGGCCGCCGTGTCGGGCGGGCACTTCAGGAACACATGCCCTGTCCGGTGTTCCGGCAGCGGTCGCAGACGCAGTCGGCGCACCGCGGGCAAAGGTTGAACTGCGGAGCGGGGGGAAGCCGAACTGGAAGCCGGCGCCCGACCCCTACTCCTCGCACCGGTCCCGGTAGTTGTCGCTGAAGCAGATCTCTCCGTCGTTCACGCTGTCCCCGATGACCTCGTCGTGCACACCGCGCCGCATTTGACGTATCCAGGGGCACCGCTGCGACTTCCGCTTCGTGGAAGAAGTGCGCATGTTGTATCTGCTCACTGACCGCCCGGCCACTGAGCACAGCACGAGCGGCGACGTATCGGCAGACCCGCGGTCTCCGCCACGGAAGCGTGGCCGAGACCGCGGGTGTGGGAGGTCCGAGCTGAGGACGACCTCTACGGGCTCACTTCGCCCAGCCGATGAGCTCGGGCGGGCCGAGGGTGCCGTAGTTGCCGTAGAACTGAGCCGCGCCGAAGTTCGCCAGACCCTTCTTCACGACCCAGATGGTGGGGCCGTTGTGGGTGGGCATGATGCCGTAGGTCTTCATGGCCTGGAGCTCGACCTTGTTGCCGGCCTTGATCTGCTTGTCCAGGGTCGGCAGGTCGGTCACGGCCTTCGTCTCCTTGTCCATGCTCTTCGGCACGGAACGCGACACGTTGAGGCTGGAGTCGGAGCAGTACATCTGGCAGATGTACAGGATGCCGTTCGGGTCGCTGGAGATGAAGCCCATACCGAAGATGTCGAAGGCGCGCTTGGTGAACACCTTGTTGAAGTCGGCGGAGGGGTGGGCGTCGATCGTCAGCTTGACGCCGATGTTCTTCATCATCTGTGCCAGTGCGGTGGCCCTGGCCTTGGTGGTGGCACGGTCACCGATGGTCGGGAAGGTCAGCTCAAGCTTCTGGCCGCCCTTGGCCCGGATCCCGTCCGAACCCACCTTCCAGCCTGCCGCGTCCAGGTCCTTCTTCGCCTGGTCGGCGTTGAATTTCACCAGCTTGCCGAAGTTGTCCTGGTACCCCTTCTGGAAGGGGAACAGAAGGAAAGAGCCGGGCAGCGGCTCCGTGTAGTTCAGCCCCTGGAAGGTGATCTTGGCGAGCTGCGAACGGTCGATGCCCTCCATGAGCGCCTTGCGTACTGCCACGTCCTTCAGCTGCGGCGAGGTGCTGTTGAAGACCAGCAGGTTGTTGGAGGTCGTCGTGCCGCGGCGCACGTCGATGCCCTTGACCGACTTGACCTGGTTGAGCTGGTCGGCGTCCTGCGGGTGGACGGCGTCGATCTGACCGTTCTTGAAGGCGTTGATGGAGGCGCTCTCCTCCATCTGCACGAACGTGAACTCGTCCAGGTGCGGCTTGGCACCCCACCACTTCGGGTTGGGCTTGTAACTGACCGTGCCGCCCTTGGCGTCGAACTTGGAGATGGTGTACGGGCCGGCGCCCCACTCCGGGTGCGGCTTGCTGACGTACGCCTTGTTGAACGCGTCGGCCGTGGCGATGTGGGGGTTGATGACGTTGGAGAACAGTGACTTCCAGTAGACGAACGGTCCGTCGAAGGTGACGATCGCCTCCTTGGCGTTCTTGCCCTTCTTCACGGAGGCGATGCTGGAGTAGCCGTCACTGGATCCGACGACGTAGTCCTTGTCCTTGCCGTTCAGCGCGTGCCAGGTGTCCCGGAAGGTCGTCCAGTCCATCTCCTGGCCGTCGTTCCACTTGGCCTTCGGGTTGATGTCGTAGGTGACCTGGGTCTTGCCGGCCACCGTCGTCATCTTGACGTCGGTGAGGTAGTCCTTGTTGAAGGTGATGTTGCCCTTCGGATCGTTGAAGGACAGCTGCGGCTGGTAGAACCAGTCGATCTTTGAGGTGTACAGGGACGCGTTGCCCTGAAGTCCGTTGAGCTGGTCGGGGATCTCGACGATCGGCAACGTCATCTTGCCGCCCTGCTTCAGGTTGCTCGCAGGCTGCGGGTTGTACGCGGTGAGTACCTGGGCCTCCGAGGTGGCGCCCTTGGTCTTCTTCTTCCCGGAGTTGTCGGTGTTGCCACCGCTGCACCCCGATAGAACGAGGGAAGCGGCGGCGGCGAGTGCCATCCCGCCCAGTGCGAGTCTTCTCATGGCGGCCTTTCAGGTCAGCTGTCTGCCGTGGTGAACGTGTCCGCGAAGTGGCATGCGTCGCGGTGGTCCTGTCTCCCCCTTTCGGTCAGCCGCGGAGTCACTCCGCGACACTGTTCCTTCTGGGGATCCGACAGCGTCAGGTGGAGCGGACACCGGGTGATGAATCCGCATCCGGGCCGGTCGTCGGTCGGACTGGGGAGGTCACCCTTGAGCAGGATCCGTTCCCGGGTGCGCTCCGCGACCGGGTCCGGCAGCGGGATCGCCGAGAGCAGGGCCCTCGTGTACGGGTGCCTTGGCTTGTTGAAGACGGCGTCGGTCGAGCCGGTCTCCACGATCCGTCCCAGGTACATCACCGCCACGCGGTCGGAGATGTGGCGCACCACCGACAGATCGTGAGCGACGAAGAGGTAGGAGAGGCCGAGTTCGGCCTTGAGGTCGTTGAGCAGGTTGATGACACCGGCCTGTACCGACACGTCGAGCGCGGAGACCGGTTCGTCGAGGATGAGCAGCTTCGGCCTGGTCGCCAGAGCTCGGGCGATGCCGATGCGCTGACGCTGTCCCCCGGAGAACGCGGCGGGAAACCGTTCGTGGTGCTCCGGGTCGAGACCCACCAGGTCCATCAGTTCCGCCACTTGCGCGGCGATTTTCTTCTTGTCGCGTTCTCCCACCGCGCGCAGCGGCTCCGCGAGAATGTCGAAGACCGTCATGCGTGGGTCGAGGGAGCCCATGGGGTCCTGGAAGACCATCTGGATGTCCCGGCGCACTTCGCTGATGTCCTGCTTGCGCCGCAGCTCCGCCACGTCCCGGCCACGGATGGCGATGCGGCCCTGCTCCGGCGGTCTGAGGCCCATGATCTCCAGGAGGGTGGTTGTCTTGCCGCACCCCGATTCCCCGACCAGCCCGAGGGTTTCGCCCTCATGAATGGTCAGATCGATGCCGTTGACGGCGAAGACGGTGCCCACCCTGCGCTTGAGGAGACCGCCCTTGGTCAGGGGGAAGGTCTTCGTGACGCCGGAGAGTTCCAGCACCGTGCGCCGTTCCTCGCCGGAGGACAACGCGTTCTCAGTGACGCGGCGTTCGGGCACCGGGTAGACGGTGGCGCCGTCGATGGCGCCGTCGCTGATCTCGGCTGAGCGGCGGCACGCGGTCAGGTGCGCGGCTGCCGTGGTCTCCGCCTCGGCGCCGCCCACCGGTGACAGCGGGGGTTCCGCCTCCCGACAGGCGTCCTCCACCACGGGACAGCGGTCGGCGAACGGGCAGGCGTCGGCCAGGTCGACCAGCAGTGGCGGGGTGCCGGGCACTGGGACCAGGGCGTCCCGGCCGCTGGAGTCCAGCCGAGGGATGGCACCCATCAGGCCGATGGTGTACGGCATCCGCGGCGCGGCGAACAACTGGTCCACCGGAGCGCGTTCGACGGACCGTCCGGCGTACATGACCACGACGTCGTCGGCGGAGCCCGCCACCACGCCGAGGTCGTGGGTGATCATGATGACGGCCGCGCCGGTCTCGCGCTGGGCGGTCTTGAGCACGTCGAGGATCTGTGCCTGGACGGTGACGTCGAGGGCGGTGGTCGGCTCGTCGGCGATGATCAGGTCGGGATCGTTGGCTATCGCCATGGCGATGACCGCGCGCTGGCGCATGCCGCCGGAGAACTCGTGCGGGAACCCCTTGGCCCGCCGGTCCGGATTGGGGATACCGACCAGGTCCAGCAGCTCCACCGCACGTTTCCACGCCGCGGCGGACGACAGGTTCTGGTGGATCTGCAGGGCCTCGACGATCTGCGAACCGATGCTGAAGATCGGGGTGAGCGAGGAGAGAGGATCCTGGAAGATCATGCCCATCTGCCGACCGCGGACCTTCGAGAGCTGTTTGTCGTCGAGTTCCAGGAGGTTGTCCTCGCCCAGCGTGGCGTGGCCGGAGACCGAGGCGTAGTCGGGCAGCAACCCCATGAGGGCCATGGAGGTCACCGACTTGCCCGAGCCTGATTCGCCCACGATGCCCAGGGTCCGGCCGCGGTGCAGGTCGAAGGAGACGCCACGGACGGCGTCGACCCGGCCGGCCTCGGAGGGGAAGGTTACTTTCAGGTCGCGTACCGACAGCAGTGGCTGCGCAGTCCCGGACTCGGACGCGACGGTGCGCTGGTCGATCATGCGCGGCCTCCAGACTGTGAGGTGGGGTCGAGGGCGTCACGCAGACCGTCTCCGATGAGAGCCATCGCCACGGTGAGCAGCACGACCATGACGGCGGGCAGGTAGAACAGCCAGGGAGCGGTGGACAGGGTGTGCTGGCCGTCCGCGAGCATGGTGCCCAGCGAGACATCGGGTTGTTTGACGCCGAAGCCGATGAAGGACAGCGCGGTCTCGGCCTGCACCGTCGAGGCGACGCCGAGCGTGAACGTCACGATGAGCAGCGAACCGATGTTGGGCACCAGGTGTCGCAGGATCGTGCGCAGCGGGCTGACGCCCATGAAACGGGCGGCCATGACGTACTCGCGCTCTCGCAGCGAGGTCGCCAGCGACCAGATCACTCGGGAGGTGAGCATCCACCCGAAGACCGTCAGTACCACGACCAGCACCTGCCACTGGCCCCGGTAGTGTGTGCCGACCAGCGCGATGATCAGGAACGAGGGCAGGATCAACAGGAAGTGCACGAACCCGAGCATCGCCCGTTCGACCTTGCCGCCGAAGTAGGCGGCCGTCGTACCGAACAGCGCAGCGATGGTGGTGGTGAGCAGCGAGACCGACACCGCGATGATGATCGACCTGCTCAGGCCGTGCACCAGTTGGGCGTAGGTGTCGTTGCCCGCGCCGTTGGTGCCGAAGAGATGCCCGTCCACGCCCGGCGCGACGCTGAGGGAGGTGAAGTCCGCCTCCTGGTAGTTCCAGTGCGTCAGGAAGGGGCCGACGATCGAGAACAGTACGAGCAGGAAGAAGAGGACCAGCCCGGCGAGCGCCGGCCTGTTGCGCGTGAAGCGACGCAGGTAGAGCTTGGCCGGGGAGAGCCGCTTCCTCCTGCCCGTCTCGCCCGTGTGGGCGCCTTCGGTGTCGGGGGGCAGTGGACTGTCGGTTTCCGGGCCGTGGCTAGGTGTGTTGATGGCCATGTCAGCTCACCCGGATCCTGGGGTCGAGGGCCACGATGACGACGTCGGCGAGAATGGCGCCGATGGCCGTCATCAAGGCGCCGAAGGCAGCGACTGCGACGGCACCGTGCACATCGTTGGTGCTGATCGTCTTGACGAAATACTCACCCATGCCGTGCCAGGCGAAGACGGTCTCGGTGATCACCGCACCGGTGAACAGCGCCGGCATCGCGAAGGCCACCTGGGTGGCGACCGGGATGATCGAGGTCCGCAGCCCGTGTCGGTAGATCGCCTGTTGCCTCGTCAGCCCCTTGGCCCGCGCGGTGCGGACGTAGTCCGAGTTGATGTGGTCCAGCAGCAACGAGCGTTGCAGCAGGTGGTACCCGGCGTAGGAGATGAAGGTGAGTGAGATGGTCGGCAGGATCGCGTGCGTGAACCTGGAGGCGAACACCCCCCAGAACCCCGAGACGTCGGGGTTCTGCGCTCCCGCGACCGGCAGCAGCGTGGTGCCGAGCGCCTGGTTCAAGGCGATGGCCCCGAGCACGACGGCGAGCGCCGCCACCGCTGAGGGGGTGTTGAAGGACAGCACCGAGAGTCCCTGCCACGCGCGGTCGCTGAACTTGTACTGTCGCGACGCGGTGTAGACGCCCAGGGCGACCCCGAAGACGATGGCGAGGATCGTCGACCCCAGAACCAGCTGTCCGCTCACCAGGATGCGGTAGGCGACCTGGTCGTTCACGCTGCCGCCGGTGGGGGACCGTCCCCAGTCGAAGTGCAGCACGATCCCGCTCATCCAGTGCCACCAGCGGTCCAGCACTGGCGTGTTCGGGTTGAGGTTGTAGAGGGCCAGCGAATGGTTGATCTGGGCTGGAGTTCGCGGTGGCCGCAAAGCCGTGTAATTGGAAGCGGGCTTAAGGAATGCGTTGGCGAGAAAATAGGTCAGATTTGTCGCCAGAACGATCATCAAGAACCAGCCGACCGCTTTGCGGGCGATATATCGCAGCACTTTTCGCCGCCCTTTCGGGGATGACGGGGCGCGTTGGGCCGTACGTCCAGTAAGGGTGGCTGGACGTCTGGCGAGGTGTGTTCGGGCACGGGTCACGCGCCGCCGGACGAGGGGCTATTACTCGGACATGTTTACAGAACCGCTGGCGTCACCCAGTACTGCGCTGACGCGACCATATTGACGGATGGCACGGAGCGGAGTGGAGCGCTGGCCATAGGGCGACAACCTCACGGTGAAGTGCGCGAAATTCAACGAAGCAGCGCCATTCGGCAGCGCTGAAGCTGACAATCGCAAGTGCGTGTATGGCACGTCAAGGCTGGTCAGGTCGCGATCCGATTAAGTCTACGACCCATAGCGGTCATGCCGGTACAAAAACCGGCGATGTCCTGGTGGTGAGGCGGTGAACGGCCAGGGAGGTCGCCTTACCGGGCCCGTTGACGGACGCGGGGGAGTGAAGTGCGGTTCGCGCGGCACGAGTTGAAGCGTCGCGCAGGACCAACTGATGCGGCGACCTGCCGAGCTCGGGCGGCGGTCGGCGGTGCGCAGCCCCGCGGGACGGCGTGACTACTGACTGCCTGCACCCTTCTGCGGGTGCCGGTCGGGATACCCGGCCACCAGTCTGAAGGGCTCGCGGTGTCCGTCGAGAGGCGTGAGGGTGACGATCGTCCCCAGTCGCTCGTCGATGTGGCCTCGTGAGATCGGCCCCGCGGCCGTTTGCGTCGGGCGCAGCCCGACGCGGTGGATGAGTACGAGGTCACGTTCCGGACTCTGGTCCCCGTGCTGCTGGGCATGCTCTGGTCGGTCGTGCCCCGGCTGTTCACGCTGCCGCCGGTCCGCTCGGTCGCCCACGGGCTGGAACGGATCTCGCTGCTGCCCCTGGTCGGGGGCGGGCTGTTCGAATTCGCGACCGGAGTCCTGAACATCCAGCTGGACTACGTCTTCCCCGGTCCCCGCGCCCCGACCCGCCCACCGTCTCGCGCCGCGGGGCTCTGTGACTGACCGGGGGAGGGGTGTCGCTGATGGGCGCGACGAACGCCGGCCGCAGCTTCGACGGGCCGCTGCGGCAGACCGCGGTGCTCCGAGACCACCCGGATCTCCTCGGGGCTGCGTCCCTCGATCAAGTCGACGCGAACGAGTCGCAGCTGAGGCGGCTGCGGGTGCCGGTACGTACTCCGTGCGGAAGCGCGTGATCGGTCGGCCAGAGCCCGACCACCTCGCCGAGCGGCCATGACCCCTGGCGTCGAGAGGTCGGTGTGGGGCCGCTCTGTGCACCACCTGCACCGGTTCATGTCGTTACGCGATTATTTGTGCGTGACTCACATCACATTACCCAGCAGTATCTGAAACATCGTGTCGCAGATAAATTGCGAGTGTCACGGCGGCGTGGAACTCGTGCCCGAGTGGCCGTCGGTGCCCGAGGCGGCGGCGCCGACCTCCGTCCTTCCGCCCCTGTCAGGGGCCCGCGAGCGAGAGAGGACCTTCCGCGATGGAGCAGCAGCACGTCGACGTCCTGGTCATCGGCGCCGGAATCTCCGGCATCAGCGCGGCGCGCCACGTGGCGCGGGCCCTCCCCGGGGCCTCGCTCGCCATCCTCGAACGACGCGCCCGCGTCGGCGGCACCTGGGACCTGTTCCGGTACCCCGGCATCCGCTCGGACTCCGACATGTCGACCTTCGGCTTCGGCTTCCGCCCATGGCGCGACGCGCGCATCCTGGCAGGCGGCGCCGAGATCCGGCAGTACGTCGAGGACGCCGCGGCCGACGAGGGCGTCCTGCGGCACGTCCGCTTCGGCCGCCGCGCGGTCAGCGCCGACTTCTCGCACGACACCGGCCGCTGGACCGTCGAGGTGGAGGACGAGGAGAGCGGCGAGCGCGAGACATACAGCGCGGGATACCTGGTCGGTGCGACCGGCTACTACGACTACGACAAGCCCTACCGTCCCCGCTTCCCCGGCGAGGCCGACTACCGGGGCACCCTGGTCCACCCCCAGCACTGGCCCGAGGGCCTAGACCACGCGGGCAAGCGTGTCGTCGTCATCGGCTCCGGCGCCACCGCGATCACGCTGCTGCCCGCGATGGCCGAACAGGCCGCGCACATCACCATGCTGCAGCGCTCACCCACGTACATCCTCGCCCTGCCCGAGGTCGACCCGGTCACCGCCGTTCTGCGGAAGCTGCGCGCACCGGCGAAGCTGACACACAAGATCGCCCGGACCCGTAACATCGCACTGCAGCGCGGGAGTTACGCCTTCTGCCGCGCGTACCCACGCCTGGCCCGCAAGGTGCTCCTCGGGCTGGTGCGGGCGAAAGCCGGCAAGAGCGTCGACATGCGCCACTTCAGTCCGCGCTACAAGCCGTGGGACCAGCGCCTGTGCGTCGTTCCCGGCGGCGACCTGTTCAAGGTGCTCAAGAGCGGCAAGGCGTCGATCGCCACCGACCACATCGACACGTTCACCGCCGACGGCATCCGCCTCAAGTCCGGCGAGGAACTCAAGGCGGACATCGTCATCACCGCCACCGGGTTGAGCGTCCGCCTGCTGGGCGGCATGGCCCTCACCGTCGACGGCCACCCGGTGGACGTCACCAACCGGGTCCTCTACAAGGCCGTCCTGCTCGAGGGCGTACCCAACATGTCCCTCGTCATCGGCTACACCAACGCCTCCTGGACTCTCAAGGCCGACCTCGCCGCCTCCTACACCGCCCGCCTGCTGACACACATGCGGCGCCACGGGCACGACATCGCCACACCGGTCGCCTCCGACGGCGACCGGTCCGAGTTCTCCGTGATGGGCGAGGCGCTGACCTCCGGATACATCGCCCGCGCCAACGACGTCATGCCGCGCCAGGGCACCCGCGACCCCTGGCGGCTGTGGAACAACTACTACCGCGACCGCGCCCTGCTCCAGGACGCCCCGATCGACGACAGCGCGCTGCGCTTCGCCAAGGCGCACACCCCGCACACGACCGAGCCACCGGCCACGGACGCCGCGCCCGCCACGGACACCGCGGCCGACGCCGGGACGACGACCCGCGCCGCCTGACGCACCCGCCGGCGCCACCGACACCGCCCCGCACCGCCGCTCCACCCGCCCGCACCGCGCGCCCGCCCCCCGGGATCCGCCGAGCCGACATCGAGGACGAAGATGACCGCGAACCTGACCAGGAAGGTCTACGACGAGCGCCTGCGAACCCTGTCCGAGGGCTCCGTCAACGTCAACTTCAACGCCTTCACCGACATCGCATGGGACGACCCCGAGTTCGCCGTCGACTTCACGGACCCGCGCTGGGTGCTCACCAGCGCGGACGCCCTGGGAGCCCACCCCTGGTACCAGGAGCAGCCGCTCGAGACGCAGATCCGCATCGGGATCTGGCGCTGGGCGGTGATCGCCAAGGTGGGCATGCAGTTCGAGAACCTCCTCATGCGAGGAGCACTGGACTACATCTACCAACTGGACAACCGCAACGAGGAGTTCAGGTATCTCACCCACGAGATCACCGAAGAGACCCACCACACCCAGATGTTCCAGGAACTCGTCAACCGCACCGGCGTGGACACCGCGGGCGGCAAACGCTGGTTCCGCCGGCTCAGCCGTGTCCTGCCGCTGGCCGGATCGCTCTACCCCGAAGCGTTCTTCACCGGCATCCTGGCCGGCGAGGAGCCCATCGACCACCTGCAGAAAGCGGCCCTGCGCAGCGGCGAGCCCGTGCACCCCCTCCCGCGGCGCATCATGCAGATCCACATCGCCGAAGAGGCCCGGCACATCTCCTTCGCCCACGAGTTCCTGCGCCTGCGCGTCCCGCGTTTCGGCAAGGCGCGCCGCGGCGCCCTGTCCGTCCTCTTCCCGCTGATCATGCGGGTCCTGTGCGACGTCATCATGATCCCTGACCGGAAGTCCGCCGCGCACGTCGGCATCCCCGCCTGGGTGATCAAAGACGTCTTCTGGAAGTCCGAGGCCGGCCGGAAGACGCTCCACAGCCTCTTCTCCGACGTACGGATGCTCGCCGAGGACATCGGCCTGATGAACAAGGTGTCCCGCCCGCTGTGGAAGGCCCTGCGCATCGACGGCCGCCCGGCGCGCTTCCGCGGCGAGCCCGTCCCGCACACGGACTGACCACACCCGCACGCCCCCACGCCCTTCCGCGAACGGAGACCAGCCCGCCGTGCCGTACGTCGTCACCCGATCCTGCTGCGCCGACGCCTCCTGCGTGCTGGCCTGCCCGGTCAACTGCATCCACCCGGCGCCGGGCGAGCCCGGATTCGCCACCGCCGAGATGCTGTACGTCGACCCGCGCACATGCGTGGACTGCGGCGCCTGCACAACGGCCTGCCCGGTCGACGCCCTCAAACCCCACACGGCGCTCGGCGAAGCGGAACTGCCCTTCGTGGAACTGAACGCCTCCTACTACCGGGACAATCCGCACGACGACCGCGCACCCATGTACGTCGTGCCCAGGCAACGCCCGCTGCCACCAGGCGAGTTGACCGTCGCCGTCGTCGGTGCCGGCCCCGCGGGACTCTTCGCCGCCGACGAACTGCTGCGCCACCCAGGCGTGCGCGTCACGGTCTACGACCGCCTGCCCACCCCGTACGGGCTCGTCCGCGCCGGAGTCGCGCCGGACCACCAGGACACCAAACGGGTCACCGAACTCTTCCGGGCCATCGAGTCCCAGCCCGGTCTCACCTACCGCCTCGGCGTCGAAGTCGGCACCGACGTGCACCACGCGGACCTGCTGCGCGCGCACCACGCGGTGATCCACGCAGTCGGCGCCGCCACCGACAAGCGCCTCGGCATCGAGGGCGAGGACCTGCCCGGCAGCGTCTCGGCGACCGACTTCGTCGCCTGGTACAACGGCCACCCCGACCGCGCGCACGACGACCATCCTCTCGACACCGAGCGCGCCGTCGTCGTCGGCAACGGCAACGTCGCCCTGGACGTCGCCCGTATCCTCACCGCCGACCCCGAGGCCCTGGCCCGCACCGACATCTCCGACCGGGCGCTCGCCGCCCTGCGCGGCAGCAAGATCCGCGAGGTCGTCCTCCTGGGCCGCCGAGGCCCGGCCCAGGCGGCGTTCACCGTGCCCGAACTGCTCGCGCTGCTCGCCCTCAAGGACGTGGACGTCACGGTCGAGGGCCGTCCCGACGACCTTGCATCCGATGCCACCGACAAGACCCGCCTCCTGTCCCGGCTGGCCGAACGCACCCCCGTCGAGGGCCGCCGCCGTATCGTGCTGCGCTTCTTGACGGCTCCCGTCCGGCTCATCGGCCAGGACGCCGTGCGGGCCGTGGAGATCAGCCCCACGACCCTGCGTACCGACGAGGACGGCACGGTACGCGCCGTGCCCACCGGCGAGACGCAGACCCTGGAGACCGGCCTTGTCCTGCGCTGCGTGGGCTACCGCGCCCGCCCGGTCCCCGGCCTGCCCTTCGACGACGACAGCGCGACCGTCCCGCACGAGAACGGCAGGGTCGAGCCCGGCGTCTACGTCGCGGGCTGGATCAAACGCGGCCCGACCGGCTTCATCGGCACGAACAAGACCTGCGCCCAGGAGACGGTCGCCTCCCTCCTGGACGACTTCGCCGCAGGCCGCCTCACACCGCCGGTCTCCGACGCCGCCGTGCCCGCCGGCGCGCTGGGCCTGGCCGCCTGGCGTGCGATCGACCGGGCGGAACGGGCGGCGGGCCGGGCCCAGGGCCGCCCCCGCGTCAAGCTCACCGACCCGCGCTCCCTGCGGCACGCCGCGGCACAGACCGTACCAGCGGCTCGCGGCTGACCTCCGCGCCGCGCGGCGGAGCACGCCCCGGTCATGGCGCTGTCATCGCCCTTCCAGGTCCGCCACGCGCTGCCGCGGCGACAACTCCACGCCCAGGTCCCGCAGCGCCGCGTCAAGGACCGCCCACACCGAGCGGCACAGCATCTCGCGCAGTTCCTCCTCGGACAGTTCACGCTCCGGGTCGCGCACCCACTGGTTGACGCAGGTGTCCACGAACCCGACGATCCCCACCGCCACCGACCTGATCGGCGCCTGCCGCACCCCGAACGCCGCCAGCACGTCCTTGAACCGCTCGCCGAGCATCAGCGCGATGGCCGTCTTGGCGTCCGCCACCAGCGAGCCGTCGCCCATCGCGTGCTCCCCGACGCCCATGTACGCGTACAGGCGCGGGTGCTGAGCCACCCAGTCCAGGTGCGCACCGACGACACGGCGCACGGCCTCCTCGACCGTCCCCTCGAAGGTGAGAGTCGGCTCCATGCGCCGCATGAACGACTCCACCACCCGCCGACGGATCATCTCCTCCAGCGAGGCACGGTCCTTGAAATGCCGGTACAGCACGGAACGCGGCAGACCCACCCGCTCCGCCAGGCGCTGCACCCGGAAGCGCGCGCCTTCTTCCTCGATGAGGGCGACCGCCGCGTCCACCAACTCGAGCTGACGCTGCGCCTTGTGCTCGTCCCAGCGGGTGGAGCGCCCGTCGATCTGCGGCTCACCGCCGGTTCTGTCCGCCATGCCCCCAGGATATCGGCCGACGTGAGGGGCCGACCGTCCGGACGCCGTCACGGCGACTTGCGGAACACCAGCAGCAGCCCCACCGCGTACCAGCCCGAGAACACCGCCCCGCATCCGTACAAGGACCACCGCACCAGGGGCTGCGCCGGTGCCACGCCACGGGCCACGGGAATCAGCAGCAGGGGCAGGACCGGCAGTATGAAGCGGGGGCTCGAATACGGGGATCCGGGAGTGCCCAGCATGAGGACGTAGACCCCGGCGGCGGCGAGCACCAGCGGCCAGGGGACCGAGCGGTCCAGGACGAGAGCGGTCAGGGCGACCGCCGTCAGCAGGATGACGGCCAGCACGACGGCCTGCCGGATGTCGAACTCGTGGAACCGCGCCACCTGTTCGAGGAAGACCAGCTTGCCCGCGCCGAAGTCGAAGGACTGTCCCCAGGCTCTTTCCGCCTCGAACCAGCCGTCGACGCGCCCGACCCGGCTGCCGATGTAGAGCCAGCTGACGCACAGCCCGACAGGCGCGAGAGCCAGGGCCGCGAGCGGACGCAGTGCGTCGGGCGCCCAGCTCGCGCGCCGCTCCCACAGCGCCCGCAACGCGGCGAACGCGATGACGCCGACGAGGACCATCGTCGTCGGCCGCACGAGCCCGGCCACCATGCACAGCACCCCGGCCGTGACCCAGCGCCGCGCCACGAGCGCCACCAGACACCAGAAGAGCGCGGCCGAGAAGACGGCTTCCGAGTACGGCACCCACAGCGCGAACGCGTACGGCGAACACGTCCACAGGGCGACGCACGCGAATCCCACCGCCCGGCCCGCGAGCGAGCGCACCAGTGTGTGGATGCCCGCCGCGGCGAGGGCGCCGCACACCCAGACGACGACCACACCCGCCCAGGGGAAGGCCAGGCCCGTGAACAGGTGGGTGGCCCGGACGAGGGCGGGCAGGAGCGGGAAGAAGGCGAGCCGGGACCAGCGCGGCGTGCCGTCGGGGAGGTAGCGGATCTCGCTGGGATATCCGTGCTCGGCGATGCCGAGATAGTTTCCGCTGTCCCAGCGCCGCAGCACGGACTCGGGTGGGTGGCCGAGCCGGTGGGCGAGCACGAGCAGGACCGCGAAACCGACGAGTGAGACGGCGACGTACACACCGGTCGCCAGGTGTGCCTCACGGCGGTCGAACCGGATCGTGACCGGCCGGCGCCTCAGCCGTGCCGACAGGCCCGCGTGGGGAGGCGCCTTCGCGGTCCCGGGCGGCGGGGCATGCCGCGAGGGCGGCGCATACGGCTCGGTCATGCGGGCAGGCCGTGGACCGACGGCGTGCGAAACGATTCGGCGTGCGGGGGAGAGGGCTGCGTGTGCTCCGGTCGCCGGAGGTGCCGGGCACCGCGGACGGGCCGGACCGGACTGAGCACCGCACATCCGGCAGCCCGGCGGAGCGCCACGGTCTCTGTCACCCTCACCATCTGCTCCCGCGTCGAAATGTCACCAATAGTGAGTTTTTTACCATGGTTGAGGTCGCGCCCATGGCTGTGGCGCCACGTATGTCGCGGTTCGGTGTGCAGAGCGGGGGTGATACCGCGGCGCCGGCCCGGAGCTCGTCGGGGAAGCGGCCTGTGGGGCGCTGTTTCGAAACGGTGTGGCGGCCGGGCGGCCATGATGCCAAAATCAGCCGGCGCTTGATCCACATCCGCGTTCCGGAGGTCTCCATGGACGTCGCCTCGCTGCTGCCGTTGACCACACCCCGGTTGACGCTGCGTCTGTTCACTCCCGGCGACGCCGACGACCTGTACGCCTATCAGAGCCTGCCGAGCGTGGCCCGCTACTTGTACCGTCCGGCCCACACACGTGAGCGCAGCGAGGAGGTCGCCGCCGAGCGCGCGGCTCACACGGTCTGGCGCGCCGATGGGGACAAGCTGGCGCTCGCTGTCTGCCGACGCGACGAGCCCGGCGTCCTCGGCGAGGTGAGCCTCACCTTGGCCGATGCCCGCGCCGCCCAGGCCGAGATCGGCTGGACGCTCGACCCGGGCCACCAGGGGCACGGTTACGCGACCGAGGCGGCCGCGGAGCTGGCCGCGTTCGCCTTCGACACCCTAGGTGTGCACCGGATCTACGCACGGCTGGACGTGGAGAACACCGGGTCCGTGCGAGTCTGTGAGCGCCTCGGAATGCGCCGGGAGGCGCACCTGGTCGAGAACGACCTCGACGGGGACCGCTGGGGCAGCGAGTACATCTACGCGGCCCTGTCCGCGGATCTCGGCGCTCGATCAGGCCATTGAGTTCGACCGAGTTCGACGCCGCCTCCTGGCCCTGGCCTTCCATCGGGTTGCAGCCGGGCCGACTTCGCGGGACGGCTTCACGGACCGGCTGAGGGGTGTCGGGCGACGTACCGACCCGTGGCCCGCAGTCCGCGACCTGGGCGCCGTCGCTGTTGAGCGGGCGCAGACCGGCGGGTACGTCATCGGTTGGGTTCCCGACTCACCGGTGACGGGCACCGCGTGCGACGGGCGGCCGGGCCGATCCGCAGGTCGAAGGAGCGTTCCTGAGGGAAAGGGGCGGCCACGGTCCACGGCAGCAGGGCGGGGGAGCCGGGGCGGCGGGGGCCACCTACACATTGGGGTGGGTCCAGTGCCGGTCCCCAGGGGGGCGCAGACGGTCCGGGCCCGGTCCTGGGGGTGGCAGACGGCGGCGGCCAGGCAGATGTGCGGTGGCGCGTCGGCGGGGATCACATCACCGCGGTCGTTCTCGGGTCGAAGAGACCGGTTCCTCAGCTTCGGATCTCGCCGGCCTGCAGCGCGGTGATCTCGTCGGCGAGGTGCGCGCCGAGCCTGCCCCAGCCGTCCTTGTAGCCGTAGACCCCGGCCAGGGTGCGCGCGTCGTAGTCACCGTTCATGATCTCGATGTCCGTCGCTGCGATGAGCGCCGGGTGGGCGACGCCGACGGCCGACGAGACCTTCATCAGCTCCTTGCGCAGGGTGCGCAGGTAGACAGCGGCCCGGGTGGCCTTCGATGTCGGGTCGAGGCCGTTGGCCAGCCGCTGGTTCTGGGTGGCGACCCCGGTGGGGCACTTGTCGGTATGACACTTCTGCGACTGGATGCAACCGATCGACAGCATCGCCTCACGGGCCACGTTGATCATGTCGACGCCCAGAGCGAAAGCGACCGCGGCGTTCTCCGGCAGGCCGAGCTTGCCCGAGCCGATGAAGGTGAGGTCGTCGGTCAGCCCCAGCTCCGCGAAGGTGCCGTAGACCCGGGAGAAGCCCATGCGGAACGGCAGCGACACCGAGTCGGTGAAGATGAGCGGCGCGGCCCCGGTGCCGCCCTCGCCGCCGTCGATGGTCACGAAGTCGACACCGCGGTCCCCACGCGCCATCAGCGCGGCCAGCTCCTGCCAGAAATCCATCTCGCCCACCGCGCTCTTGACCCCGACCGGCAGACCCGTCTCGGTCGCGAGCAGTTCGACGAAGTCGAGCATCGAGTCGACATCGGTGAACGCGGTGTGCCGCGAGGGGGAGGCGCAGTCCTTGCCGAGCGGGATGCCGCGGATCTCGGCGATCTCCGGGGTCACCTTCGCAGCCGGCAACATCCCGCCCAGCCCTGGCTTGGCGCCCTGGGAGAGCTTGATCTCTATCGCCTTGACCGGGGCGCCGGCGACCACGTCCTTGAGCTTGTCGAGGTTGAAGGTGCCGTCCTCGTTGCGGCACCCGAAGTAGGAGGTACCGATCTGCAGGACGAGATCGCCGCCGTTGCGGTGGTACGGCGAGAGGCCGCCCTCACCCGTGTTCTGCATCGCGCCCGCCAGCGCCGCCCCTTTGTTGAGCGCCGTGATCGCCGCGCCGGAGAGCGAACCGAAGCTCATCGCCGAGATGTTCACCACGCTCGACGGCCGGAATGCCTTGGCCCGTCCGCGCGGTCCGCCCAGCACCTTGGCCGAGGGCAGCGGGGCCTGCGGGTCCTGCGAGACGGGTGGCGTGTCGGCGAACGTGCGCTGCTTCAGGTACGCGTGCCCTTGCACGTGCTCGACGTCGATGTCGGTTCCGAACCCGAAGTAGTTGTTCTCCTCCTTCGCCGAGGCGTAGATCCAGGTGCGCTGGTCCCGGCTGAACGGGCGCTCCTCCTCGTTGGAGGTCACGATGTACTGCCGCAACTCCGGCCCTATCCTCTCCAACAGATACCGCGCGTGCCCGATCACCGGGAAGTTCCGCAGCAGTGCGTGCTTCTTCTGGGTGAGGTCGCGGGCGGCCACCAGCGCCAAGGCTGTTGCGGCGGCCGCGCCGATGCTCCGGGCGCGCATGAACGTTCCTCTCCTCGATGCTCGACGCCATCGGCGTGCGGTGGACGTCGTCGTGTCGTGTGGGGCGTTGGGCGGCGGGCACAGCCACGCGGGCGTCAGCGTCCGTCGGAGAACACGAAGCGATACTAAAGGCCGTGAAAACAGGTGTGTTCGTCAGGGGCGGCGCTTCGGCGCCTTGGCCGGCTCCGTCCTGGCGCACCGGCCGTCCAAGAAGCTCACATCGCGCCGGACACGGCTGGGCGTCACCTGGAACCGCGTCACGTGACCCCTCGTCGGCCGGTGTCAGGGTCCCCGGCCGGGATGATGAGTGCTTGGGCGACCCGGGGGAGCGGATGGGGGCACCGCGTGAACATCTCAGCCTGCGCGACGCCCGGCGTGTACGGCACGTACCCGGCCGCGGATGTCGGCGACAACCGAGGAACGGGTGAACGCATCCGTGACCTGGAGCAGCCAGGCGACTTCGGCCGCGACGGTGCCCGGTACCGCGTGCGAAGCCTGGTCCGGGTCCGGCGGGCCGTCGTATCGCAGCCCGGCGCGCCGGTTCTCCAGTGCCGCCGCGATCGCGGCGGCTTCGACCAGCGCGGCGTGCGGCGACGGGCCCGCGGTCTCGGCCACCCAGGCGGGAACTTCGGGGTGGAGGTACGGGCGCAGAGCCATGAGCCCGTCGCGGATCTCGATGACCCGCCGGTAGAGCACGAACTGGGCGAACTGGAGGCTTTCGGCCCTCCAGGAGGGCGCGACCGGGGCGAGTGCGATTTCCGGCAGTTCGGCGTGCAGCGCGGACCACAGTGGTTCCAGGGCCCGGTGGCGGCGCCGCGCCCGGGGCCGGTTCAGGGCCGCAGCGAGCCGCCCGCCCCACAGGGTGATGGTCGCGCCGCCGGCCGCGAGGGTGGCGGTGACCACACCGAGCGATGTGGACACCACGTCCTCTCCGGCCTTTTGCCGCCCGTCCCCGAGGATGGCCGCGATGTCGTCCAGCGACCACAGCGTCCACGCCGCGCCGGTCACGACGGCGGACGTCATCAGCAGCAGGCCCGTGCGCAGCAGACCTGGGCCGGTCCGCCGCAGGTGCCGGACGAGTTCCCGGCCAAGGAGCAGCAGGCACCAGCAGCCGTAGCACATGAAGAGCCCGTTGTACGCGGCGAGTTGCGGGCTGCGTCCGACGCCCGCCACCAGTACGTCTCCCTCGACGGTGCTGTCGCTGAGGAGGAAGAGCAGGGGTGACGCCACCTGGACGGCGACCGCCAGGGCCACCTGCAGCCGTGTCGCCCTGCGGGGTGCGGCCGGGGACCGCAGCGGAAGCGCCGCGAGGACGAGGAAACTCAGACCGGCTGTCATCAGCTCTTGAGTGAGCAGCATGACCGGCCTCTCCACCGGCGTCAGGCGGTCCAGAGCGGCTTGCGTCGCCGGGGCGTCGAGCAGCATCGCCACGCCCATGCACAGCGCGGACCGGCCCAACGAGCCCTGCGCCGGATCGGCCCCCGCACCGCGGTTGGCCATCAGGCGGTTCGCGGCGAAGGCGAGGAAGACCGTGGCCGCGAGATACGCGGTGAGGTCAGCCACGCCGGGTGTTCCGGCTTCTGCGCGTGCCGAACACGGACTCCAGCCTGGTCTGCGGTGTGCCGCGCGGCGGGGCGTGCGGCCCGGCCTCCGCTCGGCACAGGATGAGCGAGGCCAGGAGCTCGGCCTCCCGTTCGAGCGGCTCGGTGTAGACGGTCCTGCCCAGTACCCGCTTGACCAGGGCCCCGGAGAGGTGGGGCAGCAGCGGGGACGCGGCCTCGGAATCGGTCGGCGCGGCCTTGTCGTGGCCGCAGATGAGATGGGCCGCCTCGTGCAGGAGGATGTGCTGCTGATGCAGTGGCGTGGTATCGGTCGCGTACAGGATGCGGTCGGTGTGGTCCGTGGTGACCAGCAGCCCGCAGGGGATGTGCGGAGCGTGAGCGATCGGCACCACTTCGATCGTGCGCTCGCGCGCCCGCCCGAGCATCCCGATGAAGGTCACCGCGTCGAAGGGATCGGGCAGTTCCAGCCCGTCGACGATGCCCCGGCACCGCTCCCACATCCGTCTGGGCCCGTCATCCGCCACGTCGATCCTCTTTTGCACTCCGGGGCCGCCGACCGGTCAGCGCATCGGTCAGTTGCCGCCGGGCCCGGAAGCGCCGTCCTGCTCCCTGCGGGCGATCACATCGATCATGTCGCTGATGGTGCCGACCCCTTCGGCGGAGAGATTGACCGCCCGCAGGGCCACACTGCGCACGCCGGCGTCGCGCAGCGCTCCTAGCAGTTCGAGCTCCTGAGCTATCGCCGCGCCCTGCTCCTCGTCGAAGAAGTACGCGACCGGAACCTGGAAGAACTGGGCCAGCGCCTCCAGGTGGCGCTTGGTCGGGTTGTCCCGCCGCCCGGTGCGCAGCTGCCACAGGTACGTCGCGGAGAAGCTCTCGCCGGTCGCCTCCCGGCACGCCCTGGCGACTTCCTCGTGGCTGTATTGCTCCCGGTTGGGTCTGCGCACGACGCGGAACAGCGCGTCGATCTTCGCCGCCAGCGTCGATGCGCCCGGCGTCGAAGCTTCCGGCCCGGCCATGCGCCACCTCCCTCGCGACTGCGTCCCCAACGGCGTGCGGGAATTACTTCATTCGCGTTCACTTTAGCTGACGGACAGAGCTCGCCATGTCTGAGGAAGACTGGCGAGCGCGGTACCGGGTTGTGCTCGTTCCGGTCGGAACAGGGCAAAGCCGCGGGGGACATGGGCTCACGCCGACCGGCCACGGGACGGTCGCGTCGGCCACGATTCTCCGCCGTCGTCCGACGCGCGCGGAAGACGCGTCGACGTGAGTTCCTTGCCCCGCACCTTGTGGCCGAATCCGCGGGAAGTCAACTAGGATGAAGACTAAGGCACATCACATTCATTCTGGCCTGCATCGAGATCCGGCCCCGGAAGACGGCACCGTCTCCCGTCGGCCGGCGCGCTGTGTTGGGCGCGGTGGGGGCGAGGAACGGAACGCAACGACATGCGCAGCGGTGAGACGGGGGTCGGCATGAACGACGGAGAGATCTACTTCAGCGACAACTACCGCGACCAGTGCCAACAGTACGGGTCGGGCGCCGGTTTCCAGTTCGACTTCTCCTGTTCCCGGTGCCAGGACACCTGGCGCTCGCCGTTCACGCCGTACAACCGTGGTCGCATGGCAGGCTGGGCCGAGAGGGCCTCCAGCCTCGCCTCCGGACTCCTCGGCAGCGGAGGCTACAGCGCTTCGCGTGCCGTCGACGGCTTCGCCGAGGCCGGTTGGGGCCCAGCCCGGGACGAGGCGTTCCGCCGTGCCGTAGCCGGCGCGCAGTCGCACTTCAACCGCTGCCCACGCTGCACCGACTACGTCTGCGACCGCTGCTGGAACACCGCACAGGGCATGTGTCTGCAATGCCTGCCGGACACGGCCGCGGAGGCCCTCGCCGCCCGGCAGCAGGGCCTCAACGACGCTGTGTCCGACCGTTCCTACGCCGCTGGGCAGCACAACGGCCAGAGCTTCGACGTGAACACGGACCGCCAGCTCGTGTGCCCGCGATGTTCCACCGAGACCAGGGGCGCCGCCTACTGCCCTGGCTGCGGCCACCATCTGGCCCAGCCCGATCCGTGTGGTTCGTGCCGCAACCCCGTGCCGCAGGGCGCCGCCTTCTGCCCGTCCTGCGGCACCCGACGGTAGGCGGACGCATGCGGCATGTCGGAGCCACGCTGCCTCGAACTCGGGCGGGTGGACTTCCGACTCCGCCAACACTGAGAGGAACAAAGAGGCCCACATCCGGCACCTGGCGCAACCCGAGGCTCTCGGCGCCGGGCTCCATGAGGGAGGCAGCCGGTTCGTCGAGGACGGCCCGACGGCCCACGCGACCGGGGCGCCGCGACCGTCTTCCCGCTGACCAGCGCTGCCCGGACTCCCCGCGTCGACGGCCCGTCTGCGAGGGCCTGTTCGCCAAGGCCCTGGGCGGTGCCGACGTCTCCTGGATCCTCGGGCCCGTGGCCGGACCCGTCGTCGGCTCCCTGGTCCGCCACCTCTACGCCGTCCGCGCCCGGCGCCCAGAAGCCGCCCTCGCGGCGACCGCCACTACGCCGGACGAGGCGACGCCGCATCGAGGCACCACCATCGTGACGCGTGCAGGTCATCGGCCTTGACGTGGCTCGGCCCTGGGGAGGGCAGTGACGGACGTGCACTGCGCGTCGGAGCGATGTCGCCGCGGTCCGGCCCTGTTTCGGCGGCGCGGTCGAAGAGGTCCCCGTCCGCGGGGCAGCCGCATGCCGAGTGCGACCGCTCGCGCGGCTCGGACCGGCGCAGAACATCCGCCGAGTTGCGCGGGCCGCGCGTCCGTGTCGATTCTGGGTCGAGAAGTGGCGGAAGCCGCCCCACGCGCGCTGGACCTCACACCCACGGGGACGGAATGCGCCGACCGACCGGAAGGTTGCCGTGAACCATGAAGGCAATTGCGCTCGAAGAGTATGGCTCGGCCGACGACCTGCGGCTGATCGACCTGCCCGATCCCAAGGTGGCGCCCGGCGAGGTCCTCGTCCGTGTGAAGGCGGCCGGGGTCAATCCGGTCGACTGGAAGCTGGCCGCCGGGTACCTGGACCCGATCATGGAAGTACGCTTCCCGCTGATCCCCGGCTGGGACGTCGCGGGCGTCGTGGAAGCGGTGGGGTTCGACGCCGGGGAGTTCGCCGTGGGGGACGAGGTCTTCGGCTACGCGCGCAAGGACTGGGCGCAGAACGGGACGTACGCCGAGCTGGTCTCTGCTCCCGTTCGGGCACTGGCCAGAAAGCCGGCCGCGCTCACCTGGGAGCAGGCCGCGGGGGCGCCGCTCGCGGGGCTCACCGCCTTTCGGACCATCAAGCGGGTCGGCCTCGGCAGGGGTGAGACCGTGCTGATCCACGCCGCGTCGGGCGGCGTCGGCTCGCTCGGTGTGCAGATCGCCGTCGCGCTCGGCGCCCGCGTGATCGGCACCGCGAGCGAACGCAACCACGGCTTCCTCCGCGAGCTCGGCGCGGAGCCGGTCACCTACGGGGACGGGCTCGCCGACCGTGTACGGGACCTGGCGCCCGACGGCGTGGACGCGGCCCTCGACTTCGTCGGCGAAGGCGCGGTCGATGTGTCGCAGCAACTCCTCAAGCAGCGCGACCGGGTCGCGTCGGTCGCCGACGCGGAGGCGTCCGCGAAGGGCGGCCACTACGTGTGGGTCCGCCCGGACGCGCACGATCTGGCGGCTCTGGCCGATCTCGCGGACGCCGGGAAGCTCTCGGTGCCCGTGGACCACGCGCTGCCTCTGGCGGAGGCGGCCGAGGCGTGGCGCCTGAGCCAGTCCGGCCGCACCCGCGGGAAGATCGTCCTGACCGTCTGACGCCGCCTGCGGCGCGGGGCTTCGCGGAAGACCCTGCCCCCGGTGGCCCACCACGGACCGGCTCCCCGACGGCTACGACTCTCTCTCCCGGGTGTGAGAGCCGGGCATGACGCCGCAGGCCGAGTCACTTCTCGCCGAAGTACCGACAGCGGAGCCCCAAGGCGTCAGGGGAGCCTGACACGCTACCCCTGCGGCATCAGGGCGAGTTGCTTGAAGGAGCTCCGAACGCCTGGCCGGCGAGCCGTGCTCGGTGATCGACTTGCGGCTCCGGCGAACCTTGAGAAGCATGGTGTCGAGGAACGCCGGATCACCGAGGCCGGCCGGCAACCGTGATCAGCGGCATGCCGGACTCGGCGAGCAGGCCCTCGCCCGCACGGCACGGCCCGTTTCGACGATCCGCACGGCGACGCCCCAAGCCGCCCGTCGCCGCCGTCGGTTGCTCACCGCCGGTTGTTCACCGCCGTCCGCAGCGCGAGCGGACCGGCTCCCTTCGCCGGCTGCCCGGTGCCATGCCGGGCGGACCACCGGTACGATGCACGGCAGCGGGGGTGGCCATGCCGGACGAACGGGCACAAGAACCTGCTCAGCCGCGAGAACCTGTTCCACCGCACGGCAGTGCTCGGCCCCAGGGGCCTTCACGGACGGGCCGCGGTGCGGCCTGGCTGGTGGCCGGCCGACGCACCAAGTGGCTGGTGGTGCTGTTCTGGCTGGTGGTGGTCGTCGTCGCGGCGCCACTCGCACAGAAGCTCACGGGTGCCCAGGACAACCAGGCATCGTCCTGGCTGCCCCGCTCCGCCGAATCCACCCAAGTCCTCGACCTCTCCGAGAACTTCAGACCCCAGCAGGTTCCCGCGATCGTCGTCTACGCCCGGCACGGCGGCCTGACCGCGCAGGACCGCGCACAGATCGCCGACGACGTCAGCGAACTCAAGAAGCTGCACGACCACGGGATCCGCGGCGCCGAGACGCAGGGCCCGGTCTTCGACACGAAGGCCCCGAACGCCGCAGCGGCCGCCCAGGTCTTCGTACCGATCACGATGGGAGACAAGGGCTGGCAGCGGATCGCCGGCGCCGTCGACTCCGTCCGAGCGCGCGTGGGCCAGAGCTCGCACGGGCTCGCGGTGCACATCACCGGCCCCGGCGGTACGTCGGCGGACTTCTCCAAGGCGTTCTCGGGCATCGACACGACGCTGCTGTTCTCGGCGGGCGCGGTGGTCGTGGTGATCCTGCTGATCACCTATCGCAGCCCGATCCTGCTCCTCGTCCCCCTGCTCTCGGTGATCGTCGCGCTCTTCACCGCGCAGGCGCTGATCTATCTCCTCGCCGAGTACGCGGGCCTGACGGTCAACGGCCAGAGTGCGGGCATCCTCACGGTCCTCGTCTTCGGGGCGGGGACGGACTATGCCCTGCTCCTGGTCGCCCGATACCGCGAGGAGCTGCGACGCCACGAGGACCGGCACGAGGCGATGCGGCTCGCCCTGCACCGGGCGGGGCCCGCGGTCATCGCGTCGAGCGCCACCGTCGGCGTGAGCATGCTCGTCCTGATGGCCGCCGAGATGAACTCGACGCGTGGGCTCGGCCCCGTCGCCGCGATCGGCGTGGCGGTCGCCCTGCTCGCGATGATGTCGCTGTTCCCCGCCCTGCTGGTGGTCTGCGGCCGGTGGCTCTTCTGGCCGCTCGTCCCGCACGTGGGCTCGGACGAACCCACCGAGAACGGAGTCTGGGCCCGCACGGGCCGCCGTATCGCGCGGCGGCCCCGGCTGACCTGGGGCACCACCGCGGTGGTTCTCGCGGCGCTCGCTCTCGGCCTGACGCAGTTGCACGCCGTGGGGCTCAGCAACGCGGACTCGTTCACGACGAAACCCGACTCGATCGTGGGCCAGGAGGTGCAGGCCGCGTACTTCCCCGCCGGCAGCGGGAATCCGCTGGTGATCGTGGCGAACAAGGATCAGGGCGTGGCGGTCGGCCGCGCCGTCGCGAACACCAGGGGCATCGACGTGGCGAGCGTAGGCGTGCCGCCGGGAACGAAACCGGAGTACGGCGGCAAGGTCCTCTTCGAGGCGACCGCCACCGATCCCGCCGACAGCGAGGCGGCCAAGCAGACCGTGGAACGGGTTCGCGACGCCGTGCACGCCGTACCCGGCGCCGACGCACAGGTCGGCGGCGGCACGGCGGCACTGTTGGACATGGACCGGGCGACAGCGCACGACAACAAGCTGGTCATCCCGCTCGTCCTGCTCGTGGTTCTGCTGATCCTGGCCGTGCTGCTGCGCGCCCTGGTCGCACCTGTGCTGTTGATCGCGACGGTGGTGCTGTCCTTCTCCGCCGCGCTCGGGATCAGCGCGCTCGCGTTCCGGTACCTCTTCGACTACGCGGGCGAGTCGACGGACTTCCCGCTCTTCGTCTTCGTGTTCCTGGTGGCGCTCGGCATCGACTACAACATCTTCCTGTCGACCCGCATCCGTGAGGAAGCGGAGCGGCAGGGCACCCGTGCGGGCGTGGTGACGGGGCTGGCCGCGACCGGCGCGGTGATCACCTCGGCGGGCCTGGTCCTCGCGGGTACGTTCGCCGGGCTCGGCACCTTGCCGATGGTCGCCTTCGCCGAAATCGGCTTCGCTGTCGCACTCGGCGTCCTGCTCGACACCTTCGTCGTACGGTCCGTCCTGGTCACGGCGTTGTTCCTGGACGTGGGACCGAAGATCTGGTGGCCGCACGCGCTCGCGCGGCACCTGCCGGGTTCGGACGGTCCGTCGGCGTAGCCCGCACCGCGGGCGGTGCGGGCGCCCCCGGGTCCGTCGGGGCGAGGGGCTGCACCGGCGGATCGAACCTCAGGTCCATAACACATCGCGTGATCGCGGTCTGCGCAGACATTCTGTCGATATGTGGGAACAGATGGACGATGGACGCGCGGTGAAGGTGTCGAAGTACCTCGCGAAGCACTTGCGGCACCAGCCGGAGAGGATCGGGCTCACCCTGGACGAGAATGGCTAGGTCGAGATCGATACGCTGCCGGCCGCGTCCGCCGCGCACGGTTTTTGCTTCCCCCGGGACGAGTTGGACCACGTCGTGGCCACCAACGACAAGCAGCGTTTCGCGATCGAGGGAACCCGTATCCGCGCCGGCCAGGGCCACTCCGTCGAGGTCGACCTCCAACTGCCCCCGGCGACACCGCCGGCGTACCTCTACCACGGCACCGTCGCCCGCAGCCTGGCCGCGATCCGCTCGCAGGGCCTGCGTCCCATGAACCGCCACGCCGTGCATCTCTCACCCGAGCGGGAGACCGCCGTCCGCGTGGGTGCCCGCCGCGGCTGCCCGGTCGTCCTGTGCGTCGAAGCCGCCGCCATGCACCGCGACGGCCACGTCTTCCACGTCAGCGCGAACGGCGTGTGGCTGACCGCCGCCGTGCCCGCCGGCCACCTGCGCTTTCCCGGCCCGCACTGACCCGGGGCGCCGGATGCCGAGCGGGCGGAGGCGCGTCGGCGCCCGAGCGAGGAACCGGGCGGGGCGCAGACTCGAACGGAAAGCCGTCAGACGAAGAAGGCGTTCATGCCGGGCACGTCGGAGAGATACGTCTCCATGCTCGCGATCTCTCCGTCCCGGAGCCGGCAGACGGTGGCCAGGTATTCGTCCAGCACGGCGTCCTCCCGGCGCGCGGTGTTGTGCAGGGAGAGCGCCATGTTCTCCCTGCTGACCAGGAGATGCAGCAGCTCGAAGTCGAGGCCGTACGACGCGATCCGCTGAGCGCGCTCCACCACCGCGTCGGCTCCCACGACTGTGCCGGAGACGGTGTTGTCGCCGGGCAGGGTCCAGGTGGCGTCGTCGTGCAACAGGGCTCGGATGCCGTCCCAGTCGGCCGAGACGAGGGCCTGGTGGAAGGTGCGCCCGAGAGCGAGGGGGGCTTCGTTGGTGGACATGACATTCCCTTCACAGCACTAAAGCGGTGATCTCTGCTTTAGTGCGACTGTAGATGCACTGCCTACTAAGGCACAAATCTTTGCTTTAGAGTGGGCGGGTGAACGCTGACACATCGACGAGGCGGCCCGGTGGCCGCAGTGCCCGCGTCCGTGCCGCCGTGCACAGCGCCGCGGTCGCGCTGGTGGCCGAGCGTGGCGCCGACCAGGTGACCCTCCCCGCCGTGGCCGAGCGTGCGGGGGTCAACTCCAGTACCCTCTACCGGCGCTGGGGCACCCTCGCCGCGCTCCTGGCCGACGTCGCCAAGCATCGCGGCGACGTCGACGCGCCGCCGCTCGTCGGTGACCTGCGCGCCGACCTGGAGAACCAGGCGGTCTGGACGCTGGCGGAACTCTCCCGGCCCGGCGGCATCGCGTTCTTCCGCGCCGAGGTCGCGCCGGACGTCGACGAGCGGCACGAAGGGCTGCGCGAATGCCTGCGCAGGGTCAGCGAGCGGTTCCGCCCCGTCCTCGACGCGGCGCGGGAACGCGGCGAGGAACCCCCGTCTCTGGAGCGGGTCCTGGACCGGATCATCGCGCCGCTCTACTTTCGGGTGGTCTTCTCGATTCCCGGTACGGATGAGGCGTATGTCCGCGAACTCGTCGCGGGCCTGCTTCCGGGACGTCCGGCGTGAGAGTCGCGGTCGCACGACGTGCGGCACGGTGATCCCGGGTTCGGTGCGGCACTTGGCTCGCCCGGTCCCGCGGTTGTGCATAAGCCAGAATGAATGGATTTTCAGCCAGTGTTTGTCTCAGCTCATGACAGCTCCGGACCTCGACCCATGAAATGAACACGCATGAAGGCCGCGTGAAGATCACGGGGAGACGGCGTGTGCCCCGTAGGGGTCCACGCCGGACGCGCTGAACCGCACCGGCCGCTTCGTTTCGAGCAGGTTCCAGCAGGAAGGACACCATCATGAGACGCCGCACAGCGGCTCTGCTGACCCCGGCCCTGGCCGTCGCCGGAGCCCTGGCCCTCCCGGCCACCGCGCACGCCGCGGCCCCCGGCAACTGCGTCACCTCGCACAACGGTCCCATCGCCACCGCCGACTGTACGGGCGTGGCGAAGGGGACGACGTGGCAGGCCCGTGCCGTCTGCCTGCACGTGGTCTCCGGCCAACCGCTTGACTACTGGCGCAACGGCTCCCTCGCCACCGGCAACGGCAGGTCGGTGGTGTACTGCAACCGCGGCGACTACGCGACCAAGACGATCAGGGCGGTGACCCTGTCCGTGGCCGGCAAGCAGGGTCGCCTGGTCGGATACGGCGCCAAGTGCGTGGACATCCAGCACGCCAAGGCGTCGGACTCCACTGCGGTGCAGCTCTACCACTGCAACGGCACGGCCGCACAGTGGTGGACCCTGGGCGACGACCACACCGTACGAGGCTTGGGGTACTGCCTGAACGTGGAGTGGGGGCGCAGCGCGAACGGCACCCATGTGGAGATCTACAAGTGTCTCCCGGGCGCCACGGGGGAGCAGTGGATCCCGCAGCCCAACGGCTCACTGAAGAACGTTCTGACCGGCAAGTGCCTGGACGACCTCGGCTTCAACACGAAGGACGGGACCCGGCTGGGCATCTGGGACTGCAACGGGCTGGCCAACCAGAAGTGGACACTGACGCCGTGATCGCGACGTAGCGCGCGACGGCCCGCGGCGTGAAGCGGGCCGGGATGCGGGCGTGGTGTGGCGGCGGCGGGGAACTCGCCGCCACACCTTCGCCTTTGATCGCGCGCGGGCCCGTGTCCGTCGGCCGCGCCCGTACGAGGAAGGTGCCGAGGTCCGCACAGGAAGGCGGCCGGCGGTGCGGCGCGGATCAGATCCGGCCCTCGCCGCTCACGCGACAGCGCCGAAACCCGAGATCCTCACGAGTCTTCTACAGCGGCGGGTCCTCCTCGGCGCCGCTCGCATCCCCTCGCCGTCCGCGTGACCACTGCGCGGTGATGGTGAAGTTGGCCTCCGTCGCGGCCTTGGCGACGATCACGCCCGCTTGTGCGGAGAGCTTGATGCCGAACTCGACCGTGACGCTGTCCGGTGCGTGGGCGAGCCCGCGGACGTGGTCGACGACGGCCGTGAGCGCGGGCTGGACCCGGGCCAGGGCGGTTTGGAGCGTGTCGCCACCCCGGCCCACACGGTCGATGCCAGGGCTCTCCTCGTGCCCGGCCGGCTCACCCGCCCCGTCCGTCTCCACGGTGAGCGTGCTGCCGTCATCGAGCGGGATCCTTACCAGTGGTGCCATCCGTCCCCCAAAGACGTGCCGGTCGCGTCGGGTCACGGCATGGTCAACCACCGCCTGCGCCCGTCGGTTTCATGATTACGCTACCGGCATGAGCAGAGGCCGCAGTCCGCTCGGCACCTCCGTCGCGCGGGTGCGTGGAGTCGGTGGGAAGCCGGTCGGCGGGGCGTTTCTCGCCGCGCCGGGGCATCTGATCACCGTGGCCCATGTCGTCAACCTGGCCCTGGGCCGGACAGCGGAAGCCGCCGATCGCCCCTCGGGCATGGTCGAGGTGGATTTCCCGCTGCTCGCCCCTGGCAGGGCGCTGCGCGCCGAGGTGGCGCACTGGGTGCCGCCCGTGCTCGACGCGGCCGACGGCCGTCCGGAGGACCTCGCCGCGCTGCGTCTGCTGGATCCGGTGCCCGACGGGGCGTCGCCCGCCCCGCTGCTCGAAGGTGCGGAACAGATGGACCTGCGGGCCGTCGTGCTCGGCTTTCCCGCGCTCTCCGACGAAGGGGTGTGGAGCGTCGGCCGGCTGCGTGGCCGACAGGCGAACGGCTGGGTGCAGATCGATGTCGACGAGGCGAGCCAGTTCGCGCTGCAGAAGGGGTTCTCCGGAGTCCCGGTGTGGGATATCGACCAGGCCGGGCCGGTCGGTGTGGTGGTCGCCGCATGGCGGGGGGCGGAGATCCGCAGCGGGTACATGATCCCGGCCGAGCGGATCCACCGGGCGTGGCCCGCCCTGTACGAGATGGCTCGTCCCCCGTCGCCCTTCCCGGGTCTGCGTCCGTTCGCGGAGCGCGACGCCGGCTTCTTCTTCGGCCGTAGCGGGCTCACCCGCCGTATCGTCGAGCTGACCCGGCAGGCGCCCGTCGTCTCCGTGATCGGGCCGTCGGGGGTGGGCAAGTCCTCCGTGGTGCACGCGGGCGTCCTGCCCGCGCTGCGACAGCGCCAGGACACACTGGTCGTCGTGGTCCGGCCGTCCGACGCGCGGACTCCGCTGAGGGCTCTGGCTCTGGCCCTCGACCGGGTCGTCGCACCCGACCGCGCCCCGACGGACCGGGTCGAAGAGGTGACCCGGCTCGCTCGGGAGCTGCGCGACGGTGCGGTGCGCGAGGTCGTGGGAGAAGTACTGCGCGGCCATGGCGGACCCACGCGACTGCAACTCGTCGTCGACCAGTGGGAGGAGGCGTTCACCGGCCCGGCGGGGGAGGCCGACGAGTTCGGGCGGGTGCTCGCGGACGCGCTGCGCCCCGGTTCCCCGCTGCGGGTGCTCACGGTCTTGCGCGTCGACTTCCTCGGCACCGTCCTGCAACGCCCCGTCGTGGCGCCGCTGGTGCAGGACCGCTGGAACGTGACCGTCGCCGAGATGACCCACGAGGAACTGGCCGAGGTCGTCGTCGAGCCGGTGAGGCGGGTTCGTACGGTCCGTTACGAGGACGGTCTCGTGGACCGACTGCTCTCGGACGTCGGGGAGGCGTCGGGGCGGCTGCCGCTCGTGCAGTTCACCCTCGCCGAACTGTGGCGGGAGCAGGGCCGGGGCCTGCTGACCCATCGCGCGTACGATGATCTGGGCGGGGTCCAGCGCGCCCTCGCCAACCACGCCGAAGCGGTCTGGACCGGCCTCGGGGACGGACAACAACGTTCCGCCGCACGCCTGTTGACCCAGTTGGTACGGCCCGTCCCCGAGACCAACGGCTTCACCCGCCGTCTGGCCTCCCGTGAAGACTTCGACACCGGCCAGTGGGAGATCGCGGGTCTCCTGGCCACCGCGCGCCTGGTCGTGCTGCGGGAACCGGAACGCGCCGAAGGCCAGTCGGCGCCCGCCCTGGGCGCCGAACTCGCCCATGACACGCTGATCACACAGTGGGCGCGGCTGGGTGAGCTGGCCGCGCGGACACGCGAGTTCAGGCTCTGGCAGGAGGAACTGCGCCACCGGATGGGCCGATGGCGCGCCGACGGCCGCCCCCGCCGGCGCCTGCTCACCCGCGCCGAGCTGCGCGACGCCCGCCGCTGGCAACGTGACCACGCCGCGGACCTCTCCTTCGCGGAGCACTCCTTCATCCGTCTGAGCCGCCGCCGGCGCCGCACGCTGGCACGGCGGTTCGCCGTGGCGGGCGTCGCCGTGCTGCTGGTGGCGGGCACACTGTGGTACCGGCAGAGCGGACGGCTCAGCGAGACGGCGGCGAACTCTCTGGCCGCCGTGGCCGGTTCGAGCGGCGGCGACATGTACACGCAGACGCAGCTCGCGCTGCGGGCGTACCGCACACGGCACACCGCCGCCACCCGACGGGAGATCCAGAACCTCTACCAGTGGGCCCAGCCGGTGGACCGGCTGCTGCCGGACAGCCGGACCGCGACCGACTTCAGCGCGGGACCGCCCGACTACCACCTGCACACCTCACTGAGCGGCGACGGGCGGGTGCTGGTCACCGTCACCGGCGGTCAGCGGCCGGCTGTGTGGCGGATACGCGACGGCGGCGTGTCCCGGCAGCGGCTCGAGGACCAGGACGACCCCGCGACGTCGACCGTGGGTGCCACGGTCGACGCGAGCGGGCGCTACGCGGCCTTCACCCAGTGGGTGAGCACCGACCTGCTGACCGGCGCCCGTTCGACACCGTGCAGTGCCCACGGCGCGACGACGACCGACACGGCGTGCATGACGGTGTACGACCTGTCCACCGGAAAACCCACCGTGCGCTTCCCTGTCACGGCCGTGGGCAGGCGGCCGTCGGTCGCGGCATTCGCCATCGACCCCGAGGACCGGACGGTGGGCGCCGTCCTGCGGGATTCCGGCGGCTACGAGATCCGTCTGTGGGACCTGCGCACGGGGCACCTTCGGACGCGGACACCGCTGACCGTGGCCGACAAAGGGGTCCTCGGTTTCTGGCTGGCCCCCGGCGGACGCAGCGCCGTCGTCCTGACGCTGACCGGCGTCACCGGGCGGATACGTCAGCACGCGCTCACCCGCATCGTCTTCGGCGCGCACGCCACGACCACCCGCAGGTTCGCCACCGGTATCCACGACGCCGGTGCAGCCGTCTCCGGCGACGGCACGACCATCGCGGCGGGCGTTCCGGCCGCCGCGGGCGGCGACCCCTCCCAGCTGTGCGCCTGGGACCTGGCCACAGCCGCGAAGACCGCCTGCGTGCGGGGTCTGTCGCCGCGTCAGGCGGCCGGTCACCTGATGCTGGACGGCAAGGGACGGCACGTGTACGCGCTGGGACTGCCCGAAGACTCCGCGGGCGGCGCGGGAGCCTTCGGACAACTGCCCGGCGACTTGAACGCCCTGCCCAGTGCGCTGCCCTCGCTGGGCAGGGCGTCCACCGACGCCGCCACGCTGCACGTCACCCGGTGGACCGTGGGCGACCGCACGGTGCGTGACACCGGGCTGCGGCTCGCCGCCTCCTGGTCCTTCGCGTTGCCGGTCGGTTCCAGCATCCTGCTGTTCGCCGACGGTGCCGTCGGATTCGTGGCACACCCCGGCACGAGGCATGGTCTGTCGGGCCCGGTGCCGCAGAGCGACCGCCTCGACGCGGACGCCGGGAAGCGGCATCTGTGCGCCGTGGTCGCCGACCGGCGCCTCGACGAGTACCACAGACGCAAGATCCCATCGGGCGCCTACAGCGGTGATCCGTGCTCCTGAGGTCCGGCGCGCGGCCGGGATCCGGCCCGACCGCTGCCCTCACTTGCGCAGCATCTCCATGAGCACGAGCACCAAGCCGATCAGCAGCGCGGCGCTCACCGACGCCAGGGCGATCTTCACCGCGCTGTACGGGCGCTTGCCGATGACCTCGCCCGTCCTGGCGTTGACCATCACCGGCCACGTCTTGCCCGCGTGGACGTAGGTCAGGAACCAGACGGGCAGCAGCACCAGCTTGAACGTGAGATCGCTGTAGCGGGTGGACACCTCGTGCACCCGCTGCTCGTCGCCGCCGATGGCCCGTCGGCAGTCGGCGCGGATCACCGGCGCCATCCGCGCCTTCGCCGAGGCCAGCCCGCTCTGCGGCTCCACGTCGTACCGCAGAGTCCGGAAACCCGCCAGGTACTCCTCCTGGTAGGGAACCGTGTCCCGCAGCGGCCAGGGGGCCAGCTTGTCCAGCTCCTCCACCGGCACCTGCGTGCTGGCGGGCACCAGCACGTCGTCGAAGAACCGGCCGACCGTCCCGGACGTGGCGTGCCAGCGGGTGCGCCGCTCCTTGTGGGCGGTGCCATCGGAGTCCCGCACCTGCACCCAGTAATGCTCGCCGCGCGCACCGCTGTACCGGGTGACGGTCTGCGCGTCGTACGTCCAGTGCGGCAGATAGCTGCCCCGGAAACTCTCCGCTTCGGTGACGTTCTTGAGCTCGCCGGGTGCGAACCAGCGCGACCCGGTCCACTTCGCCAGCGCGTCACGGGCCTGGTCGCGGTCGATTCCGAAAGGCAGTACCGCCTCAGGCGCCACACGCTCGGCGTCGGTGGCGTCCGCGACCAGCGGGGTGGCGCAGAACTGGCACGTGTCGCTGAGCGTGTCGCTCTCCGTCACCGCGTGGCAGCCGGGGCACTTGTACACCTTCACCCGGCTCGGCGCGGACGTCCGGGCGAGCGCGGCCAGCTCCTCGAACGGGTGCTCGGTCACCTGCCGCGGCACCGGCGTGATGTCCTGCTCGTGCTTGCAGTACGCACAGCGCAGCGCGTACGTGCCCGGCGCGTACGCGCTGACCCCGCCGCACGCCTCGCACTGAAACGCCCGGTCGGGCGCCGACGCGACATCCTGATCCGTCAACTCACTTCTCCCTGCACGCTGTTGTCGAAGAGGCATCGGACGTACCCCGGTGACGTGTCTCAGCCCTGCGGAGGCAGTGGCGGCGGAACGTCGACGAACAGAGCCGCCAGCTCCGGCACCTCGCCCGCGGGCTGCCAGGCGGCCTGCCCGCTGCGCCAGACCAGCGTGGTACGGGTCAGGTTCCCGGCGGCCGCCTGCCCGGACAGCGCGTTCTCCTCGTACGGGCCCTGCTGCCGGCCGCCGACCGCGAGGAACCAGCGCGGTGCGGCGGGCAGCGGCGGAGGTACGTCCTCGGGCGCCGGGGAGGGGGCGGGCGCGGGTGCGGGCTGTGCCGGGCCCTGCGCAGCAGCCGGGGGAGCGCCGGCCGGGTACGCGGCCGGCGCCGCACCGGATGTGCTCTGCACGATCTGCCGGCCAAGCGCCATGCCCACGCCCAGCCCGAGCGCCTCCCCGCCGGTGCCGGGGTTGGCGGCGGCGAGCGGGATCGCGTCGGCTGCCTGGAGCCTGGCGTAGTCGTCCAGGTTGCCGGCGATCGCCATCCGGGAGTGGGTGTCGATCGCCGCCTCCACCTCCGGTGGGACGCTGATGTTCTCGATGTAGAACCGCGGGATGGCGATGCCCGTGGACGACAGCTCCAGAGTCAACCCCTTGGCCAACTGCTGCCCGATGCCGTCCTGCCGGGCGGTGAGATCCAGCAGCGCAACCCCGGACGAGCCCAGCGCGGAGCCCAGCTTGGAGACGATCAGCTGCCGCAGATGCTCACCGACCTCCTCGGTGCGGAACTGAGGGTCGGTGCCCACCAGTTCGCGCAGCAGCGCCGCCGCGTCCACCACCTTGGCGGCGAAGGTACCGAAGGCGCGGACCCGGACCATGCCGAACTCCGCGTCCCGCAGGATCACCGGATTCTGGGTGCCCCACTTGAAGTCGGTGAACTGCCGGGTCGTGACGAAGTAGACCTCCGCCTTGAACGGCGACTCGAACCCGTGCTTCCAGCCCTTCAGCGTGGACAGGACCGGCATGTTCTGGGTCGTGAGGGTGTAGGTGCCCGGCTCGTACACGTCGGCCAGCCGGCCCTCGTTGACGAAGACGGCCACCTGCGACTCGCGCACCACGAGCCGGGCGCCCATCTTGATCTCGTTGTCGTGGCGCGGAAAACGCCACACGATGGTGTCCCGGCCGTCGTCGGTCCACTCGACGATGTCGATGAACTCACCGCGGATACGATCCAGCAGTCCCACGAACCCCCCACTCCGCCTCTTTTGAAGACCGTCGCCTTCCGGCCGGTCCCGGCCGCGACCTCGCGGCGATCAAGCAATCAGCAGACAGTATGCCCAATGCCGAACGAACGGCAGCCGTCGGCGTCGGGTGGCACACACGCCGCGGAGAACGCGGCGCCACTCGCTCACCGAGGGGCGCTGACGACGGAAATGGCCGCAGGGCGGCGCGGCCATCGGACCACTTCGTGCCACGGTCAGGGCCGGTGACGTCAGGTGCCTTCGAGCGTTCTCTGCCACTGAGCCCCCGGGGCGTCGAGCCTGGGCATCAGTTCCTTTCGGGCAGCAGGACAGCGCGGCGCTCCTCGACGCTGAGTTCCCGAAAGGCCCGCCGACGGGCGCGGCGCAGCAGGCCGTCGACGTCCTGATCGGCCATCGTCCACACGCGCAGGGTGCGATCGCGGGAGGCGGTCGCCAGCCGAGAGCCGTCCGGGTGCCAGGCGAGGCCGTTCACCCGGTCGCCGTGCACGCCGACCACCGCGGTCTGCCTGGCCCTGTCCGGGTCCCAGAGCCGGACCGTGTGGTCCTGGGACACGGACGCGATGCGGGTGCCGTCGGGCGACCAGGCGACGTCCTGGACCCGCTCCTCGTGTCCGGCCAGGACGGCGAGCTGGGTGCCGTCGAGGGGGTCCCACAGGCGTATCGTGCGGTCGCGGGAACCGGTGACGAGGCGGCGGCCGTCGGGTGACCAGTGGACCTTCCAGACGTAGTCCAGGTGACCGCGCAGCGTGGTGACGGCGGAGCCGTCGGTGGTGTCCCAGACGATGGCGGTGCGGTCCGTGCTGGACGTGACGAGATAGCGGCTCTCCGGTGACCAGGCCGTACCGCCGATCCAGTCCTCGTGGCCCCGCAGGACGTGGACCGTCGCACCGGTGGCGGCGTCCCAGACGCGGGCCGTGCCGTCGCGGGATCCGGTGGCGATGCGGGTGCCGTCGGGCGACCAGGAGACGTGGGACAGCTCCTCGGTGTGGCCGGCCAGGTCGATGTCGTCGTCGCTGCCGTCCCGCCGCCACACGACGGCCGCGCCATCGCGCAGGGCCATGGCCAGACGGGTGCCGTCGGGGGACCAGGCCGCATCGGACACCTCTCCACCGTCCCACCCGCCGGTCGTGCGGCCCGTGGCGAAGTCCCGGACAGTCAGGGAGCCGTCCTGGTGGACGGCGGCGATGGACGTCCCGTCGGGCGACCAGGCGACCCGGAGGACCGCGTCGTCGCAGTCGCTGAAGACGTTGGTGTCTTCGACGACGTTCCACACGGCCGCGGTGCGGTCGCGGGAAGCGGTAGCCAGGCGCCTCCCGTCGGGCGACCAGGCGATGCCGTAGATGGTGTCGGCGTGCCCGGTGAGCCGCGCCTCGCTGTTGGCCCCGTCGAGGCTCCAGACCCACGCCGTACGGTCCGCGTCGCCACCGGCGAGGCGCGTGCCGTCCGGCGACCAGGCCAGGCAGTTGATGACCTCCGGGCTCTCCAGCGTCCGCTGCGCCCGCCAACTGCCGGTGTTCCAGATTCGTACGGTCTGGTCACCGGAGGCCGAAGCGAGCCGGCGGCCGTCCGGCGACCATCGGATCGACTCGACGTTGTTCCGGTGTTCGGTGAGCACCGCGACGACTGCCGCGGTGGCCGCGTCCCAGACCCGTACCGAACAGTCTTCTCCGCCACTGGCCACGAACTGCCCGTCGGGTGACCACGTCACGCTCCAGACCATGCGCTGGTGCCCGCGCAGCGCCGCGGATTCGACGTAGGCGTCGGCGTAAGTGTCGGCGTCCCAGACGCGCGTGACGCGATCGCTGCCGACCGACGCCAGGCGGCTGCCGTCGGGCGACCAGGCGACACCGCCGACCCCCTCCTCCCGGTCGCCGGTCGCCGCCGCGTGGCGCAGGACGGCCCGCTCGGCCCAGGTGTCGCACGACCAGACGCGCACGGTGGAGTCCCGGCAGCCGGCCGCAAGCCTGCGGCCGTCGGGGGACCAGGCCACCGCCTGCACCCAGGCGCCGCCCCCCGCAAGCACCGTCGGCCGGTCGTCGCGGTCCGGACACCACACCCGTACGGTGCCGTCGTCGCTGGAGACGGCCAGCCGCAGCCCGTCCGGCGACCAGGCCACCCCGGACGCACCGCGTTCGAAGCCGCGGAGCGCGGCTCGCAGCCGTGAGCCGCGCAGGGCCGTGTGCAGAGCCTGGACCGAGCCGGGCGTGGCCGCGCACTCCTCGACCGCCGCAAGGGCGGCGAGCACGGCCGTCTCCGGCTCCGTGTCGAGGCGTGCGAGGGCCCGGACGGCCACCGCGTCCGCGGCACGCTCCATCGCCGCCCGGTCCGCCCGCAGCGACCGGTTCACGAAGTCCGAGACCAGCGCTGTCGCGCCGACCGTCCGTGCGGACTGTTCCAGCCACCGCTGGGCGACCGACAGCCGCTCCCCGGTGAGGAGGTAGGCGTCGTGGCGCTCCGCGTGGTCCCAGTCCTGCGCCCAGCGTTCCAGCTCGGTGCGGCGGCGCAGCTCCTCGGTTCGGGCGACGACCGCTTGCCGCAGCGGCGCCCACTGACGGAACAGCGCCTCGTGGGCCACGTCCAGCGCACCCCCGTCGCCGGTGAGCAGACGGCCGGCGACAAAGGCGTCGGCGACCTCCCGTTCCTCCGGAGTGAGGTCGGCACGGCGGACCCGGCGGCGGGTGGCCTCGTCGCGGTCGATGGTGACGAACCGGAGCAGGGTGGGTATCACGGGCGCGCCCGCCAGCTCGCCGGCCATCTGGTCGGCTCGCTCGGACAGGGCCCCCGCGACGCCACCGAGAGCGCGGTACGCCTCCTCGGTCACCGTCCCGCCGGACCCGCCGGCGCGCAGGTACAGCTCTTGGAGGGTGTAGGCGAGCAACGGCAAGGCATCGCCTCCGCCGCACTCGTCGACCATGCGGGCCACGACGCCGGGTGCGAACGCCAGCCCGGCCTGCTCGGCGGGCTTCTCGATCACCTCGTACAACGCGTCCCGGGTGAGCGTGCCGACGACGGCCGGGTTGCGGACCAGATCGGCGAAACCGGACTCCAGAAACCCCGTCAGGAAGTCCGAGCGCAAGGTGGCCACCATCCACAGCCGTGAGTCGCGCCGCAGCGCGTCGCAGGCGGCGGTGAGGAACGCCTCCCGCTCCTCACGACCGGACAGGGTGAACAACTCCTCCAGCTGGTCGATCACAAGCAACGCCGGCCGTTCGCCGGGCAGTTCATCCAATCGCTGTCGCAGGGTGCGGACCGGGTCCGCACCGGGCGAGAACGGTGCCGCGACCGCCCAGCGGCCCCGCCGCCGGGCCAGCGCCGGCAGCAGCCCGGCCCGCACCAACGACGACTTTCCGCTCCCCGACGGCCCGACCACGGTCACAAAACGCTGCGCACGCCTCGGCGCCGTCGGGTGCAGCCGCCCGACCAGCTCGGCGATCTCCCGGTCCCGCCCGAAGAAGACGGCCGCGTCGTCCTCGGTGAAGGCTTCAAGTCCCGGGTAGGGCGGCTGCGTGTGGTTCCACACCCGGCGCGCCGGCGTCGGCCGATCGAGGACGTGCAGCGCGATCTGCCCGCCGACCAGCAGCACCAGCGCGACGCCGATCAGCGGCACCGACCAGTCCCGCAACAGCCGCAGGGCCAGCGGCACGTGGTCCGACTCACCGGTCGCGTAGTTCGTCGCGATACCCAACAGGGTCCCGACCAGCATGAGCAGGACATCGACCACGAGTTTGAGGGGGCGTCGATCCATAGATCGACAACTTAGCTGTCGGCGAGGCCGAGATGGGAAGATCCTCAGAACAGTCCGGCGCCGCTTGATGACCGCTGAGGCGTGCGCATCCTGACCCCGCGCCGTGGGAGGCGGGCCGCGGCATGTGCAGCCCGGCGGGGCGGGCCTGCTTGAGCGCATGCCGGATCGTCTCCGTCTGCGCGAGGGCCGCATCCCCCCGACGTCGGGAGCGGGCCAGGGCTGTCGCCTCGCAGGAGTTTCGCCGGCTCGTCCTCGACGTCGACCCGCCCGGTGCCCACGGCGGTGAGGATCGGCACCCGGCTGCCCGATGCGGCGCTGCACCTCGCCGGAGCGCTGCACCTCGCCGGTTTCGCCCAGGTGACCGGCACGTTGTGGCGGGTCGACGACGCCCTCGGCGGCCGAGATCTCCCAGACCGTGTACGCCCACCTGGCCGCTGCCCCCGGCAGTCCGCCCGTCGCCCACGCCCTGCACCACGCCGTACGACGCCTGCGCGAGCGTCACCCTGACCGGCCGCTGAACAACTGGGCCGCGCATGTGCATTCGGGGGCGCAGGGGTGGCGTGCGGTCCCACCATCGACCCCTGGACGCGGAAGACGCAGATCTGTATGCCGAATTCTGCCGGGAGTTGGCGACGCTGCGCGCCGCCCTGAGCGGGGACATCAGCGGAGCCCGCGCGGGACGCTGGAACACGCGGGTGCGCCGACCACGCGAAGGTGCCGACATCACCGAAGCGGTCGATGGGTTCGGCCTCGACGCCTCCCTCGATCCACTGCTGTCACGCTCCGCCTCCACTCGGGTCGGCGCCCCTGGACCACCAGTGTGTGGCGCCCACGTCTGCCCGGTCGGCCGCTGCCGACGAGTTGAGCAGCGCCGGGCCACCGAGCCCCCGCTGGAGTGCCTGGTCCACGAACGGGTGCCGAGCTTCGTCGCGGACGGTTGAGGGAGCGCCGGATGACCAGCTTCCTCGCCGAGCTGGGCCGCAGGCCGACCGAGCGCTGGTTGGCTCTGCTCGTCCTGCCGGTTCCGCCTGCCTTTTGGTCGCCGCGGCGGCCGCACGGCTCGGCCAGCGCCACTGGAACGACTGACACGCGCTGTGGGACGTCTGACCGCGCTCACCGCTGCCGCGCCCGGTCGACAGGCCGCCCTCGCGACGCGTGCCGTCCTGCTGATCCTCGCCGCGGTCCCCGTCCCGGCGGGCGCCGGGGCCCGCGCCCAGGCTCTCGCCACCCCGGTGGAACGCGCTCTGTGCGGGCCCTGGCCCTGGCCCCTTGCTACTCTCTTCGCGCGCAGGACCTCCGCTCGCGTCACGGCCCGGCAGCGCGCGAACACCGCCTATGAGCGCAGGAGCACGCCCCTGCCGACGCCGCGAGTCGCAACGCGATCGCCCTGACCGAGCCGCAGCACCCCACCTGGCTGGGCGACCGGCTGCACGCCCCTGACGTCTGGCTGAACACCGAGTACGGCATCGACCTCGCCACCGTCCGGCCCCGTCTGTGGCTCCTGCTGCCCACGCCTACCCGTGAGACTCTCACCGAGTCCCGGGCCCGTCTGGACGTCGCCTTCGCCCTCGGCGGCTGGGCCCTGCTGCATCTGCTGCTTGCCCCTGGCGGGGGCCGGCCGCCCTCATCGCCGCTGCCATGGCGGCGCTGCCGTTCAGGCGGACCGCACTCGCCGCGGCGGTCTACACGGAACTGGTCGAGTCGGCCGTCGATCTTCATCTCCCGCACCTGCTGCCCCGCCTCTCGGAACCTCGGCCCACCCCTCTACAGGGCCGAGCCCTCACAGAACGGTTGAGAAGAGGCACCTGATGCGGCTCCCTGACGGCAACGGGTGCGCGAACACGTCAACTTCTCTTCCGGCTCGAACTTTTCAACCCTCGCCGAAACGAGTTGTTCAGCTATGCCGGGCCAGGGAGCCTACTGCGCGTCACCCCGTCAAGAGTGAGCGAGGAGAATCATGCAGGTTCGGGGAAAGCGTCGCCTCGGCAGAGTTCTGGGTGTGACTGCCGCCAGTGTCGCCTTGGGGGTCATGTCTGCGTCTCCGGCTTTGGCCGCAGACCATTGGCACAGGTCCACGACCGGTGCCAACGGGTGGGGGAAGGTGTGGCTGTCGAGGAACCACTACATCCATCTGGACTACTGGCTGGACGACACCAAGGGCGACGGTAACTGCGTCTATCTCTACGCCGAGGCGCAGCAGTACGAGACGATCGATGGCTGGTCGTACTGGTCCACCACTCCGGAGAGTCAGCACCACCGGGTGGAGATGTGCACAGGAGTCCACGCTTCCTACAAGCACGGAACTCTGTATTGGAACCGTGACGGGAGCATCACGGACGCGTTCACCTCGAAGGTTCGGGTGGCGCTGAAGATCTGCCGCGACAGGACGTGGGTCAGACGCGACAACTGCAGCAGCGTCTACCACTCGCGTTCCTGGAACGTCGGGTGACGCCGCGCCACCGGTCGTTGCCCTGAGGACTTGCCGGCGGCCGCGGGGCGAGACACGAGGGGGCCTCCGTCGCGCGCCCGCGGTCGTCCACCTTCCTGCCGCCCCGGCCCCGGTTGCGTCCTGGCTGGAGCGGGCGTGGAGTTCCGTTGTGACCGGCGGCCTCGCCTCCGGGCGGCTTGGCTGCTCTGTCGTGTTGGTCGCTCACCACCGGCCGCCGCGACTGCCGTGATCGTCGCCACCCAGCACCTTGTCGGCATCGCCGCATCCGCTTCGTGGAGCAGCCCCGCCGCATCTGCTCGCGGTGACCGTCCGGCTGTGCCTGAAGGCCGTCCGGCGCCCCCTGGGCGGCCTTCGCGGACGCGGGAGGTCGATCGAGCCGGACGGCGAGCGTTGCGACAGGGCTGTCACAAGCCTCGGGATCGCTTGACCTTGCCTCGGGGGGTGGGCCGACAGTGTCTGTGTGGATCACATGAGCGGGCGGTCTGCGTTCGCTGTTCAGGCCGGGACGGGTAGGGGGCACATGACCGCGACCTGCGTCGTTCTCGACATCGGCGGGGTGCTGGAGATCACGCCGGAGACGGGATGGGTACAACGGTGGGAAGAGCGGTTGGAACTGCGGCCCGGCACTGTCGGTGACCGGATGCGTGACGTGTGGCGGGCCGGGAGTGTCGGCAGGCTCAGCGAGCGTGAGGTGTGTGAACAGGTGTCGGCCCGACTGGGACTCGACGCCCCCCAGGTTGAAGCCTTCATGGCTGATCTGTGGACGGAATACCTGGGGACACCGAACGAGGAACTCATCGACTATGTGCGAGGACTGCGCGGACGCTGCAGGCTGGGAATCCTGAGCAACAGCTTCGTCGGCGCCCGGGAGCGGGAGACGGCGCTGTACCACTTCGACGAACTCGTCGAACAGGTCGTCTACTCGCACGAGACCGGCATCGAGAAGCCCGACCTGCGCGCCTTCGAGGCCGTGTGCGCCAGGTTGGACGTGCGGCCGGAAAGCTGCCTGTTCATCGACGATGCCGCAGTCAACGTCGAGGCGGCCCGGGCAGCCGGGATGCAGGCGCATCTCTTCGAGGACAATGCCCGGACCGTCGCACGCGTTGCGGCTCATCTACAGGCCGTACCCGCGGCCCCGCGACGGGTCCCGCCCGGCGGGTGACGTCGGGCTCGGCCGGTCTTTCACGGGTTTCCGGCCAGGCGCCGCAGTGGCGTGGCCGATCGTCGGTTCGTTTCTGCGGTCTCAACCCGGGCTCGGGCGCCGACGAGGGAGGAGGCGCCGGTGCCTCTCGATCGGCCTGAAGGGCGTCCTACAGCGTCTATTCGGGCGGCCGGTTGTACGTGTCCAATGTGGCCTCGCTTGTCGAAGTGTCCATGAGCACAGCTCCTACGGGCCGGTGTGCAGGTCGAACTCCTTGCCGAACGCGCCCCACTTGCTTGCCCGCCCTGCGGCGTCCGGCCGGCTCGATGAGCATCTGGTGGACCCGGGACCCCGAAGTGGCGGGCGTCGCGGTAGTGGCAGTCCTGCGCCGTCTGCTCCGTCCAGATGCCCGTGACGGCGCGGGGCCCCGGATGGGGCCCGTAGAACGTTCGGTGTAGCTCCTGATCGAGGAAGATGCATCAATGCCCAGCGACAACGTGAACGAGGCCGGGTCAGTCGGGGCTGCTGAGCCGAAGTCGTCGAAGGCGGTGGACGAGCAGCTGATCGACGAGCTGGGGGGCCGTGCCCGGGCCGAGGGCCTGCAGCTGACCGGTGAGGGCGGGCTGCTTCAGCAGCTGACGAAGCGGCTGCTGGACTCCGCCCTGGAGGGCGAGATGACCGGCCATCTCGTGCCCGGAACGAATCAGTGCCCCTGGGACGGATACACCATCCCTCATTTTCAGCAGGGCCCGGCCCGCTGGCGGGGCGACCTCGGTGTCGTGGTCGCCCCTGCGTCATGCCTGCCAGAGCCTTGGCACCGGCCATGTGCGCTGCTTGCCGGGCGCGGCCCCGCGGGGGAGGGGGCCTTGACGCGTCCGAGTGATCAAGCGCGGTCGTGGAGCGTGACCTGGTAGCCGTCGGGGTCGGCGAAGGTGAAGGTCCGGCCGAAGGGGCCGTCGATCGGCGCGGAGACGATGGTGTGTCCCCCGGCGACGAGCGCGTCGTGGATGGCTTGGACGTCGGTGGCGTGGAGCCAGATCGCGACACCGATGCCGGGCTGAGCGACGGATGCGAGGTCGGTGCCGGGAATGACGTCGCGAAGTGCGAAGGCGATCGGCTTCGTCTCGAAGACGACGGCGTGCGGGGGTCCGGCCGGCGAGCGGACGAGGCCCAGGTACTGCTCGTAGAACGCCTGTGAAGCGTTGAGGTCGCGCACTTGGAGCGAGATGAAGTCGGGGCCGGTGGCGGGCATGATGACGCTCTCCTTCTTGCGTGTCAGTTTTCTGACACGCATCAAGCTATGTCAGAATGCTGACATGAGTCAAGAAGGTGTTGGCGTCGACCTGGAGACGTCACTGGGCTACCTGCTCAAGGAAGCGTCGAGCGCCCTCCGCGCGGCCATGGAGGAAGTGCTGCGGCCGCTTGGAATGAGCGTGACGCACTACTCCTGCCTCGAGCTGCTGGCGCAACGACCGGGCTTGTCGAACTCCGAGCTTGCGCGCGGTGCGTTCGTGACGCGGCAGACGATGAACGTGCTGCTCCAGGCCCTGGAACAGGACGGCTGCGTGACCAGGCCCCCGAAGCCGCCTGTCGGGAAGGCGCTTCCCGCGCGGCTCACGCCTCGCGGCCGACGAAGCCTGGAGAAGGCCAGCGCAGCCGTCCGGTCCGTCGAGGCCAGAATGCTCGCCGGCCTGACCGAGACCGAGCAGTCAGACGCGTTCAGGATCCTGCACAGCATGATCCATTCACTGCGCGGTGACGACGAGGGCGCGTAGCTCGTCCCGCGGCGTACGTCTCGTAGCGCTCGCTCGGGAGTGCGGTCGGGCCTGAAATCCGTGTCGGCGGCCCTCGGGACCGGCTGACCCCCACTGGCCCTCTGCCGCTGTGAGCCGGCTGTGAGCCGGGGCCCCTCAAGCCGGAACAGGGCCGGCTCAAACGGTTGAAGCCAAGCGGCAATGATTACCGGACCTGGATTGGTGAACGACTGGCGCGGGTGGAGGCGGCGCGGCCTGCAGAGGAGCCGAAGCACGATCCTTGCCACCGAGGAAGGCATGCTGGGGCCAGGGCGTCACCGGGCGGAGAGCGCTGAGCAGAGGTCTGAACCGCGCTGCAATGTCAGCTGCCCACTCCGGCTTCCCACTTGCGCCGACGCAGCACGTGGTCGCTGAAGAGGTGTCGGCTCCGGTCGAGCAGTTCAGCGACCTCCGCGTCGCCGCGCCGCCCGTCCGGCGACGGATGCCAGCGCTGCACGGATTGCGTGGCCCAGGTGCGCAGCTTCGCGTCCGGGTCCTGGAGCAGACCGACAGCCGCCCGTAGCGCCATGATGCCGCCACGCGCGTCGAGCAGCCGAAACGCAGCGACGCGGACATGGCGCGGCCCCTCGGAGCTGGTGCGTTCCAAGAGCCAGTCGGCGGGCAGTTCCTCGGGCGAGGGCAGCAGGGCGGCGGTTGTCTCCCGGACGACCCCGGGAGCAGGGTCGTCGAGGAGCGGCCGCAACTCGTTCACGTCCACGCAGTCCAGTGCCCGCAGCCCTGCCACTGCTCGTGCCCGCACCCTGGCCGCCGCGTGCACGAGCAGCGGCCGCAGCAGCACGGCGTCCGCGCGGTTCCCGCACTCGGCCAGCCCGATGACCGCGTTGGGCGGCAACTCGGGATCCTCTGGTGCTGTGCATCGCTGCCGGTACCAGGCCGCCGGGTCACCTCCTTGCTGTCCTATGACATACCGGGCGCAGGCACGCACGAGCGCGGATCGGTCGGCGAGAAACGACTCCGCCTGCTTCGACCGCCCCGACCGTCGCAGCGCGGTGACGCCGGCCGAACGGATACGCGGGTTGCGCGTGGACAGCAGTGCAGGCAGGACACTCTCGTAGGCATCCTCATCCCTCACAGTGGCGAGCGCCGCTGTGGCACACAGGTCCTGAATCACGGTGTCCTGGTCCCCGGCAGCCGCGCGAGCCAGCTCGGCGGGGCGGAGCAGCCGGCCGTCGATGGCCAGCCGGTACGCGAACCGCCGGACGAGGCGGTTGGGGTCGGCGAAGAGAACAGCGAGCCGCCCGTCGGATGCCTGGCGCAGGACCTGGCCGAGCACATCGACTCCGAAGGCGCCTCTGTCGCGGTGGCCGACGCGGAGGATGAGCGGCGCGAGGCCGAGTGCAGCCTCCACGTTCTATGGCCCGCGATCGCCGAGGCCCGCCACCGCGGTCTCGCGCAGGCCGCGTCGAATCCGTCGGCGAGGGCATCGAGTGCTGCCCTTGTACGTGTCCGAACGGACCTTTCCTGACCGCTTCGGACAGGAGGATCCTGAAGGCTTGACGGAGAGATCATGAGTGAGTAGGTGAGCATGCGCGCGCACGACACCCGTACTGAACAGGACGCGGCGAGGCGGCCTCCGAGCTCTCCGGCGAGCCTGACACGGCTCGCTCCCAGTGAGGTGCCGGTGCCGGCGGCACTCACCCCACAGTCGATCATGCGGATCCAGCGCAACGCCGGGAACGCCGCCGCCGTGCGGCTCGTCGCGCGACAACGGCACGCGCACGGCCCCGGTTGCGGCCACGGCGAGGAGACCACCCACGTCCAGCGCTCGACCGCCCCGGATGTCCTGCGCAGCTCCGGAAAGCCCCTGGACGGCGAGGTTCGCGGCGACATGGAGGGGCGACTCGGCGCGGACTTCTCCGACTTCTCCGATGTGCGCGTCCACGACGACGGGGCCCAAAGGGAGTTCGCGGCGGAGGTCGGCGGCCCCGTGGCGGGGACCGACAACGGCGGCGGGCTGCGGGTCAGCGACTCCTCCGATCGGTTCGAGCGTGCCGCCGATGCCAACGCCAACGCGGTACGTACGCTGTCCGGGTCCTCGCCGGTGCAACGGGTGAGTGTGGGGCATCCGGCGGCCCAAAGGAACAAGGGCGCCGCGGCGGTACAGCGGATGCCGAAGGAGACGACCGACAAGCGGGCCGGCAAGAAGTCGCAAGGCAAAGCCAAGAAGTCCCGAGGAAAGACCGTCGCCGAGGCACTCATGACCGAGTTGGTGAAGCTCGGCTGGAAGCCGCACGGAGCCAACCAGAGTCTGACCATCCACAAGCCGGCGAAGACGGACGCCCCGTCCGAGAGGTCGAAGGCCGGCAACCTCAACGGCACCGCCAAGGCGCGGATCTACGGCGACACCGCCAACCTCAAGGAGCCCCGGCCGTACCCGGAGGACGAACGCAGCCGTCAGAGCACACGGTGGATCACGACGCTTGCCCTCAACTATCTGAACGGCCTGAGGAAAGCGCCCGAAGAGGTGCAGGCAACCGTCCATGAAGCGAAGCTCTACATCTCGGCGAACAAGAACACGGCCAATGACGCCCTGCGCGCGCTCGCCGAGGAGACGCAGACCGGTAGCGCCTTCCTGAGGGCACTGATCGACGGCAACGCGCCCGAGTCGCTCGACGGCCGGAGCCGGCGGCACCGGAGCAAGGCGGAGAGCCGGCTCACGGGTGAGGAGGACATGTCCAGCGGCTATCAGTCGATCATCAGGGCCCTTTCCGCGAAGGTCGAGGTGCCCGCCAAAGTGGACAAGGAGAACGACGGCCTGCACGCGGAACGGCGTCTCGCCGAGGCGCTGCCCCCGGGCGCCGTCACCCCGGCCACGACGGTGGGCACCAAGCGTCCCTGCGTCGCCTGCTACATCTCCCTCTACAACGGCACGGGTATCTCCCCGGGCCCGTACTGGCCGAGCAAGGCGGCGAACCTGGGCTTTGCCAACTACACGCTGGAGGGCGCTGAGATGCTGGCTGCCCAGATCGACACAGCAGTCGTCAACGCCGGTGGCACCTATGCCTCACTGGAACTGCTCTGCGACGACCACGAGGAGAACATCGAGAACGGGGTGCACTGGAACTACAACACCGACTCCGACTCCGACTCGGACGCGGGCGGCGCCGACCGGATGGACACGTCCTCGGCCTGACGACCCGACGGTGCCTCAGGCGGTCGGTGGCGATGCCCGGGCGGCGCGCCGACCCCCTGGCGGAGCGGTGAGACGGGGCGAAGGAACTGGACGACGGGTTTGCTCACCACGCAGGAGCTCGACGCCGAGGTCTGTTTCTACGGGCTGTGGATGCAGGATGCGGCGGCGGACATCGACGCCTTCGACGACGAGCCCGCGCAGGACGTGCCCTTCAAAACAGCGTCCGGAACACGGATGGTGGTGCACAGTGCCGGTCACACGCACACCGCGGATTTTCGCGCGGAAGTCTGGGACGAGGCGCCGCCGCTGGCACCGGGGCCGTGGGAGCAGCAGGCCGAGGCGCGTATCGACGCTCCTTCCGGGCAGCCGCAACTGTGGACCTACACGGACATGACGATGGAGGGGATCGAACCGGGTTCGGCCGGCAGGACGTGGCACGTCCGGGTGTACGCCAAGGGACGTCACCGCGTACATGGGGACCTGTCCCCGAGCCCACCGCCCCCGGATGAACGAAGCCGCGCGGCGGGCCTCACCGCCTGGGGCATCTACGCGTCTCGCATGTCTCTGAGGTTGTCGGCAACGGTGGAGGTCGGAGTGTGGAGGATGGCGTCGAACGCCTCAAGGACGGGAGTGTGGAGGTAGGCGCTTTGGATCCGGATGCGGTCGGGGCCCGGGGCAAGGTCCGCGTTCCCGTGGGTCTCCCGCGGGCCTGCCTGGTGGAGATCGGCGATGCTGAGCCCGAGCCCGGCGTCGGCGAACGCGGCTTCGATGCTTCCCGGCTCGGCCGGCTCCAGCGCGGTGGCCTCGATGGTGAAGCCGAAGGGTGCGTTCTCGTCGCGGGGCATGTCCGCGGTATGTCCGGTGGTGCTCGTCAGACCGAGGGCGAAGTAGTCGTCGTTCAGCGCGCGGTGCAGGTGCTGCCCCATGGGGAGCCCTGTCAGGCGGCCGTCGAAGGAAACTGGCGTCTTCTGGATGTGGGCGTTGTGAGCCGCCAGCACGATACGGGTCTCGGGTCCGAGGCGTTCCAGGTGCCACAGGACCGACTCGGCCATGTAGAGGTCGCGGGCCGAGGTGTCGGCGGTCAGCCCTTTGCCGGCGAAGAGGTCGGCCATGGCGCGGAAGGTGTAGTCGGCGTGGCATGCGCCTTCGATACGGCGCAAGGCGATGTCGTAGCTGTGCTGGTCGCCGCGGGACACGTACAGCGGTTCGACGGAGAGGAACCGGATGAGCAGGCGTGTCAGGATCGCACTGAGGGCGTCCTGTTCGGCGGTGGCCAGGCGCGCCCACGCGGGCGCGGCGACGGCCGCGGAGCCACCGGCGAACGAGTCGGCGATCCGTATCGCCTCCTCGACGACCGGCAGACTCTCCGGATCGATCCGGCGCAGGTAGTCGGCCACCGGGACCAGAGTGGGAAGCAAGGACCCACCGGCCGCCGGGATGTCGATGCCTGCGAAGCGCACCGGTGTTGCGGCGGTGCGGTTGTGCCGACGTATCCAGCGCAGCGGCTCGTCGACCCCCACGGGGACCGTTCCGACTAGGTGCGCCGACAGGTCGCCGTCTGTCCCCTCGCCCTGCGCCCACGCGTCAAGGGTGAAGCCCTCGCTGAAGCCGTACTCGAAGGCCATAACGGTGAACCCGCAGCTCTCGGTCAGGAACCGCAGGATGCGCTCGCGCATGGATGCGAACTCGTTGATGAAGTGGGAACTTTCACCGATCGCGACGACACGTGCGTCACCGATGGTGGCGCGCAGCGGCTCCAGATCGTCGAGTGGTGCCTCGGGGTCGAGGTGATCGAGGGCGACGGCATGGGTGCGGAGCCAGTCGGCGAGCGGGTTGTGGTGGGGTGAAGCAGGCATGCTGACAGCTCGATTCTCGGTGCTGGAACGGTGGATCGCGGACAGGGGAGCGGGGCGCCGCGCAGGTCGCCCTGGGCCGGGCTCGTTCAATGGCCCGTGGTGCTGCTTGGTGTCGGGCCCTGAGGTGCCCTTTCCACGTGCCCGGGCGCCGCGTTCTCCAGGTCGTCGATGCTGCCGGACATGATCGTGCGGATGTGCTCGGTGATGTGCTGGAGCGGCCAGTCCCACCAGGCCAGGGCGAGGAGCCGGTTGATGTCGGCGTCGCTGAAGCGGCGGCGGATGAGGCGGGCGGGGTTGCCGCCGACGATGCCGTAGTCGGGGACGTCGTCGACGACGACGGAGCCGGAGGCGATGATCGCTCCTTGGCCGATGCGGACGCCGGGCATCACCAGGGACCTATAGCCGATCCAGACGTCATGGCCCACCACGGTGTCGCCTCGTCCGGTCAGGCCGGTGATGAGGTCGAAGTGCTCGGACCATGAACCGCCCATGATCGGGAAGGGGAACGTGGAGGGGCCGTCCATGCGGTGATTGGCGCCGTTCATGATGAACCGCACGCCCTCGCCCAGTGCGCAGAACTTCCCGATGACCAGCTTTTCCGGTCCGTAGTGGTACAGCACGTTGCGAGTCTCGAAGGCGGTCGGGTCATCGGGGTCGTCGTAGTAGGAGAAGTCTCCGACCTCGATGAGAGGCGAGGTGATCAGCGGTTTCAGCAGTGCCACCCGCGGCTGTTCGGGCATCGGGTGCACCACGGTCGGGTCGGCGGGAACAGGCGGCATCACGAATTGGTCCTTCCTGAGGGATGTTCTGCGGGGCCGGAGGATTTCAGCGGGTGGCGGAGGATGTCTCGATCGCCTGGACGCCCAGAAGGGCGCTCCGCTGGTGCCGACGCGGCCGACGGTCATGGCCGACGATGACGGACGTGCGTTGTACCCCGTCAGAGCGGTTTCCAGCTCCTCGGCGAGAGCGGGCGAGAGGTGGTCGCGGTCGAACAAGACGAGAGACAGCGGATGCGCGGCGTGCCCCGTCCGGCGGCCTCTCCTGTCCGCCCAGCGGCGAAGGCGGTCGGCAGGGTCCCGGCCGGTTCCCCCGGGGCGCGGTTCTTGGGGGAGATAGCCGATCCTCGTGCGGCAGTTGACGCTTCGGCATCTGCGGCGGCGATGCCGGCGGCGTCGCGGAAGACGCCCTGTAGGCGGCGGGTCCGCAGTAGCGGGGCACGGGGGAGGAGGGAGGGGGAGCGCAGCGGCTCCGGCGGGGCCGGGACCCGGTCGGCGAGGAGGCGGCGCAGCCGTTCCTGGGCGTTGCGTACTCGGCTGGCCCGTCCTTGGGCATGCCAACCCCTCGGTGGCCAACTCGCCGCCGTCCTTCATCGGACGGCCCGGGGCCGCCTGTCGGGCGGGGGCCGCGGTGGCTTCGCGGAGCCGGTCGATGTCGGCCGCCCCTGGTCGTGCGCCGAGGTCCAGCGCTGCCGGGCAGCCGTCTGCCTGGCGGTATAACGGGTGCAGCCGTTGCCGTACCGCATGACGCGACGTGCCCCGGCGTCCACCTCCAACAGGCTGGCGGCAAACCCGTTCGAGGAAGCCCCGGTCGTGGGAGACCGTCGCGGTGGTTCCCCCGTGCGGTGGCTCTTCGAGCCCGCTCAGGGCACCGTCGTCGAGATGCTTGGTCGACTCGTCCAGCCCCAGCCCCAGCCCCAGCCCCAGCCCCAGGCCCGGGCCTGGGCCCGGGCCGTGCAGAGCGCGTTCCACGTGTGCGTCGGCGTCATAGCCACCGAGCAGCTCTAACACCGTCATCAGTTCGCCGTACCTGGCCATGCCGGCCTCGTCACAGTCGGCCATGGCGGTCTCCAGGCGGCGCATGCGCGGCTCGACCGTACGCAGACCGCTCAGCCCCCGGTCGGTGACCTGCTGGGCCGTGACTTGCGATGTCAGGTGCCCGTCGTGGGAAAGACAGCCGACTCCGCCGGTGGCCTCTGCGACGGCATGGTTCTGATCGGGCCGGTCACACCCGACGCACAGAGGCAGCAAGGTGGTCTCGCCCGGTCCGTTCTCACTGGTGGTCCCGGTGCGCCCGCCCGCGGTGAGCGAGCGGGTCGCCGAGTCAAGAACGAGCCCGCCGTCGCAGGGCTTGCGGACGGCGAGTGCAGTGATCTGTGCAGGCACGCAGGCGCTCCAAAGCATTCGAGAACGAGGTGGCCGTCGAGGGTCGCGCGGCCGGGTGAACGCTTCGGAAGAGCATCGATCACTCCACTAGTGCGACAGCTGTTGCTTTAATAGCCTGCCATGACGGACCCGCCCCGAGCAAAGGTATTGAGCAATGAATCCCGCAGACCAAGGACCGGAAGGAACCCGTCCGCCCCCGACCCGCCGCAGGCCCGGGGGCCGCACCGCCCGCATTCGACAGCAGGTGCTCGACGCGGTCGTCGCGGAACTCGGCGAACACGGTTATGACGGGCTCACCACTGACGCCGTCGCAGCCCGCGCCGGCGTGCACCGCACCACGGTGTACCGGCGCTGGGGGGACGTCGGCGGCCTGCTCGCCGACGTCCTCGACGCTGCGTCCGACGACGACTGGCAGCCACCGGACACCGGCTCACTGGAACGCGACTTGGCAGCACTGAACCAGGAGATCTACGCAGCCCTGACTGCACAGCCGCCGATCATGGCAGCACTGATCGCCGCCTCGTTCCGCTCCGAGAAGGCCGCCCAGGCCCAACAGCGACTCTGGGAGGACCGTTACGCGCGCTGCGAGATCATCGTCAGCCGGGCTGTCCAGCACGGCGAACTACCACCGCATACTGACGCTCGGCAACTGCTCATCGCGGCCACCGCACCGCTGTACCACCAACTGGTGCTCCTCCGCACGGCCCCCGACCCGCGACTGCCCGGCCACGCAGCCAGAACGGCCGCCCTCGCCGCGGCCGCCGGATCCTTCGCCAAGTCCCCGTCAGCAGGCCATGCATGAGGGAGGCTTCCCCGAAACATGGTCGGCATCCTTCACCCGTCACCGTCGCGCGGGTGCCGCGCGACCCGAGGATGTCCTGGCGGCCGTTTACGACGGGCGGCGGAAAACCTGCCGTCCGTAGGCGCCTTTCCTCGGAACTTGGCGGTATGTCGGCGAGAACCACAGCGCCGATCCTGCTGGATTACGACGTTGGGGGAAATTGGGTATGAGGCGCTGTTGGAGGGTTGAGGTGAGTATGTGAACCTGGTGCCCATGTCGATCTTCGCAACCGCCGTGGTGCTGCTCATCGCCGCGCTTCACGTCTATATCATGGTCCTTGAGATGTTTTTGTGGACCGGTCCGAGGGCTCGAGCCGCATTCGGGACGAGTGTCGAGTTCGCCTCCGAGACGAAGGCGCTCGCTGCCAATCAGGGCCTGTACAACGGTTTCCTCGCGGCCGGTCTGGTGTGGGGCGCCGTGGCGTCCGGCCCGGCGGGCTTCCAGGCGAGAGTGTTCTTCCTGCTGTGCGTCGCCGTAGCCGGCGCGTACGGGGCCGCCACGGCCGGCCGTAAGATCCTCTTCGTGCAGACCGTTCCGGCTTTGATCGGCCTGGCGCTCGTAGTGGCGGCTTACTGAACAGGGTTGACGGCATGTCAGTGGCGGGGGTCGATCGGATGATGTGAAGGTCCTGAATCATGCATCTCCGTCTCAGGCTGCCTTCACCGGCGTGGCGCGCCCATACCTTGCCGAGCCGCTGGCCGGGTTGACCCCCACCCGATCCGGGCGCGATCGGAAGAGCTCATTCCCGAATTCCTGACAGCGCGGCTCACCGATCGACGCTCGCGCCCTCCACTCGGCGTCCGTGAAGATGTGGCGGGGCGTTTATTTATTCGTATGCGGCCGCCCCATTCCGACTGGGCGGCCGGCGCCGCGCGCACCCGGGGCGCCCCCGCGCCGCGCCTGCCCTGCGTCCGCTCCAACGGACGACCGCGCGCCTGCTGCGAGGACTACGGCTTCGCGCACCACGGCGACGTGCCCGTCAGCCGCGCCCCGGGCCGGCGCTCCCGCGACGGCCGGGCCGCCTGGGGTCGGACGGTATGAACTGCACTTGAGAAAAGGGGAGTCGAGGGGGAGTTGAGGCGTGACAGGCATACGTCGCGGGCGAACTCCACCGTGCCGGGCGGGGCGGCCGCGCCTGGTCGGTGTGCGCGGGGCGAGGTCGTCGGCCGGGCGGACGGATTTGCCGAATCGGCAACGGGCGGGGCGCCGACGTGCCAACCGCTGAATGATTGCTGCTGGTGTCCCCGCCCGGAGTACGGCAGTCGGTTCCGGCCCGGCCATGGGCGCCGGTCATCCGTACTGTGCCGCGTCCAGGAGGATCCATGCTGCCCTCGCCCGCCGCCCCCCGCACCCATCGCCTGGTGCCCTCGCCCGCCGGACGGACCCACCTGGTGGAGCAGGGCAGCGGGCCGTTGGTCCTGCTCGTGCACGGATTTCCCGAATCCTGGTACGCGTGGCGCCACCAGCTGTCGGCACTGGCCGCGGCCGGGTACCGGGCCGTGGCCATGGACGTCCGTGGTCATGGGCGCTCCTCCCGGCCCGACGCGGTCGACGCCTACCGGATTCTCGAACTCGTGGAGGACGGCGCCGCGGTGGTTCGCGCCCTCGGAGAGCGGACCGCGGTGATCGTCGGGCACGACTGGGGCGCGACCGTAGCCGCCACCTCCGCGCTGGTCCGGCCCGACGTCTTCCGTGCCGTCGGACTGCTCAGCGTGCCCTACACTCCGCCGGGCGGGCCCAGGCCCAGTGAGGTGTTCGCGCGGATGGGCGGGGCCGAGGAGTTCTACGTCTCCTACTTTCAGCGGCCGGGCCGCGCCGAGGCGGAGATCGAGCCCGACGTGCGCCGCTGGCTGGCCGGCTTCTACGCCGCGCTGTCCGCCGACACCATGCCCGCGCCGGGCGCGCCGGACCCTCATTTCGTCAGCCGAGGGGGCAGGCTGTGTGACCGGTTCCCGGCCGGTCGTCTGCCGTCCTGGCTGTCCGAGCGCGATCTCGACGTCTACGCCGCCGAGTTCGAGCGGACCGGCCTGGCCGGGGCGCTGGCCCGCTATCGGAACATGGACCGGGACTGGGAGGACCTGACCGAGTACGACGGCGCCCCGATCACCCAGCCGTCGCTGTTCGTGGGCGGGGCGCTGGACGCCTCCACCACCTGGCTGGCGGACGCGATCAAGGCGTTTCCCAGCACTCTGCCCGGCCTGGCCGCGTCCCACATCCTCGACGGCTGCGGCCACTGGATCCAGCAGGAACGCCCCGCGGAGGTCAACCGGTCCCTCATCGACTGGCTCGGCTCGCTGGCCGACTGACGCACCCGAAGGGCGTCGGCCGAGCGACACGCGGGCGTTCGTCACGACAGTCACTGTCATCGGGTGTTAGCCTGATGACAGGACCTGACATCACTCCGCTGGTCGCCCGGTGCGGCACCACGGAGACTGGATCTTGGAGGAGGCACTCCCATGCGCGTGTTCGTCACCGGCGCGTCCGGCTGGATCGGTTCCGCCGCCGTCGCCGAGCTCATCGACGCGGGGCACGACGTCGTCGGGCTCGCCCGCTCGCAGGCGTCCGCCGCCGCGCTGACCGCCGCCGGGGTCGCAGCGGTCCGCGGCAGCCTCGACGACCTCGACGTCCTGCGTGAGGCGTCGGCCGCGGCCGACGGCGTCATCCACCTCGCGTTCAAGCACGACGTCGCCTTCGAGCAAGGAGACTTCAAGGCGGCGGCCGACGCGGACCGGCGGGCCACCGAGGCGATGGGTGAGGCGCTGGTCGGCACCGGCAAGCCCTTCGTCCTGGCCTCCGGTACGCCCGTGGAGCCCGGCCGTGTGGCAACCGAGAACGACGGGCACGACGTGCCGCCACCCGGCTCCGTGCCGCCCGAGATGTCCGGCCTCGTGGGGCGGCTGGCCACGGCCGAGTGGACCCTCGCGCTGGCCGACCGCGGCGTGCGCTCATCCGTCGTCCGTCTCCCGCGCACCAATCACGGCGAGGGCGACAAGGGGTTCATCGCGACGCTGGTCGGCATCGCCCGCGACAAGGGTGTCGCCGGGCACTACGGCGACGGCACCAACCGCTGGCCCGCCGTTCACCGTCTCGACTCCGCGCACATGTTCCGCGTCGCACTGGAGAAGGCGTCGGCCGGCTCCACCCTGCACGCCGTCGCCGACGAAGGCGTGTCGCTGCGCGACATCGCCGAGGTGATCGGCCGGCACCTGGGGCTCGAGGTTGCCTCTGTCCCGCCCGAGGAAGCGGGCGGGCACTTCGGGTGGCTGGCCGGGGTCCTCGCCGCCGACCAGCCGGCCTCCAGCGTCCTGAGCCAGGAACTGACGGGATGGCGGCCCACGCAGCCCGGTCTGCTCGACGACCTGGACAAGGGTCACTACTTTCGGGTGGCGTAGTCGGTACGATGGCCGGGGCGACGGCGCGGGCGCAAGGGCGGGTTCAGCCCTGCGGGAAGTGCTGCTGCTGTTGCCCCATGGCCTGCTGAGGCGCCTGCGCCTGCGCCTGCGCCTGCGCGAGCATCGCCTCCGCCTGCTCCTTGGGGAGCTGGTGCTGGACGCCGCAGAACGTGCACTGCGTACGGAACTTCGTCGTGATGGGGAACAGCGGCACGAAGAACAGCGTGAACTTGGTGACGTACTTGCGCAGCGCGTGCGCCGCGGGATTGCCGCAGCTGCCGCAGACCAATGTGAGCATGGCCAGCTGGAAGACATAGCCGCGCGTACCGAAAATGATCATTACTGTCCCTCCCCTTCCGGCCGCACCGAGCGACCGGTCCGGGCGTCATCGTAGAGGGCGCCGCCTCCGCCCCGCTCACAGGCCGTACCGGCGAGCGGAATGCTCCTCCTGCGCGAGGCGGCGCAGCGCGAGCAGCACCGGCTCGAACAGCACGGCCGCCGCGACCGCCGACTCCACCTTCTGGGAGTCGTCGGGGAACGTGTCCAGGTGGTCCAGGTCCAGCCGCGCCAGCTCGTCCATCCGCCGCGCGTACTGCGCGAGCACGTCGAGGCTGCCCGCGAAACCCAGCCGGACCAGCGTCGTGACCGAGCTGATCAGCGAACGATAGCTGGGCGACAGCGCCCCCAGCTCGCGCGCGTGGTTCCAGCCCATGTCCGTGAGGAAACCGTCCAGGCCCTCCGTCACCTCGGCCGCCAGCGGATCTCCCTCCGGCGCGTCCGGCGGATGCGGCAGCGCCCACAACGCCGCGCCCAGCCGGAAAGACGTGCCCAGCGACTCGTCGTCGATGTGCCGCAGCACCTCGCGCACCGTGGCGACGGGCACCCCGCCGATCTGGATGAGCGCGCGCACCAGGTTGAGCCGGCGCAGATGGCTCTCGTCGTAGGCCGCCTGCGTCGCGCTGATCCGCTGCCCCGGCGGCAGCAGCCCCTCGCGCAGGTAGTACTTGATCGTGCCGGCCGACACGCCGCTGCGCTCGCTCAGTTCGGCAAGACGCATCCCTTGTGCACCCCCATTGGAAAGTGTCACTATCCAACCACGGAAACGGGCTCTCCGGCATCCCCGGACGGCCCTGCCGTGTCGCATCGTCCGCCGCATCATGTCTGGGGGAGTTCATGCCTGTGAAGCCGGAGTCGGGACGCACGACGGCGGCCGCCGAGGGGGACGTCGTGATATTCCTCATCGGCCTGCGGATCAACCGGTTCTGGGCCGTGCACCGCTGGCTCCCGCTGATGTGGGCGATGCCCATGATGCTCAGGGAACTGAGCAGGAACCGCTCCCTGGGGCTGCTCCACCACATCCTGCTCGCCCAGAACCCGTGGACGTTCTACGTCGTGCAGTACTGGGAGTCCAAGGAGAAGCTCCTCACGTACGCCGCCGCCCCCGACCGGCTGCACCGGCCCTGGTGGGCACGGCTGAACCGCTACGCCCGCAACAGCCGCGGCCAGGTGGGCATCTGGCACGAGACGTACGCCGTCCCGAAGGGCTCGTACGAGAGCATCTACGGCGACATGCCGCCCTACGGCCTCGGCAAGGCGTACGGGACCCGGCCGCTGCGTGACGGAGTGCAGGCGCGGGAGCGGCTCGCGGGCTGACGCCGCGCCGGATGCCCCGTCGAGCACAGGCGAACGGCCCGGCCGTGCAGGGGGCGGCCGGGCCGAATCGGCAGATCGGCGGTAGTGATGAAAGGATTGCCCCATGGCAATCAAGACCTACTTCGACATCACGATCGACGGCGAGCCCGCCGGGCGGATCACGTTCAACCTCTTCGAGGACGTCGTCCCGAAGACCGCGGAGAACTTCCGCGCCCTGTGCACCGGTGAGAAGGGCTTCGGCTACGCCGGCTCGTCCTTCCACCGCGTCATCCCGCAGTTCATGCTGCAGGGCGGCGACTTCACCGCCGGAAACGGCACCGGCGGCAAGTCCATCTACGGCGAGAAGTTCGCCGACGAGAACTTCAAGCTCAAGCACGACCGTCCGGGCCTGCTCTCCATGGCCAACGCGGGCCCGAACAGCAACGGCTCGCAGTTCTTCGTCACGACCGTCGTCACCGACTGGCTGGACGGCAAGCACGTCGTCTTCGGCGAGGTCGCGGACGAGGACAGCATGAAGCTCGTCAAGAAGATCGAGGCGCTGGGCTCGCGCTCCGGCGCCACCTCGGCGAAGATCACCATCTCCGAGTCCGGCCAGCTCTGATCCCGCACCACCGAGCCGGCGCCGAGCGCCTCGGAGCCGGGTTCCCGCATCGGTGGGAACCCGGCTCCGGCCCCGTCACGCGCGCGTGCTCGACGGCACGCCCAGGGGGCGCGCGAGACCGCTGACCCCCTCGTCGAGCCGTTGCAGATGGCGCAGCACACGGAACGTCACCGTGTTCGCGGCGGGCACGCCCAGACCGTCGGTCTCCAGCATCGCCGCGATACTGGCCCCCGCCTCGACACTGCCGGATGTGTCCTTGTCGCTGACATGCGCGACAAGGACCTCGATGTTGCCCGCGATGCGCCGCGCCGCCCGGCCCAGACGCGGATCGGCCGCCACCCGCTTGCTGTAGGGCACGAGCTCGGCCGTCGCCGCCAGCGAACGCGCGTGGTACGCCGCCGTCTCCAGCAGAGCCACCACGTAGCGGGCCGTCTCCCGGCGGCCGCGCAGCGGGGTGATCGGATGCGTCAGCGGACGCGTCGAGGCCCGCAGGTCGTCCAGGGCCGTGTCGAGGTCCCGCGCCCGGTCGAGCAGATCCACCGCAGGGCCACCGCTGAGCTGCTCCACCGCCCCGGCCACCACGTCGCCCAGGCGTTCGAGCACGGTCGCGAGATGCTCGTCGGTGCGCCGGTCGGTACGGACCGGCAGCACCAGCATCGCCGCGACGATGCCACACGCAGCGCCCAGCGCCGTCTCCTCGATGCGCAGCACCAGAACATCGAGGCTGTAGGTGTTGAGCAGCGTGTACAGCAGCCCGAGCATCGCGGTCACGAAGAACGACATGAGCGCGTACGACACCGGAGCCGTGAAGAACATGGCGAACACGCACGCGAGCACGAGCACGAACGCCGTCCAGGTGTGGTGGCCCACCGCCCCGGCGAGCAGCACCCCCGCCACGACCCCGAGCACGGTGCCGAGCAGCCGCCGGTAGCCCTTGACCACGATCTCGCCCGTGGACGCCGTGTTGAGGAAGACGACCCAGCAGGTCAGAACCGCCCAGTACCAACGCTGTGTGGACAGCAGTTCGCCGCCGACGATCGCGAGCGCCGACCCCACCGAGACCTGGAAGGCCGCGCGCGTGGTGGGTCTGGCCAGGCCCACCGGCCCGGCGTCGTCGGTGTCCGGTTCCGCGCCGTCCACGCCGGTGACCGACACGTCCTCCGCGTCGAACTCCTCGCGCGAACGCGTCGTGGCGGGGGAGTCGTCCGACTCGTCCTGCGGGCCGTCGAGCGCGAGCCTGAGGCCGAGCACCGAGCGGGCCGCCTCACCGATGCCGCGGAACACGTCCTGCGCGGCGAGCGTCGCACCCGGCGGGATCCGCTCCTCGTCGCGGTAGCCCAGCAGACGGTTGCGCACATGGGCGACGGCCGTGCCCCGGTCGGCGTCCACCGGCCGTGCCATGAGCAGGCGCAGAGCGGCCAGGTCACGGCGGAGCGTCGCGGTCGTCTCGTCCTCGCGCGGCGGCGCTGCCGCCACGGCGGGGGCCGGAGCGCCCGGCAGATGCAGCGTCAGCGTGTCGGCGCGCTCGGCGCTGCGGGCGGTGAGAAGCAACATGCCGAGCCGCTCGGCCGCCACCTCGGCGTCGGCGACACGCCGCTGGATCAGTGACGCCGCAGCCGCGTCCCGCGTGCCGTCCTCCAGGCGCCCCTGGATGAGCAACGCCACCTCGTGCACCCGGGCCGTGCGCCGCCGCAGCTCGTCGAGGACGTCGTCCAGGTCCTCGGGGGCCGCGTCCAGCAGCCGCGTCTGCGCGTCCACCAGCTGCGCCAGACGCGCCCGGAACGCCTCCCGCAACCGGCCGAGGACACGCTGCGGCGTCTCCCGCACCAGCGCGAACCGCGCCACCGCGCCGCAGGCGAGCGCGATCGCCAGCACACCCGACAGGCGCGGCAGCTGACCGACCGACGCCCCGACGAAGAGCGAGACGAAGTAGACCTGAAAGCCGATCAGACCGAGCGCGGTGCCCCGGTCCCCGAACCGGCGGCAGTACACCGCCCCGAAGATCAGCGCCACGAACGAGACGTCGCTCACCACGACCATCCCGTGCAGCATCGCGCCGAGAGCCATCGCGGCGAGCGCCACCGGAAGGCCGAGGGCCAGCGTGACGGCCTGCCCGCGCACCGTCTTCTCGCGGATCGCGAACGTGCCGACCATCGCCGTCATCGCGCCCGCCACCATGTGCGCCACCGGAGATCCCAGCAGAGCGAGCACGGCCAGGGTCAGCCCGATCGCGGCGACGGTCCGCAGCCCCGCGGCCAGCCGCAACAACCCCGGATCGGACGCCACGAAGCGGTCCAGGGCTCTGGGGCCCGTCGGTATCGGGCGTCGCGCCACCTGCGTCACTCCAAGATCGATCCGTCGTCGGCGGTACGAGCATACGAGTGAGCGAACAGGGTGCGGGCATGCGGCCAATTGGTGGGACACGGCGGGCGCGGGGCCACGTGTTCCCGGACGCGGGTGGGTCATATCGGACGATGGTCAGATGATCGATGTAGTGGTCCTGCTGTGCGGGGCGATCGGTGTCGCCCTCCTGACCGAAGCCGCCTGGACGATGCGGCGCAGCGTGCGGGAAGGGGGTGACACGGCGGCCGTCGTCGCCAAGGCCGTCAGCATCGCGATGAGCGCATCGGTGTGCGGAGCGCTCGGCCTCGCCACCGTCCTCGTCTTCGCCGTACGCTGACGCCCCGGCCACCGTCGCACGAGCCGACTTCGCGACGCGTGCCCTCAGCGCCCCCGCCGACGCCACCACACCCCGACGAGGGTCGCGCACGCCACCGCGGCGAGCAGCAGCGCGAGATTGCGCGGATAGTCCAACGGCAGCACCGACGCATTGGCGGGGCGCCCCGGCCGCAGCAGCACCGGCCCCGCCACCAGCGTCAGACACCCCGCCGTGACCAGACCCGCCCGGACGACACCGCGCGCCCGCCCCGCCCCCAGCAGCAGGCCGAGGCAGAACACCAGCGGCGCGAGCACCCCGTCGTGCAGGACCAGCGCGCCCGCCAGCCACCACGCCACCCGCAGCGGAGTCCCCGCCCGCGTGTCCGTCCACAGCAGATACGCGCCGTACCCCAGCAGGGCGGCACCGGTCGCCCCGGCGGCCACCCGGAGTCCCGCGGCCGCCCTCATGCGGAGATCACCTCGAGCCGCGAGACCCACTTGGTCTGCAGGACACCGGGCCGGTTCGGCGCGATGATCCGCGCCGGGAAGCCGTGATCCATGGAGAGCTCCTCGCCGCCCAGCCGCAGCGCGAGCAGCGTCAGGCCGTCACGCGTGTACGCCCGGTCCATCTCGGTCACCCGATAGGCGCCTCTGCGCTGCAACGACACCACGCGCAGCCGCGCCCCGTCCGGGAGCCCGGCCCTGGCCAGCAGATCCCGTACCCGTACGCCCTCCCAGTGCGCGGTCTTCGACCAGCCCTCGACGCAGGCGATGGGCAGCGTCACCGCGTGCTGTGGAAGGGCGCGCAGCTCGGCCAGCGACAGCGTGAACGGGTGAGGCCCCGTCACGGTCAGCCGCCAGTGGGCCAGTTCCGCGCGCCGCACCAGGGCGGCGCGCGCAGTCCGGTTGACCGGAAGGCCCTGCGGCCCGTGGTCGGGGTCGCGCGGTGCGAGAAGGTCCAGACCCTTGAGCGCTGTGACGGACTGCCCCGCGGTCACGGCGGTCACCGCGGTGACCGCGACGCCGACACCGATCAGGAGCGAACGCCGGTCGGCGTCGACGGTGCCGCTGCCGGGGGCGCGGACGGTGGCGTCGGTGGCGTCATCGGGTGAGCCGGTCTCCGGTCCGGCCCGGCGCCGCCGCCAGTGCGCGGCGATCAGCGGCGCCTTGACCGCCAGATGCAGCACCAGCGAACCCGCGACCACCCAGGCGAGCGCCCAGTGCACGGACCGGAACGAGAACGGCCACGGATACCACTGGGCGGTGTTCAACAGCCCCATGAACACTTCGAGGAGCGTCGCCGAGACGAGCACCGCGATCGACAGCCGCTCCAGCGCATGCCCCACCGACCGCACGGGCGGCCACACGAACAGCCGTGGGAACACCGTCCACAACTTCACCAGCAGCAGCGGAATCGCCGCGATCCCACTGATGACGTGGGCGCCCTGAGTGACCCGGTAGCCCCACACGGGCCGGGTCGGCAAGTCTCCGAGCACCCACCCCGGCGGCTCCTGGAGGTAATGGCTGACGAGCCCGGTCAGGAAGCAGACCAGCAGCGCGACGCCCAGCAGTCGTCCGATGACCGTGGCGGTCCGCGCGTCGTGCGGCGGCACGTCGGCCGCCGGTGGACGGAAGCGAAGGTTCATGACCCCATCCGACGCCTGCGCGCGACGTTTTCCCAGCATTCACGGCATTACGGAAGTCTGACGACGGTGCTGGGGGATTTCCCCCAACGGGCCGTACGGGCCTGCCGGATGGTGCCGCCAGGCCCGGCTCCGGCAGCCTTGGACCATGGACGATCACCGCACCGCGAGCGACACCCGCCTGCCCCGCCGCACCGTACTGGCCGCGGCCGCCGCCCTCCTGGCCCTGCCGGCCGCACCGGCCGCGGCCGCCGCGAGGAGCCGCACGGACGCCGACCGTCGCGGCACCGGCCTCATCCGTCTGCGCCTGCCCGCCCCGACCGGCCCGCACCCCGTGGGGGCGGTGAAGCTGCGTCTGGTCGACCGCGACCGCCGCGACCCGTGGACCGGCGCCGCCGCACGGGAGTTGATGGTCGACGTGCGCTATCCGGCCCGCGCCGTCGCCGGTCACCGGCGGGCCCCGCAGATGACGGCGGGGGAGGCGGCTGTCTTCGACCGGCTCAACAACTTCTCCGGGCTGCCGGCCGGACGCGTCGACTGGTCGGCCACGCGCACGTTCGCGCACCGCGGCGCGCCGCTGGACCGCGTGGCCGCCCGCTCGGTCGTCCTGTACTCGCCGGGCGTACTGGACCCGCGCACGCTCGGCACCACCCTGACCGACGAACTGGCCTCCCACGGCCACGTGGTGATCGCCGTGGACCACACCTATGAGACATCCGCCGTCGAGTTCCCGGACGGACACGTGGCCACGAGCGTGCTGCCGAAGGAGTTCGCCGCGGCTCAGCAGAGAGGCCCCGACGCGGTGCGGGCGCTGCTGCGCAAGACGGCCGCGGTGCGTTTCGCGGACACGGACACGGTCCTGGACGCGGTGGTCAAGGCGTTCGCCGACGGGCGGCTGCCCCGGGCGCCGATCGGCATGTTCGGCCAGTCCGCGGGCGGCTTCGCCGCGCTAGAGACGCTGCGCGGCGACCCGCGACTGGCCGCGGCGGCCAACCTGGACGGCGTGCTCGCGTACGTCCAGGACGACCACGAGGAGGGGCACTTCTCCCGGGTGGCGGCCGAGGGAGTGCGGCGGCCGGTGCTCCTGATGGGCAGTGAGGGGGAGGACCGGGTGCGGGTGCCGTCCTGGCGTGAGCTGTGGCGGCACAGCACCGCCTGGCGCCGCGACCTGGCTCTCAAGGGCGCGGCGCACGCCACGTACACCGACGCCACCAGCCTGCTCCCCCAGGTCGCCGAGCGGCTGCGGCTGCCGCACGAGACGCTGACGCAGTGGGTGGGCACGGTCCCCGGCCACCGGGCGGTCGCCGCCCAACGGGCCTATGTGGCCGCCTTCTTCGACCGGTGGCTGCGCGGCGGGGACGACCGGGGGCTGCTCAGCCGCCCCTCACCGCGCTTCCCGGAGATCGTCTTCGTGTAGTGGCTGCCCGGGCCGTGCGGGAGCCGGGGGTCAGCCGAGCCCGAGCGAGCCGATCGCCGCACTCGCCATCCGCGACTCGCCGAGGGCGTTGGGGTGCACGGGAACGTAGTTGGTGCCGAACAGCGCGGGCTCGATCCAGCGCGTACCGATGGGCTGACAGGCGTCGTGGCCCTCGGACACCCGGGACATGTCCACGTACGTGGCCCCGGTCTCCTGCGCCGCCCGCTGCACGGCGCTGTTGAGGTGTGCCTCGATGTCGCGCACGTACGGGACGTCTCCGGAGGCGATCGGCATCTTGGCGAAACAACCCGCCTCGGCCTTCGCCGGCATGATCCACGGATAGCCGAGCGCCGCGACCTTCGCGTTCGGCGCCTTGTCCCGCACGGCCTGCAACGCGGCCTTCACCGCCGGATAGGTCTTGGTGTCGATGTCGTCGGCGAACGTGTCCCCGTACAGCGTCTGGCACGGGTGGCCCTGGCCGGCGGTGGCGATCCCGGCCGAGGCGCAGGCCAGGATCGTGTCGATGAAGGTGTTGTTGTCGTTGCCGCCGATGGTCAGCGTGACCAGACGGGTGCCGGGACCCAGCGCGTCCAGCTGGGGTGCGACGCCCGGGTACTGCGCGGTGCTGAAGTCCTTGGTCTGGGCTCCGCCGCAGGTCACGTCGGTCAGCTCGGCGCCGGTGCGCTCGGCGATGACGTGGGGGTAGTTCGCCGTCGAGCGGGCGCACAGCAGGCTGGCGGACGGGTCGATCGGCAGCACGCCGGAACCGGCGCTGTAACTGTCACCGAGCGCCACGTAGACCCCGGGGCCCGAGGCCGCCTGGGCCGGGGCGCTCAGCGTCGCCATGGCTGCGCCCGCGGCGACGGCCACGGCCGCCAGTCGGCTTGAGAACACGCGAATCGCCATCTGATGCTCCTTCGAAACCGGCTCGGCTCATGGCCAAGTTCCGTGCGAGACAGGTGCGTTCAGCGCGCTGATAGTTGAAGCTACCGACGAGTTCGAATTTGAGTCAATAGACGTGCACGAGCGGGTGCGGCCGCTCGTGGCAGAAGCTGGAGCGGACGACTCAGGCGTCCATGCTCGCGGCGCTCAGGTGACCGAAGTCGAGAACGTCCTCGGCGGTGCGCTCGGCCTCACGCGCGGCCTCGCGCGCGCCGGACAGAACGTCACCCTGCTCGTCGACGAGCGCGTCGTAGATGGGCGCCGGGGAGCTGGTGGGTGCGGACACGGTGAAACTCCTGGTCATGCGTCTTACTACGGGCAAACAAAGGAGGACCCTACGTGGCGCGGCTGACGCGCGGCCAACCGGGGTGGAGTCGGCATCAGAATTGTAACTACTAGTATGTACAGAGACATGTACGGAGAACGGCGACGCGAGTCCGCCGATGACGAGGGAGGGGAACACTGTGCCTCTGGTGCGGATTGACGCCTTGGGGTCGGACATGGAGCGCCTCGAAGCGCTGGGCAGGGCCGTGCACGACGCTCTGGTGGAAGTGCTCGGCTTCCCCTCCGAGGACCTCTTCCAGATCCTCACCGGTCACGACGGGCGTGACAGCGCCCTGCGCTACGGCCGGTATCTCGGCGGCGACCGCGACGACGGCGTGGTCTTTGTGGGGATCACCCTGCGCGCGGGCCGCCCCGACGGGCAGAAGCGGGCCCTTTACCGAAGGATCGCCGAACTCGCGGACGCGTACGCGGGTACGCATCCGCGCAATGTCGTGGTCAGTCTGACCGAGAACGGTCCTGCCGACTGGTCCTTCGGGTACGGCCTCGCTCAGTACGCGCCGGAGCTCTGACGCTGTTGCTGAGCAGAGGGTTTACGCCCTCGCAGGCGAATTGCCGCATGTTTTGCGATATGGGTGCGTCCGTACTGTTACTTGCTCTATGGGTGGCTTTGATGCCCGGTGCGTAGCTTCGTAGATGTCGCCGGGCACACCGATCACAGGCCACACGGCGGCACTCATCCTGAACCGCGACCCGAGAGGGCCCTTCATCATGCGTACCGCGAACCTGTGGCGCTCCACGATCATCGCCTCCGGCCTCACCGCCGCCATCGGCATCGGCGCCGCCTCCGGCGCCGTCGCCGCCACCCACACCGCTCCGGCCGCCGCGACAGCAGAGCAGGCGGTCGCGCACGGCAAGGCCAAGCGCACCTACGTGAAGACGGTCCGGCTCGCCGCCCCGGCCCACATCGCCAAGGTGTACAAGCTCGGCAAGAACAAGTACCAGGCGGACATCCTCTACAAGGGCAAGAAGTTCGCCGTCCTGAACGCCTCCGGCAAGACCGACCGGGCCAACCTGAACGGCCTCCACGTCAAGCTCACCGCGTACGGCACGCTCACCTCGTGGGCCGACCGAGCCAAGCCGAACCCCAAGCCCAAGCCCAAGCCGAAGCCGGCCAAGCGTGAGCTGATCCGCGTCGACACCCTCGCCGACGGCACCTCGGCCAAGATCTACCGCCTCTCGGCCAACCACTGGCAGGCCGACCTCCAGGGCGTGGGCATGCTCGACGCCAACGGTCGCCCGGCGGTCGGCGAGCACAACGGCATGCACGTCGTGCTCTCCCCGGACGGCAGGCTCTCCTCCTGGACGGACGAGACGCCCGCCCCGGACCCGACGCCGACCCCGGACCCGACACCCGACCCGGACGGCACGGACAACGGCGGCGCCGACACCGACGGCACGGCGAGTTCGGACACGAATCCGAAGCAGCAACCGCGGCCGGACGCGGCCGCCGGCCCGAACCGCACGCCGGTCGCCCCGAGCACCGACCCGGGCCAGGCGCGGCTCGCAGGGGCCGCCTGACCGGTGACGCACGGCACGAGCGACCCGTGTCGCGCGCCCTGCGAACAGCCCGCCGCCGTCCGGGAGAGCCGGCGGCGGGCCCCGACCCCCCACGGCTGGAAGAAGGTCCACCCGTCATGTCCGCGCGTCCGCGCCTGCGAGCCCTGCTGATCGTTCTCGGCGCCCTGGCGGCCACGGCCATGCCGACCGTCGCCGCGTTCGCCGATCCGCCGCCCCCGCCGTCGACGCAGGCCCAGAGCAACCCCCGTGACGTGATCCAGCCCGCCGCCGACATCGTCGGCAAGATCGCCCGGCGCACCGCCGAGCGCGCCGCCGGAAAAACCCTCGGCATCGTCCCGGAGCGGGCCTCCCTCCCCGTGTCGTCCAACGCGCCACCGGTCCCGACCGTCACCCCGGGACCCGAGGCCCACCAGCCTCACTGACCAGGACGGAGACACCATGTTCGCCACGTCGGCTCTCCTCGGAGCCCTCGCCGCCACCCCTCTGGGCACCCTCACGGCCGCCCAGGCCACGCCCGCGGCCGCGCACGCCGAGGCATCACCCCCCAACGACGTGAAACCACACACGGCACACACCGTGTACGCGGCCTGCGGCATGGACCAGGACCACGTCGTCAGCGTGCGGCCGCACTCCTGACACACACCGGCAGGACCCGCCGGACAGCCGTCAGTGACGGCGCTCGCGCCCGCGGCGTGTCCTGAGCCACATGTAGCCACCCGCGGCCACGACAAGCGCGGCGCCACCGCCGAGACGGCCCAGGTCGGCGCCGCCCTGGCTGCCACCCACACCGGCGCGCACTCCCTGGGTGGGCACCGGGCGCGTCGGGGTGGGTGTCACGGCCCCGGTGACGGTCATGCTGTACGTCGACACGCCGCCGCCCTGGCAGGAGACGTCGACGTCATAGCGTCCGGCGGCCGCGTCCGAGCGGACGGTCGCGGTGCCGGTCCAGATGCCCGCCGAGCCGGTCGACAAGGTCACGGAGCTGGTGAACGCGTCCGATGAGGCGACGGCGCCTGCGGAGTCGCAGCCGCCGGAGACGGAGAGGATCACCGACTGGCCGGCACGGGCGGGGGAGGGCGTCGTGGAGAAGGACGGCTGTTCGTCGGCCGATGCCGACGGTACGGCGGCCGCGAACGCGGCGGCCGTCAGCGTGGTGGTCAGGACAGCGGTCAGCGCGGGTATGCGACGCATACGGGCCTCGTTCCTCGCGCGACCGGACGGCGGCCCCGTCCTGGTGTGCCGCGCTCCCTCTCATGCAAGGGCGACATCCCGGCCACGGCATGCCGAAGGACGCCACCCGGGGTACAGGCGGGCCGGGCCGTACCGGCGTGCGATCAGATGCCGGGATAGACGTCCAGACGCCCGCACATCCCGAACCGCCCCCGTGCGGCGGGCCCGGTCGCCGAGACGCGTGCCCCGGCCAGGTGCCGCGCGTCACCGTCACGCAGCGCGTCGAGCTGCGCGCGGGTCGCGGTGGCAGCGGCGTGCGCACCCCGCTGCCATCGCGCGGTCCACGCCCCGACATGCGGCCGCACCAGCGCGGCGGCCGCCTCCTGGAACGCCGCCAGCGGCTCCGGATCGCCGCCGACGGTGGCCGCGCGCAGTTCGAGGAACCTGCGCGTCGCCAGGTCGCGGCGGGCCCGAGCGGCGTCCGCCTGCGCCGCCCGCGGCGCGTCGGACGGGATCCGTGCCGCCCGCGCGTACGTGAGCGGATCGGCCAGCTGGGCCTGCGGCAGTGTGATGACCGCGTCCCCGGCCTCGGGCAGTCCGCCGTTCTGCATGACCACGGTGATCTCGAGGCCGCCGTGTTGGACCAGCCGATGAAGGGTGCCGGGCGTGAACCAGGCCACGACACCGGCCTCGAGCGGTGTCTCCCGGTACCCGTCGGTCGTCAGTGTCTGCACGGCGCCGCGACCCGCCGTCACCACATATCCCTCACCGCACGCCAGATGGACGTGGGGCGTGCCCCCGCCCGGCATTCCGTCCACCGTCGGCCAGTCGTACACGCGCAGCCGCGACACCCCCACCGCGCCGGGAAACCCCGCGTGGACCGGCGCCGCCGTCACCACCCGACCTCCTTCACGCGCGCGGCGACCCGTTCCTCGTCCCAGGCGCCGTCCGCCACGTGCATCCGGTACGTACGCGCCAGGGTCTCGCCGGGGGCGAGCACGAGCTCCTCGTGGAACGCCCAGGACGGCGCGAGCGCGGCGAACGGTTCCGTGCGCACGAACCAGTGCGCCGGGTGAGTTCCGCGCTGCCCCGCGTGATCGTTGGAGGGGGCGTGCTCGAAGACGACCGTGGCGTGGCCGTCGCGGCCGTCGTGCTCACCGACGTACGCGAGCCAGGGCGCCTGGCACCCCATCAGATCCCTGTCCCCGGACCTGGCCCCGGACCCGCGGTCGGCGCCGGGCGTGAACACCCTGCCGCCGCGGAAGGCGCGCGGCCCGCGCCAGAAGAGCCCCGTGTACCCGGCGGCGGGGCGGCCGTGCGTGGTGGGGCTGCCGAACCGCAGCGGTTCGGCACGTCGGTTGGTCACCGCGGAGGACCAGGTCAGCGACCACACACCGGCGACCGGATCCACGTCGTGGGCCTCGACCCGCCGCTCCTCGTCGGCCCACAGTTCCCCGTCGTGCGGATGCCACGTCAACCGCTCGCGCAGCACCGCCCGTTCACCGTCGGCCGCCACCTCGTCGAAGCAGACGTGAGCCATCGACCCGATCCGCTCGGGCAGGGCGAGATAGCCCTGCCCGTGGACGTACGTGTTGCCGCCCCACAGGTTCTGACCCGACAGGTGGGACGCGGTCAACTGCAGCCCCTTGTGCCACCGGTGATCGTTGGGCCGGTAGTCGGTGACCAGCCCACCGGACAGGCTGCGCACCGGATGGAGATACGGCTTGGGCGCCTCCCACGCCGCTTCGGGCCGGTACACGTACGCGAACAGCTCCGTGCCGGAGCCCCTGTCCGTGACGCTGACGCGGTCGGCGGGGACATGGGTGAGCGCGAGCGACATACGAGGGCCCTCCCTACTCGGACAGCGGACATCGAGCCGGACCTGTCCAGCATCGCACGCGGTCCCGGCACGATGCGGCCGTCGGCCACCGGATCAACCGGCGCCGAACGGCAGCCCTGCGGACGGTGCGTACATCCGAGGACACATAGGTGGCCTTCGGCCACTGGTGGGTGCCGCAGTGGCGAGGCGAGCCTGGAGGGGCGGTGTCCGAACGCAACGCCTTCGTCCGCGGCGCGTTCGCCTTCGTGATCCGGCTGATGAGCCAATGCCTGTACGGGATCGGGGCATTGTGCCCGCGGTGCGTGCTCGTGTGGGCCGCGGCGCTGCCGCTGTGGTGGTACGTCACCCCGCACGCACCGCGCACCGGTGTGCTGCCCGCCTCGCGCGGCCCGGTCGCCGGCGCGCCACGCGTGGGTCGGCCCCGTCCTGGTGTACGGCGTGGGCCCGCGCTCGTCCTGGCAGGGTTCGGCGCGCGGCTCTTCTGATCCGCGCGGTGTCGGACAGGGTGGGCCCGGCGTCTTGCCGCTCAGCGGGTGCGCACCGCGAGGGAGCCGTCGGGTCCGTCGTCGAGGCGGGTGCCGAACCGGCGGCTGTGGACGCCGAGAACGCCGCGCAGCCACTCGGTGTCCTCGGCGCACGCGTGCTCGAGTCGCATCCCGCGCGCTCGCAGCGGCACGAGCCGGGCGCCGGTCAGCCGGCCGGTGCGTGCGGCCACCGACACCAGGTACAGGACCCGCAGGTCGTCCCGGTAACCGTCGTGCCCGCCGATGCCCTCGTAGTCGTCGACCAGGTCCCCGCATCCGTAGAGGATGAGCCTGCCGCCGTAGACCTCGAGCGGGCGCGGGTGGTGCGAGGAGTGCCCGTGCACGATGTCCACGCCTCGGTCGACGAGCGCGTGGGCGAAGCGCACTTCGGCGGGAGAGACGTGATAGCCCCAGTTGGGCCCCCAGTGGACGGAGACGACCGTGATGTCTCCCGGGCCGGCGACCTCCCGCAACCGCTCGGTGACCGCCGCCGCGGCCGCCACGGTCGGCTCCTCGACGACGTCGACCCCGGCGCGCAGCTCGGTGGCGGCCCACTCCTTCGGGATCCCGCTCGACGGCATCCCGAAGGCGACGACCACCGCCCGACCGGCTCCGCCCCCGCCCAGGGGCACGATCGCCGGTTTCCTCGCCCGTGTGACGTCCAGGCCCGCGCCCGCCGTGCGCAGCCCCGCCCCGGTCAGGGCATCAAGCGTGTCGCGCAGGCCGGGCGGGCCGAAGTCGAGCACGTGGTTGTTGGCCAGCACGCAGACGTCCGGGCGGGCCACCGTCAAACAAGGCAGGTTGTCCGGGTTCATCCGGTAGTGGATGCCCTTGCCGGGGGCGAACTGCCCGTCCGCGGTGACGGAGGTCTCCAGGTTGATCACGCGCACGTGCGGTGCCGCGTCCTCCAGGACGGCCAGCGCCTCGCCCCAGGGCCGGCCGAAACCGACGGGGCGGGGGATCGGCCCGTTCGCGGCCTCGGCCAGAGCGACGTAGTCGCGGGCGTCACGCACGTACGCCTCCCGCAGTGCCGGGTCACCGGGATGCGGCAGGATCTGGTCGACGCCCCGGCCGAGCATCACGTCCCCGGCGAGAAACAGGGTGACCACGCCCTCGTGCACACTTCCATGCTAGGTCGTCCGTAGCGCCGGGCGGCGTCGGTGCCTGGCGCCGGTCGGGCCGCTCACTGTCGGCGCCCCGGGGCACGTGCTGCCCCCGTCGCCGCCGGCAGCGCGAAGAGCCCCTACCGGCGGGTAGGGGAGCCGGTGAGGCGGCGGCGGGACGCCGAGGCGCGCATTCCTGCCCCGGCGGAGTGAGGATGGAGACATGGGGCACAGCGAGTGGGGACCGCCGTAGCCGTGAACCGGGAGGCCGGATCATGTTCTTCAGGGACCGTCGGGACGCCGGTCGGCAGCTGGCTGCCCGCCTCGAACACCTCAAGAGCGCCGACGTCGTGGTGCTGGGCCTGCCACGCGGCGGGGTCCCGGTCGCCGCGGAGGTCGCCGAGGCGCTCGGCGCCCCCCTCGACATCTGCCTGGTGCGCAAGCTCGGCGTGCCGTACCAGCCGGAGCTGGCCATGGGAGCGATCGGCGAGGGTGACGTCCGCGTGATCAACGACGAGGTCATGCACAGCGTGCAGGTCACCGCGGACGAGCTGGCGCAGGTCGAGGCCCACGAACGCGAGGTGCTCGGCGACCGGGCCCGCCACTACCGGGGCGACCGGGATCCGGCCGTGCTCACGGGACGCACCGTACTGATCGTCGACGACGGGGTGGCCACCGGTTCCACGGCACGCGTGGCCTGCCGGATCGCCCGTGCCCGCGGGGCGGCACGGATCGTACTCGCCGTCCCCGTCGCGCCGTGGGACTGGGCCGAGCGACTCGGTGAGGACGCCGACGAGTTGGTCTGTGTGCACGCCCCGCGGATCTTCTACGCGATCGGTCAGTTCTACGTCGACTTCTCCCAGACCGAGGACGCCGAGGTGATCGCCTGCCTGGAGGAGGCCGCTGAGCCCCGCGCCGCGGCTGCTCGCACGCCGACGCAGGACCCCGCGGGCGCGGCCGCCACGGACCGGGAGGTGAGTGTACGTGCGGGCGAGGTGGTCCTGCGTGGCCGCTTGACGGTCCCGGTGGACGCGTCGGGAATCGTCGTGTTCGCCCACGGCAGCGGCAGCAGCCGCACGAGCCCGCGCAACCAGTACGTCGCGACCGGGCTGAACCGGGCCGGGCTCGGCACTCTCCTGTTCGACCTGCTCACCGAGGAAGAGGAGGCCGACCGCGGCAACGTGTTCGACACGAACCTGCTCGCCCGCCGCCTGGGCGACGCGACGGGCTGGCTGCGCGATCAACCCGAGTGCCAGGGACTCGCGGTCGGTTACTTCGGCGCCAGCACCGGCGCCGCCGCCGCGTTGGCGGCGGCGGCCGAGCCGCACGCCGGGATCGCCGCGGTGGTCTCCCGCGGCGGCAGGCCCGACCTCGCGATGGCACGGCTGCCCGCGGTGACGGCGCCCACGCTGCTCATCGTGGGAGGTCACGATCCCCAGGTGCTCGGCCTGAACCGGGAGGCCCAGGCGCGGCTGCGCTGCGAGAGCGACCTGGCGGTCGTGCCCGGTGCCACGCACCTGTTCGAGGAACAGGGCGCCCTGGAGCAGGTGACGACCCTGGCCCGCGACTGGTTCACCGACCACATGGCCCCGGCGGCCCACGCGGCACCACTGAGGTGATCCGGCGCAGGGGAGAAGGGGCGGCGGGAGAGTGGTAGAGACAGCTCCCGGGCGGGTAGTTCAGCAGAAGCGGCCGAGGCCCCGGACACCGACATTGTCCGGGGCCTCGGTTCCGTGCGGCTGCCTCAGAACCGGAACAGGTAGGACGCGTTGCGGTCCTTCACGCACGAGTTGGCGAAGGTGTGCTCGAAGGCGACGTGCCGCCCCTTCCAGTACCCGTCGACGGTGACGGTGACGGGGCTGTAGATGTCCGGGCAGAACCCGCTCGCGTTCAGCGTCACAAGGCTGTTGAACGCCCCGTCGACCCGATCGAGTTCGGCACATGCCTTGAGGGCGTACGGGTGGTCGCCGGCCAGGCCCACCGGGTTGCATTCGAGCGTGACGACACGGTCGGGGACCATCCGCCCGGTGATGCCGCTGTGCCCGACGGCGAGGACGAGCTTGGACGTCGACACGTCGGCAGGGGCAGCCGCCCGGGCGGTGGCGGCCCCGGACGCCAGGCAACTCGCCGTCAGCGCGACGGCAGTGGTGCAACGCACGGCGTACTTGCGCATGGTGATGACTCCTTCACGTGGAGTGAGTGGTGCGTGAGCCACGGAGTGTGGCCCATGCGGATGCCGTGCGCACGCGGGCCCTTCGCTGTTCGGTCACGATATGCGGACACCGTGTTTCTCATATGTGACAGATATGTGACGAGTGGCTCCGCGCCGCACGCACGAGTTTGCGGAGGTCGCACTCGTGGTGCGGTGGTGCGGGCCGTGGCGCGCGCGATGCCCAAGACCGCCGCCGTGGCGCGCTCCGGCATCCCGAACCCGACCGGAAACCATCGCAGTGGGACGGTCGGCCGTGCCGGAAGCGCCGCCGAGCGAAAGAGTGGAGCACGCCGAGCGCGTACCGGACGCGGACCGCATTCCCGCGGAGAACGCGCCCGCCCGAATCGGTCGAACCCCGGCCGACTTCTTCACGGACTGTCCGACTTCTTCACGAACACAGAGACCTCACGACAGATCGTGCGTACACACAAACCCCTAGGGGGTGTGGGGTGCACGCCGTGCAACCGGAGCCCCGATTCATCATTTGGTAAAGGACGTTTCACCGCGCATGGAAAGCCATGTGCCGGGCAAGGGTGGCCCGACAACACCGGCAAGCAGGCGTCCTCGAAAGGGCGGGCCGCAGAACAGGAACGGATGTGGTGATGGCCGCGCTGACTGAGCCCTCGGGGCAGGCTCCTGAACAACGAACAGCACTTCGCAGAGACATGGGTCGCATCAGCCTGCTCTTCGCGGGCGTGGGATCGATCATCGGGTCCGGGTGGCTCTTCGGCGCGTTGAACGCGGCGAAGATCGCCGGTCCCGCGTCCATTTTCTCGTGGGCGATAGCCGCGGTGATGATTCTCCTTCTCGGCTTGTGCTTCGCCGAGTTGGGAACCATGTTCCCCGTCTCGGGCGGAGTGGTCCGGTTTCCACACCTGTCGTTCGGCTCCTTCGCCAGCTACACGATGGGCTGGATCACCTGGATCGCCGCTGCGACGGTGGCGCCGATCGAGGTCGAGGGCGCCCTCCAGTACGCCACGAAGTGGGCGCATTTCACCGACTTCCACCAGTCGAACGGCGCCTACACGCTGACGTCGCTGGGTTACGCCGTCGCGGTCGTCGCGATGGCGTTCTTCGTGCTGCTCAACTACTACGGCATCCGCTGGTTCGCCCGCGTCAACAATGTCCTGGTGGGGTGGAAGCTGCTCGTCATCGTCCTGGTGATCGTGGCGTTCTTCCTCACCGCGTTCCACGGGCACAACCTGTCGGCCTCCGAGTACGGCGGCTTCGCCCCGGGTGGCGCGAAGGGCATCTTCACGGCGATCTCGACCGCGGGCATCACCTTCTCCTTCCTGGGTTTCCGCCAGGGAGTGGAACTCGCGGGCGAGACCGACAACCCGCGGCGGAACGTACCGTTCGCGGTCATCGGCTCGGTCCTGCTCACCGGTGTGATCTACATCCTCCTGGAGGTCGCCTTCCTCGGCGCGGTTCCCGGCAGCGACCTGCGGAACTCCCACGGCTGGCTCAGCCTCACCTTCGCCAACGACTTCGGCCCGCTGGCCGCGATCTCCAGCGCGATCGGCCTGGGCTGGCTCGCCTACATCCTGTACGTGGACGCCGTCATCTCACCGGCGGACACCGGCCTGATCTACACCACCGTGACGGCCCGCATCTCCTACGCCATGGCCCGCAATCGCAACGCGCCCGCCCCTCTGGCCAAGACGACCCCCAAGGGTGCGCCGCTGGTCAGCCTGGCCGTGACGTTCGTCCTCGGCCTCATCGTCTTCCTCCCCTTCCCGAGCTGGCAGGAGCTGGTCGGCTTCATCACCTCGGCGACGGTTCTGTCCTTCGGGTCGGGCCCGCTCGTGCTGGCCGTCATGCGCCGTCAGATCCCGGAGCAGCAGCGCCCGTACAAGATCCCGGGCGGTGACGTGATCCCGTTCCTGGGCTTCTACTCGGCGAACCTGATCGTGTACTGGGCCGGCTGGAACACCAACTACAAGCTGTTCATCACCATCTGCATCGGATTCGTTCTCCTGGCGATCTTCCAGGCAGTGGACAAGAACAACGCCCCGAAGATGGACTGGCGTGCCGGCGCGAGCTGGGTGCTGCCGTGGCTGGCCGGCCTCGCTCTGATCAGCCGGATCGGTGACTATGACGGCGGCCTCGGCTGGATCGGCCTGGGCTGGGGCTTCGTCTTCAACCTCGTACTCAGCGCGGTCGTCTACCTGATCGCGCTGCGCGTGCGGCTCCCGCAGGCGCGGGTCGTGGAGCACATCGAGGAGGCGCGGGAGGAAAGCCGCCTGGAGGAGGAGGAACTGGGCGCGATGCACTGACCGCCCCTCGACGACGTGACCGTGCCGGCCCGCCCGATCCCCGGGCGGGCCGGCACGTCCGTGCGCGGCCAAAGACCGTGAAGACCGCCCCGGACGGCGCTATCGACGGCAATCCGCAACGTTACGGAATCATCACATCATCACGGCAGTAGGGGGCATGAACCGGGGCAGGCGAAAGGCGGGTGACGCCGAGGAAAGTCGAGGAAGGGAAGCCACCGATGCTGATCGTGGCTCTTTCGCTCCTGCCGGCCTTGGGAGTGCTGCTCCTCTGCATGGATCGCATCGAGGACCGAATGCGCGCGGATTCCCGCCCCGCGACGGCCGGGGCTCACCGACGCGGCCATCTCCGCCTCGTCCGCGGACACCGGCAACCGGGCCGCGCGACGAGAAGCACCGACGGGGCCGACGCCACGGGGAACAACAGGCGGGCCGCGTAAGACACCGTCGGCCGGACTCGAAGGCCCGACGGCCCAGGGGCTCACGGTCTGACGGCTCAGGAGTCGACAGACCGACCGGCGAGCCCGAACACCCGTCGTCGGCACCTTCCACGGCATCGGCTCCTCCGCTGTCAGGGATGGTGGGCGCAGGACTTGAGGCGGTCGGCGAGCGCGACGACGAGGTCGCGCAGCTCGTCGGGGCGCTCGATGACGAACGGCCGGTTGAGTGAGGCGAGCACCGCGGGCAACCAGTCGAGGCTCTCCGCTCGCAGCTCGACGCGCAGCCAGCGCTCGGTCGCCCGGTCCTCCCCGGCCGGGACCCCGTGCTCCTCCAGGGTCGCGACGGTGGCGGGGAGGCGGGCGCGGATCTGCTCGACCGTTGCGTGGATGCGCAAGGTCACCTCGTGCCGGTACTCGGCCGTGGCGAACCCGGACAGCACGCGCTGTGCCGGACCGGGGCCCTCGGGCGCCTCGAACGAGCCGGGCAGGGTGCGCGCGGCTGCGACGCGATCGAGTCGGAAGGTCCGGTCCTCGCCGATCCGGGCGTCCTTTCCCGTGACGTACCACCGGCCGGAATGAGCGACGATCCCGTACGGGTGCAGTATCCGTTCACTGCGTCGGCCTTCGCGGTCGGTGTAGCGGATCGAGACCGGCCGGCGGTGGCGCACCGCGTCCGCGAGGGTGAGCAGCAGGCTCGCGTCCGGGTGGTCCCGCTCGCCGGCGTGGTCCGTGAAGGCGAGAGCCTCCAGGAGTGCGTCGAACCGGTGTGCGATGTGCTTGGGCAGCACTCGACGGATCTTCGCCGACGCCGTCTCGTTCGCCGTGCGCTCCGCGGTCGTCAGTCCCGCCCGACGGCCGGCGACCAGACCGAGCAGGACGGCCAGCGCCTCGTCGTCGCTGAACATGAGCGGAGGCAGGCGGTACCCGGGAGCCAGCCGGTACCCGCCGTAGCGGCCGCGCACCGACTCCACGGGCACGTCCAGGTCGATCAGCTGGTCCACGTACCGCCGCACGGTGCGCCCTTCGACGCCGAGACGGTCGGAGAGCTCGGCCACCGTCCGGGTCCCGCCCGACTGCAGCAGTTCCAGGAGTGTCAGGACGCGGGCAGTGGGACGTGACATGTTCGCAGCCTAACGCGAATACAGGACCGATTCTGTCCCCTATTTCTCCTAGCCTGCGACGCGTACGACCCCGGCACAGCCAAGGAGAATTTCCATGAACTTCATCTCGGTCCGCATCATCACCGGCGACGTCGCTCGCCTCGTCGACTTCTACGAGCGAGCCACAGGGGTGCGGGCGGCGTGGGCCACCGAGGACTTCGCCGAACTCAAGACCGCGGGCGCCACCCTCGCGATCGCCGGCGCCCGCACCGTCCCGCTGTTCGCCCCTGGATCCGCCCGCCCGGCGGACAACCACAGCGTGATCACCGAGTTCCTCGTCGACGACGTGGACCGCGTTCACCAGAACCTGACCGGTTTCGTCACCGACTTCGTCAACGAGCCCACCACGATGCCCTGGGGGAACCGGTCACTGCTGTTCCGCGACCCCGACGGCAACCTGGTGAACTTCTTCACCCCCGTCACCCCGGCGGCCGTCGAGAAGTTCGCACGCTGACGGAGCACTGATACGCCCGATATGTTCGAGAGTTGGTCCGGGCGGGTGGTGCTCGATCAGGCCGGTTTGCGCCACACGGAGACGTGCTTCTGGCTGTCCTGGGTGAACGGCGCCCCGTCCCAGCCGGAGACCCGGCGCTCCAGCTCAAGGCCGGCGATCCGGGCCATCAGGTCCAGCTCGGCCGGCCACACATAGCGGTGGCGGGAGTGGTCACGCCGGTAGTGGCCGCTGTCGCCCTCAGGGACGAAGTGGTGTGAGACCAGGAGCTGTTCGACCAGGTCGAAGGTGTCGAAGCCGAGATGGTCCGCGGAGACGTCGAACGGCACCGCGACCTGGCCGGGCGGCAGTGAGCGCAGCGGCGGCACACCGACCTCGATGACGAACCGGCCACCGGGCCGCAGGTGGCGTGCGGCGTTGCGGAAGCACTCGACTTGTTCGTCCTGGGTGAGCAGGTTCGTGATCGTGTTGTAGACGAGGTAGACCAGCGCGAACTCGCCGGGCACGACGGTGGTGGCCATGTCGCCGATCGTGACCGGCAGCGTGCCCTCGTCGGCCTTGCGCCGCAGCACCGCCGCCATGTGTTCGGACAACTCGATGCCGACGACCGGCACACCGCGTTCTTGCAGCGGTACGCCGACCCTGCCGGTCCCGACGGCGAACTCCAACGCCCGTCCGTCTCCCGCGAGTTCGGCCAGAAATTCGATGGTCGGTCCGATGACCGCGGCCGAGGACATCGCGGTCTCCTCGGCGTCGTAGCGGTCGGCGGCCGCGCGGTTCCACAGCTCACTGCTCGTCATGACCGGCAACTCTGCCGACAACGACGGGACGGTGTCGACTTCTTTGTCGGCCGTGGCCGGTGCCGCTCTGGCGCGATCACCCGGTTCGGGCGACCATGGAGGAGCCGGACCGGCACTGTTTCGCAGTCTGACCCGCTGCGGATGTCCCAAGGGGGAAGTTCCATGCGCCGTGATCACGTCCTTGATGTGCTGTACAAGCCTGCTTTTCATGTGGCGCGGGCCTGACCGGAAGTCTCTTCAGCCTTATGCGCGGGGTTTTCGCTGCCCCTGGCGTCGCGTGTGACGCTCTCTCATGATGCGTATCGGGAAAGAGGCTTTCTTGCTCCGTCTGCATTTCACCGCCGACGACCTGAAGAAGGTCCGGCTGTTACGCAACCCAGACCCCGTGTGGGAAATCGTCTGCAGCATCTGCCGGTTGAAGACCGGCGAGGGGCAGGTCGCATTCGGTGCGTGGCGCGACTCGACGCGCAGCCGGCTGCAGCAGGACGCGCGGCTGCGAGCGGCGCTGTCCCCTTTGCGAGGGCTGATTCCCAGCGTCGGCTACATTCCGGATTTCTTGACGCCGTCCGCCTCTGCGGACCTGTCGGCCGCTTTGGAGGCGGTCCGTGGCACGCCCTCGCGGGTGGTGACTCGTCAGTTGATCCGGCTGGAGAGGGTCCAGCGCGAGGCGGGCAGACCTGGCACCGCGCCGCGCCCGGCCGACACCGATCCCGGCACTGTCGCCGCCGCTCTGCGGACGTACTTCGACACGGTGCTGCGGCCGCACTGGCCGCGCATGCGCGCGCTGGTCGGGGCCGATGCCGACGGCCGCACCCAGTCTCTGCTCGACGGCGGCGTCGAAGAACTCCTGAACGGCCTGGCCCCGTTCGCCCGGTGGCGCGATCCGGTACTCGAGGTCGACTATCCGGTCGACCGTGAGGTGGCTCTGGACGGCCGGGGGCTTGTTCTGGTCCCGTCGTTCTTCTGCTGGCGGCGCCCGACGGCTCCGGCCGATCCGACGCTCGCGCCCGTACTGGTCTATCCGGTGGCCAAGGAGTCAGGGGAGGCGGCGCGGGCGTGGGGAGCGGGCGCGGTCCGTCTGCTGGGGCGCACGCGCGCCGCCGTGCTGTCGGCCGTGGCCCGCGGGGACGGCCGTACGTCCTCGGACGTCGCTCACGCCGTGGGCATCGCGCACTCCAGCACGTCCTACCAGATCGAGGTGCTGCGCGACGGCGGCTTGGTCAGCAGCCGTCGTTCGGGCAAGCACGTCGTGCACAGCGTCACACCGCTCGGTCTGCGGATCCTCGCCGCCGGCTGAGGCTGAGGGTACGGGGCCTGGCTCCGAGCGGGCAGGTGGCCGGGCACATTTCGAGGCCCGTCGAAACGTTGGCAGCCGTCCCACGACGCCACATACGGTGATGCACCGGACAGCCCGCCCCTCGGACGGGGCGAGCCGGCCAAGGGGACGAATCCGTTCGACACAGGGGAGACGACATGATCAAAGGCCGTGTGGCAAAGGCAGTGGCTTCGGCGGCGCTCGTCATGGCGGGAGCTGTGGCCCTCGCGCCGGGTGCCGCGGCCGACAGCGGCTCTTCGGCGACCGCCGCTCCCGCGTCCGGCGACGCCGCACTGCGGTCGTGTTGGGGCCAGCGCGTGGTCGGCAGCGCGGGCCACCACGGGAACAAGACCTGGTGCGACTCGGGTCGATACCGCGAGGTGATCACGTGCGAGACCCTGGGCGGCTACCAGTACGTGCACTACGGGCCCTGGGTGTGGGCGAGCGCGGAAAGCACCGCATGGTGCAACCTGGGAGACGAGATCATCGGAGACTACACGCAGGTGGGATGAGCCGGGGCGTTGGCCGACGACCTTCGCGCCACAGAGCCGAAGTGAGCTGAGCAGGCCAGGAGCCGAGGGCGCCGCCCTCCGTCCCGACAAGGGGCGGGGCTCCTGGCCGACCGCGGGCCGCCGACGCGCCGCTTGCCGACAGCGCGGGAGCAGACCGGGGCGGTGTCGAGCGGTGCCGGATGCCGGGAGTCCCGGATCAGAAGGAGCGCGAACGTGCGGTGAACACGCGGTACCGGAGCGAACGGTCCGTGAACTGTTGTCAGGCGCACTTGTGGAGGTTCCTACACAGCGGCACTGTCGCCATGGGCATGACTGGCCCATCCACTTCAGTGTCAGGAGACCTGATGCACAGACGACTTCGTCTCGTCTCGGCCGCCACCATCCTCGGCGTCGCCGCCGGCCTGACCGCCGCCGTCCCGGCGCGGGCCGCCTCCGTTCCCACGCCCGACCACGTCGTGGTCGTGATCGAGGAGAACCACTCCTACGGGGACATCATCGGGGACACCACCGACGCCCCGTATCTCAACTCCCTCGCCACGCAGGGTGCCGACTTCACCGACTCGCACGCCATCACGCATCCGAGCCAGCCGAACTACTACGATCTGTTCTCCGGCGGCAACCAGGGGATCACCACCGACTCGTGCGTCACCCCCGGGTTCTCCTCAGCGGCCAACCTCGGCTCGGAGCTGCTGGGCGCCGGCAAGACGTACGCCAGCTACAACGAATCGCTTCCGTCGCAGGGCTGGACCGGCTGCACATCGGGGGCGTACGCGCAGAAGCACGCCCCGTGGTTCGGCTTCTCCAACGTGCCGACCTCCAGCGCGCACACCTTCGCCCAGTTCCCGACGGACTACTCGACACTGCCGGACGTCTCGTTCGTGACCCCGGACCTCGACGACGACATGCACGACGGCACCGTGCGCCAGGGCGACACGTGGCTGAAGAACAACCTCGGCGCGTACGCGACCTGGGCGAAGAGTCACAACAGCCTGCTCGTGGTGACGTGGGACGAGGACGACGGCAGCACCGCCAACCAGATCCCGACGATCTTCTACGGCGCCGGGGTCGAGGCGGGCGACTACAACGAGACGATCGACCACTACAACGTGCTGCGGACGCTTGAGGACGCCTACGGCCTCCCGGCCACCGGCGGCGCCTCCTCCGCCACGCCGATCACCGACATCTGGTCGACGCAGACCGGCAACACCGTTTCGGTCACCGACCCAGGAAGCCAGTCCACCGTCGCAGGCAGCGCGGCGAGCCTCCAGATCAAGGCCACCGACTCGGCCGGCGCGGCGCTCACCTACAGCGCCACGGGCCTGCCGGCCGGCCTGGCGATCGACACCTCGACCGGCCTGATCTCCGGCTCCCCGACCACCGTCGGGACGAGCGATGTCACCGTGAGCGCCAAGGACTCCACCGGGGCCTTCGGCAGCACCTCCTTCACCTGGGCGGTCACCAGCCCGTCCGGAGGGGGCTGCACCACGCGACAACTCCTCGGCAACCCCGGCTTCGAGACCGGCAGCGCCGCGCCCTGGACGGCCACCTCGGGTGTGATCAGCGACAACTCCAGCGAGCCGCCCCACGCCGGCAGTTGGGACGCATGGCTGGACGGCTACGGCTCCACGCACACCGACACCCTCGCCCAGACCGTGACCATCCCCGCCGGATGCACCGCCGACTACTCGTTCTGGCTGCATGTCGACACCTCGGAGACGACCACCTCCACGGCGTACGACACCCTCGCCGCGCAGGTCCTCGACGGCTCCGGGAACGTACTGGGCACGCTCGCCTCGTACTCGAACCTCGACGCCGCGAGCGGCTACATTCGGCGCACCTTCGACCTGACGCCCTACGCGGGCAGGACGGTGACGCTGAAGTTCACCGGCTCGGAGGACTCCTCCCTCCAGACCGGCTTCGTCATCGACGACACCGCGCTGAGCGTCTCCTGAGCTCCTCCTGATCCGACCACCGACGACACACCGGGCGGGCCCGCGACGGAACTCGCCGGCCCGCCCTCCAGCGGCGCCCCTACGAGACGTTCACCGCCGTGTCGTCGAGCACGAACGAGGTCTGGTCGATGCTGTCCTCGGTGCCCGTGAACCGGAGAGTGACGGCCTGGCCCGCGTACGAGGACAGGTCGAGGGTGTGCTGGGAGTAGCCGGGCGCGGCGTCGAGGTCGGTGTACGTGGCCAAGGTGGCGAGCACGGCCCCGGAGCCGTTCAGGACCTGGACCTTGAGCCTGTCGTACGCCGTGGTCGTGCTGGTCTCGGCGGTGTCGACGTGCAGCCAGTAACTCAGCGCGTAACTGCCGCAGCCCGCCGGCAGCGTGACCGTCTGGGTGAGAGTGTCGGTGTGGGCCGTGCCGTAGCCGTCCAGCCAGGCATCCCAACTACCCGTGTGCGGCGCCTCGTTGGTGTTGTCACTGATCACGCCCGAGGTGGCCGTCCAGGGCGCCGCGCCGCCGGTCTCGAAGCCCGGGTTGCCGAGCAACTGGACCGCCGTGCACCCGCCTTTGCCGGACGACGCGATCGTCCAGGTGAAGGAGGTGCTCGCCGAAGGGCCCGTCGAGTCGGTCGCGGTGACGGTGGTGCCGTACGTGCCGGCGGACGTCGGCGTGCCGGAGATCCGTCCGGTCGAGGAGCTGATCGACAGGCCGGGCGGCAGCCCGTTCGCGGAGTACGAGAGCGTCCCGCCCGCGCTGTCGGTGGCGGCGATCTGCAGCGACGTCGCCGTGCCCACGCTGCCCGTCTGGTCGCCGGGATCGGTGACGGTCACCGAGCCGCTGCCGCCTGTGCCGAACCGGATGTCCTGCACAGGGTGGAGCTCGATGGCGTTCGGTGCCACGCCGGTCTGCCCGTGGTCGTAGTCGAAGAAGCCGACTCCGGTCACGGTGACCGGCACGTCGGCGGTCTTGAAGCTGGTCGTCGGCGTGTACGTGGCGTCGAACTCTCCGCGCGCCTTCTGGATGCCGGAGAGCAGCGGGCTGCCCGAGCCGACACAGGCGGGGTCGGGGATCTCGGCGACCATCGTGTGACCGGCGCCGTCGTCGAGGACCAGGTGGTAGTCGGAGTCGCTTTCGAGCTTGTACTCGTCCAGGGTCGCGTGTACCTGGAAGACCGTGGTCTCGGTGGGCTGCACCCGGTTGTCGGACGGCAGCGAACTCGGCGCCGCGATCGCGCCGAGCGAGGCGATCGTGGTCGTCGTCGTGGACGTCAGATCGATCTTTCCGGCGTCGGAGTCCGTGCCGGTCTTGACCGACCATCGCTCCACACCGCAACTTCCGGTGGAGGAATCAGGGTTGGCGGTGACCGATTCGTGTTCCTCGCTGTCCGCCGAGTGCGTGGGTTTGGGGCTGAGCGGTGAACTGGCCGTCGCCGAGACGATGTTGAGTGAGATCGGTGCGGCGGCGATCAGCAAGGCGACCAGGTATTTCCACCATCTGTGGTGCACGAGCGCCTCCTGGTGTAGGGAAAGAGGTGCACCGGCGACCCGGCAGGCCGTGGGGGGACCGGGCAGGGCTGATGTTTCGGGGTGCGCTGGTGGTGCTGCGCATGTGGGGCTGCGCGTGCGCGCCCGAGGGGCGCGCGGTCTTTTCCCGTGCGGAGCAACTGGTGAGTAGTGTGGCGGGGTTGGGTTGACGCGCATAGACCCGAGAGGCGAACAGTGTGGTAAAGGGCCGGTGGGTCGGGGCGACGTCACCTCGCGGCACAAGTGCCGGGCCCGGTCCTCCGGGCGCGCGGGACGGAGGGCTGTCGCCCTGTCAGAACTCCTGGCGCAGACGGACGGTGACGCCGCCGGCCGAGTAGCGCGGGGTCGCCGTCCAGCCCGGGGTGGCGACCTCTACGTGCGTGAACTGGCCGCGCAGTGCGCGGGTGTCCAGGACCGGGTGCTCGCCGGGCCGTGTGCCGGCCGGGACGGCGAGGACCAGAGCGCCGCCGTCGAGAACGGTCCGGCCGGCCACGCGCAGCGGAGCGTGGCCGGACCGGCCCAGGGCCACGTGCAGCGTCGCGGGACGGTACTGCCGGAGATGCCCGCGAAGGCGCAGCCCGGAGGCGATGCGCAGAGTTCCGGCACGGAGAACGGTCTCGCCCGAGCCGAGAGCCGACTCGGAGCCGGCGGCGAGCACGCCCGCGGCGACCGTGGTCCCGCCGCGGTAGCAGTTCTCTCCGGTCAGGGTGAGGGTGCCGGTGCCGTGTTTGTGCAGGGCGCCCGGGCCGCCGATGTCGTTGCGCCAGGCGTCGGCCGAGTGGAAGCCGCCCGCGGCCGCGTCCAGGGTGACCGTGACGTCCTGCTCGAACGCGCCGTAGCCGTCGGCCGCGGTGAACAGGTCGAGGCGGCCCCACTGTTCGGCCCCGGCACCGAGCCCGTCGAGGAGCGGATAGCCGGAGGGGAGGGCGGTGCTGCGCAGGACGGCCCGGCGCTGCTCGGCGCTGAGATAGGGCAGGCGGGTCTCCAGAAGGACCTCCGCGCCCTTGGGGACGGTGAGCGGGAGGTCGGCGCGGCCCCGCCGCGGAAGCATGTAGGTCTGCCGCCGTGCCACGAGCGCGGCGTTCACCGACCGGTCGGCGTAGGGGTCGCAGTCCGCTCCGGCAAAGTGGGCGAAGGCGTAGAGGGCGTTCGCGTCCGCGCCGGTCACCTTCTCGAAGTAGGCCAGCGCCTGGGCCCTGGCGGCCGCCTTGAGCGAAGCGTTGGCCGGGTCGTGCAGGGTCGCCGCGGCCAGTGCGGTGGCCAGGATGCGGCCCCCGACGACATCGACGGCGCTGTGCATCCCGGCGACGATCCGGGAGTCGGACAGGGCGAAGGCGTGCGCCACCAGCTCCTGGAAACGTTCCGGAACGGCGTAGGCGTAGGCCAGCGCGGCGAGGTGGAAGGCGTTGGTGTGACCCGACGGGAAGCCGCCGTCGGTGGCCGGGTCGGTGGAACGCCGGCGCAGCAGTTGCGGGGCGACCACCACGTCCGACCGGTACACCGGGAAGCCGTACGGGTCGGTCTCGCCGGTGTCGACCACCTCACTGTCTTCGTCCATCCGGTACGGGCGCGGGTACTGGTAGGCGAGCTTGGACGGGTTTCCTGAGGCGTGCGGGCCGCGCAGGGTCCGCTCGAGGCGGACGACCAGTCCGAGATCGGACTCGGTCGAGCCGGGTCCGGTCGCGGAGCCGGCCGGGGCGTCGGCCGGGACGGCGTCGTCGATCCTGGTGTCCGGGGTGCCGTCCGGAGCCGAGACGATGCTGGTGACCGCCTTGGCTCCGGTGCGGTAGTAGGGCGCGAGCGGCCCGAGTCCGGCGATGGCGCCGTAGCTCTGGTCCTGCCGGTCGTGGATGAAGCAGGCCTTCGCCTCCGCGGGGGTGCGCCGCCGGGTGACCCGGGCGCTGTGGCGCATGTTGGCACGCAGCACCTGACGGTCCAGGGCTGTGCCGGTGTCCCAGGCGTCCCCGGTCTTCCAGAGCGTGGAGAAGCCGCCCAGCAGTCGGACCGCCGCGTTGCCCGCGGCGGTCAGGTCGGCGGTGGAGTTGGTGGTGTAGGCGTCGACGAAGGCGGCCGGCAGACCGGCGCCGCCCGTACCGGTGACGGTGTCCGCGGCGGCCTTCTGCGGGCCGACGAACAGTGCTGCGGCCGTCGGCGCGGTGAGCACGCCGACGGAGGCGGCCATGGAGCCGGAGAGGAACTTTCGTCGGTTCAGGACGGTGGGCCGAGGAGGCATCAGAATCTCTTCCTGGTGAGCGGGGGGAGCGGTTCCCCACGTGCGTGGAGAGATTGCGCGGAGCCCTGAACAGCAGCCCCAACGGCGGGCGAGCGGAGGGTGAACACGTCCTGTGCGTGCCGCCCCGGCGGCCTGGGGCCTGTCAGCGCCGGGTGTAGATGAGGCCGAGTTTGTCGATCTCGTCGCCCGAGCGGCCGTGGAACCCGGCGATCTGCCAGCCGTCGGGGGCGGTGCGGGTCACGCAGTCGGACGTCCGTGTGCCGCCGGACAGGGTTCTTCCCTCGCTGGTCGTGAACGAGGCCCGGAAGATCCGGGTGTGGCCGTCGTACTGTCCCTCGCAGAGAGTGGCAGCGGTCAGGTACTCGCCGTCGGCGAGGGTGAGCGACGTGGCCGTGCCACCCGTGCCGCCGTGCGAGAGTGCCGTCCCGTCCGCCAGGCCGAGCCCGACCGCGTCCACCCGCGAGCCGCTGCGCAGGGTCAGCTTCGTGGCGGACGCGCCCGGCGCCACGGCGTCGATGTCGTTGTAGAAGTCGCCGTGGGGGCCGCCGAACTGGTCGCTGAGGCGGTAGTCGGGGTTGCGGGTCCAGGTGAAGCCCACGTGGACGGGGTCGTGGTCGGAGAGCATGGCCCCGTCCGGGTCGAGGAACGCGGCGTGCTCGTTGTGGTAAGAGGTGGCGGCGAGGTTCACCAGTCGGCTGCCGCGATACAGCACCTTGTCGACGACCTCGCAGCTGTCGGTGATCGCGTTCTCGTCGCACACCAGCGGGTCACTGCCGGCCGCCGGCGCGCTGCCGCCGCGCTCCAGCCGCACCCACGCGTCGGTCAGCCCGTTGTCGGAGGCGAACGCGCCGATCGTGTCGGCGGATCGGGTGTAGCGGCTGTTGGTGTCGCCCATCACGACGACCGCGTTGCCGGCCGAGTGGGTCTGGATGAACGCACCGAGCTGGGCGAGGTTGGCCGCGCGCGCTGTTTCGTCGCCGTCGCTCGTACCGGCGTTGGTGTGCAGGTTGTAGAAGTCGACGTAGACGCCCTCGGCGAGGCGTTCGCGCATGAAGGTGAAGCCCTTGGGCGTCAGGCAGTCGCCGGAGTCGAGCTGACAGTCGTGCCAGTGGACGCGCTGGAAGTCGTCCTCGTCCCAGCCGTAGGAGGACAGGGTGTTGAGGCCGGATCCTATGCCCGCGCCGCCGCTGGTCGCGGTGCGATGAGGGTGGCTGTCGGCGGCGTACAGGTAGGAGTGGTAGTTGAAGTCTTCCTGCACGTTGACGATGTCGTACGGCGACAGCCGCTCGCCGATCTCGGTGGTGGCGGAGGCGCGTTCGGTGCCCGCGCTGGACACCCCGTCGGGGAGTCCGGCGACGTTGTAGGTCAGCACGGAGAACGTGCCGCCGTCCTCGGTGGAGGAAGCCACGGCAGGGGCGGCCGAGGCCAGGGCGGACATCGGCAGGGCGGCCAGCAGCGCCGCGGTGGTGGCGAAGGCGCGCAGTCGAGTGAAACGCATCGATGGATCCGTTCCGTCGGGGGGTCGGGGGCAGCAGATTACGGTCGGCGTCCGTCAATTGGCAGAGCGATGAGGCAGCTGTCGACTGACGTTCATCCGGTGACGTTCGGACGTCACGTGTGGCGATGTGAGTGGCGGGGAGGGTTCAGGGCTCCCGCGCCGTCGACGAGGCCGCCACCCGTTCCCCGGGCGGAGACGGTGAAAGGCCGGAATCAGCTGAAAAGCGGGATGGTAGTCATATGTAATGAAGCGTGGTCGTCAACAGACTCGTTCCTGATGTCGCCGTAGTGGCCGTGGCCGAGGACGCTGCCATCGATCGGTCGCTGCGGGACTTCCTGAAGAACGCCGGGCTGCGCCTGGGCCCCGCCTTGGCCAGGTATGTATAGATCTCCGCCTTGAACGCCTCGCTCACCGAACGCAGCCTGGTCCAGTCCTGGATCCGGCGCCGCCCCACCTGGCCGTTGAGCAAGGGGACAGCACCAGCCGCGATCGCTGCTCCGAACGCACACCATGCGGCGGTGCCCGCATGGGCCGACCCCGCCTGCGCCGCCGCCGCACCCAGCACCGCCGACAGGACACCGCTCAGCAGGGCGGCGGCCCTGACCCTGCCGATCGATCGCTTCTGACGATTGGCGGCCTTCGACCAACTAGCCTGCTGCGCCCAGAAATCCGAGATCAGGTGTGCTGCTGGAGGCGGCTGCATGGGCTGATTATGCGCGGCAGTACGGCAGTTCGACGCCCAAATGCGGGAAGCGCCCGACGCGGCCGATCGCCGGGCAGCCCGTGTTGCCGCCGGACCCCGTGACCGGAGCCCGCCCCGGCCGTCTGTCCGAGTCCTACCGGCCGATCACCACCGTGACCGTGAAGGACGCTTGAGCCGGGGTGCACAGCCTGGCCTCGCCGCAGGATCTGCGGTGATCGGAGAGGACCGCCGTACCGGGCTCGGCGGCCAGGTAGCGGGTGGTCCGGGTGCCGCAGCCGCCGCCGGTGACGCAGGGCGTGGAGTGGGCGACCGCCGGCCCGCCGAGCGGCTTCAACAGCGCGGGGGCGCTGTCCTTCGGCACGGGCCAGAGCGTGCTGTGCAGGACGAGCGAGACCGTGCCGCCCCGGGCCACGTGCACGGTGGTGCCGTTGGCGTGCTCGTCGACGGTGAGCGTGGTCCCGACCTCGTGTGACGTTCCGGGTGTCGCGGCGGACGCGGAGGGGGAGAGCGCCGGCGTCGACCGGGACGCGACCGGCTGTGCGGTGTCGGACCCGCAGCCGGCCAGTGCCAGCACGGCGGCGGACCCGAGCCCGGCGAGCGGCAGCAGAAGCGGTCTTCCGGTGCTGTGCCGGAAGGCGGAGGGACTGTTCATGTGCGAGTGCTCCTGGTTCGGGGCGAAACGGTGTCCGAAGCCGTGGGCGGTTCGACGCCCGCGGCGACCCGGAGGCCACGGTGGCCGGGCCGGCTGACGCTTGGATGCGTGCCGCCGCGCTCCGGTTCCGCCTGGTGCGCAAACGCACCGGGGGCGGCCGATGGCCGCCCCCGGTTGTTCGATCTGTCGGATGCTACGCGTTCCCTGCCGTCAGGAGACGGTCACGTCGTCGTAGGCGGTGTAGGTCGCGTCACCCTGGTAGTTGTCGTCGTGGTTGGTGAGAGTGAGCGTGTAGCTGTGGCCGGCGGTGACCGGAGCGGTGACCTGGTTCCATGCCGAGGACGAGGCGCAGGTCTTGGCCAGGACCGTGGTGGTGGTGCCGGTCGTGTTGTCCTTCAGCGTCGCGGTGGCCCAGTCGTAGTAGACCGTGTCCGGGCAGGTCGAGCTGTAGTAGAAGGACAGTTTGCTGCTGCCGCTCGGCGCGGTGAAGGTCTGTGCCGCGGTGGAGTCGTTGCTCGGGCTGCTCGTGCCGAGCAGCGCACCGTAGGAACCGCTGTGCGCGGCCCCTGCGGTCGCCGACGCCGAACCGGTGGTGGTCCAGCCGCTGAGGGAGCCGGTCTCGAAGCCGCCGTTGGTGACGCCGCCGGAGCCGCCGCCCGTGGAGTTCTCGGTCCAGGTGAACGACGCGGTGCCGGTGGCGCCGGTGCCGTCCGTGACGGTGACCGTGACGCTGGATGTGCCGGACGCCGTGGGCGTACCCGAGATCAGCCCGGTGGAGGAGTTGATCGACAGACCCGCGGGCAGTCCGCTCGCCGCGTACGAGAGTGTCTGGCTGCTGTCGGAGTCACTGGCCTGGACCTGGAGGCTGGCCGCGGTGCCGACGGTGCCGCTCTGGTTGCCCGGGTTGGTGACCGTGACCGTGTTGCTGGTGGCCCCACCCACGATCGCGTGCGATATGTCGCACTCGTTGGTGTCGTTGGACCAGCTGGCCTGCTCGGCGAAGGTGCCGGTGCCCATGGTCACGTTGGCCGCCCCGCCGAACGTTCCCGGCTGGAGCCAGGCGCATTCGTCGGCGTTCTCCTGGCCGTTGTAGGAGCTGCCGCGCACGTGGTTGGTCCAACCGCCCGCCGGGTTCTGGTCGGACATCATCTCCTGCCACTCGTGACCCAGGGTCATCGTGTAGCCGTCCAGCTCACCGGCGGAGGAGCCGTTGACGAAGCCGACGCCGCAGGTGGAGCCGACGTCCATGTTGTACGGCTGGTTGGAGAAGGCGATGTCGCCGTACGGCGAGGTGGCCGCGCCACCGTTGAGGGTGGTGTCGCCGTTCCAGTCGTGCCAGGCGCAGTAACCGTTGGTCGGACTCTTGTAGTTGTCCGGGTCGGTGCCGTGCGGAGAGAGGATGACGTAGTAGGCGTCCCGGTTCGACGAGGCCGTGGTGTTGCCGAAGTGCGAGGCGGCGTTGATGGCCTCCTGCGCCAGCTGGTGGCCGGTGGCGCTGCTCGGGGCCGCGGCCGCGTTGTCGTACCAGACGCCGGAGAGCACACCGCCGCTCTGGTACGGGATGAAGTCGGCGTTGGACGGGCAGCTGGTGGCGCCGGTGCTGACGTTGGGGCCGTCGCACCACTGCGTCAGGTCGGCCGACCAGCGCTCGCCGCCGGTGCCTATGTCTTTGAACATCTCCTGGGCGACCGGAGCGGCGCTCTGGGGGTCACCGGAGAAGGTGGCGTCGCCGTTGGAGTCGGTGCTCTTGGTGCCCCACTGGGAGCCGTAGAAGACCAGGTAGACCTTCGAGTGGCCGCTCTGGACACCGATGCCGTCGACACCGCCGCCGTAGGAGAGCGTCTCCTGGCCGGTGGAGGTCGATTGGCGGGAGGCGCGTAGGGCCGCCATCTGCGGGACGGTCGGGAAAACGCCGTGCTGGTGCGCGTGGTACTGGGCGGCCGGCGGCACGGGTCGTGCCTGGGCCGCGGGGGCTGCCGCGAGGGTGGCGGCGGCCGTGCCGAGTGAGACAGCGCCGGTGAGCGCCCAGCGTCTGGCTCGGCCGGCTCTTAGGGTTTTGCCCATGTTCGGGGGAGTTCCTCTCTCTTGCGGACACCGCCTGTGAGAGCAGGAGGGAAGGCGTCCGCATGCACTGTGGGGAAGGCGGCGTCGCCAAGTACGGAGCTGGAAAGGCTCCTTGGCCAGCGGTCACCACGCTGTGTGGTGGCTGTCGCCGTGGGCACAGAGCAAAGCAGCATTGACAAGCCACGGTCAATGGATCACTCACAGGAAAACAACAGGTCTTGGCCTTCCGGTGAACAAATGCAGGACTTGGCCCGGTTCAACGCGCATAGCGCCAAATCTTTGCCTGCTTCCGCGGCTCATCCGTGTGGCCTCGGAGACCGGGCAGGCGGCGGAGGTAAAGATTCCGTATGGCGCAGGCCAGTTGATGCGCATTCCGCTACGCCGGGGACGCCCGGCAGCCCGACGAACCCGTAGGCTCTCGCCGCCCTCGGGCCCGGGCGGTGGGTGGCCGGCCCCGGCTCCGTCGTGGACCCGGGCCTCGTCGCTCTCGACGGCGGCGGGGGTGGAGGGCGGTCCGGCGGCCCTCGGAGGCTCGGCTCGACGACACTGATCGCCGACCCCGGTCCGGCGTCGTTTTGGAGTGTGGGCCACTTGATCAATAGGATCCGCCGATGATCAGAAGACAACGGCTGGCGGCAGGGCTGTGCGCTCTGCTCGCCGTGCTCGCGGCCGGACTCGCCTTCCCGGCCGGGGCAGTTGCCGACGAGACCACCGCCCATACGCCGAAGGTCGACCTCGTGATCGACGTCAGCGGGTCGATGCGGACAAAGGACATCGACGGCACGTCGCGTATGGCTGCTGCGAAGCAGGCGTTCAACGAGGTCCTGGACGCCACGCCCGAGGGAGTCCAGCTCGGTATCCGCACGCTGGGTGCCACCTATCCCGGCGACGACCGCAAGACGGGCTGCAAGGACACCGCCCAGCTGTACCCGGTCGGCCCGTTGGACCGCACAGAGGCCAAGACGGCGGTGGCCACGCTCACCCCGACCGGCTGGACGCCGATCGGACCCGCCCTGCTGAAGGCGGCCGACGACCTCGACGGCGGCGAGGGCTCCAAGCGGATCGTCCTGATCAGTGACGGCGAGGACACCTGCGCCCCTCTCGACCCGTGCGAGGTCGCGCGAGGGATCGCCGCGAAGGGCATCGGTCTGACGATCGACACCCTGGGCCTGGTGCCCAACACCAAGATGCGGGCGCAGCTGAGCTGCATCGCCGCGGCGACCGGCGGCACGTACACATCGGTCGAGCACGCCGACGAACTCACCGACAAGGTCAACCAGTTGGTGGACCGTGCGGCCGACCCGGTGGTGACACCGGTGGCCACCGACGGCGGGGACTCCTGCGCGAAGGCGCCCACGCTGAAGTCCGGCCTCTACACCGACCACGAGGAGTTCGGCCGACAGCGCTGGTACCGGGTGGACGTCCGGCCCGGCCAGGAGCTGCGCGCCTCGGTGAGCGTGGCGGCGGACCGGGCGATGCGCCCGGACTACGGCCTGTTGCTGCGCGCGGTCACCGTGCACGGCCGGGAGATCGTGCGCGGCGAGGCGGCGGGCAGCGGCCGCACGGACATGATCTCCACCGGGCTGCGCTACCCGAAGGCGGACAGTGACGACGACCGGGCGCCCGCGGAGACGGTGTGCCTGCAGCTGACGAACTCCTTCACGGCGGCCTCCGGTGTGAAGACCACACCTGGCTTGCCGGTGGAGCTGACCGTGGACGTCGTGGGCGGTCCGTCGCAGGCGGACGACGTGGCCTCCTTCGGTCTGGGCCGAGGCTGGTGGCTGCTCGGTGCCCTGGTGCTGTTCGGGTTCCTGGCGGGTCTGGTGTGGGGCTGGCTGTCGCGCTGGCGTGTCGCGGTGTGGAGGACGAACTGATGCGGATCACACGTGTGCTGGGCGCCGCCCTGCTGACTCTCGGTCTGGCGGCGGGCCCCGCCGCGGCCGACTCGTCCCCGTCCGACTCGTCCCCGCCCGGATCGACTCCGTCCCCGAGCGCCTCGGACGGCGCCTCCGCGCCGACCTCGGCGGGGACGTCGTTCCGTACGGCGACGGAGATCGCCCAGGGGAAGACGGCCACGGCGAGTGCCTCCACCGGCGACTACCTGTACTGGTCGTTCCCGGCGGACGTCGGCCGGCGGCCCACTGTGCGGGCGACGGTGAAGCTGCCGCGGTCCCACGCGGCACAGACCTGGCAGGTCGACGTCTACGACGGTCTGCGGCGCCGCCAGGCATGCCAGTACGGTGCGCAGACCCGTACCGTCGAGCCGGGCACCGGCTCGGTGGAGCTGGCGTGTGTGCTGCGCACGGTCCGCGCCTGGTCGCAGCCCTGGGCGAACGACCCGCTGCCGGGCACCTACTACGTCCGGCTGACGGCCGTGGACGTGCGGACGGCCGACCTGGGGCAACCGGTCGGCGCCCGCGTGCGGGTGGAGTCCAAGGACATCGGCGGGCCGGCGGCGGTCGACGGCAGGCTCGCGAAGCCGCTGGTCCCGGGGGTCGCCGCCAGGACGCAGGCGGAGACGGACGGCAAGAGCGAGCAGTCGGCAGAGCCCGCCGCGCTCTCCGGCACCGAGCCGGACGGCGGCTGGTCCTCCGGCTGGTGGTCCGACCGCTGGGTGTGGACGGCGATCGGTGCCGCTCTGGCCGCACTGGCGGGCATCGGCGGGTACGCGCTGACACGCGGTTCGGGGCGACCGTCACGAATGCCGTCCCAGGGCAGCTGACCGGCCACCAACGCTGCGGACGGGCCCTGCGGTTCGTGTGATCGCAGGGCCCGCGCCGTGGCGCCGCAGCCTCCGGTCAGCCTCGCTTGGCCACGTCGCCCCTTGAGGACAACGGCGCCCACGTGTACCGGACGCGTACGCCGTGCTCGTGGAGCCAGGCGGTCTCCCGGTGCCGGAGATCGTGCGCGGATTCCGGGGCGATGGCGCTCGGCCAGCGGACGAGCACCGCGGTGACGTGTCCTGTCTGCACCAGCTGTCTCACCCGCTTCCACCCACTGCGCCGGCCCGGGTCGGGTTCACCGAACGTGTCGGTGACGACCTCGGAGATCGTCAGTCCGCGCTCCTCGGCGAACGCGTGGCCCTCCGTCTGCGCGCACTGCCCGGCCGGTCCGGTTGCGCCCGGACCGCGGTCGGCGCATACGTAGAGCACGACGGGAGAAGCGGAGTCATCGTGGGGGATCATGGGCGCCTTCTGTGGGTGGAAGGAGGAGGAGTCGTTCCTCGCCGCGCGAAGGGGACACGGCGGGGCCGCGCGGGGCCGCTGCGCTCGGAGCCCGCGCGTACCCAGGACGTCAGGGCTGGGCCGTCAACTCCGCCCAGACGAACTGACCTTCGGTCCGCGTCGAGTGTGCGGAGCCCCAGCGGTCCGCGAGCTGCTGGATGAGGAACAGTCCTCGTCCGCTCTCCTCGTCGGGCCCTGCCTCGTGCTCGGGCGGGCGGACCGGGGTGGGGCTGTCGTCGTGGAGTTCGATGCGCAGGCGCTGTTCGTCCTCGGTCAGCGTGAGCCCGCACAGGATCTGCGCGCTGTCGGTGTGGAGCACCGTGTTCGTGGCCAGCTCGGAGACCAGCAGCACCGCGTCGCAGCAGACGCCGCCGGGCACCTTCCACGCGCGGAGCCGGTCGCGCACGGTGTCGCGAGCGGATCTGACACTGGTGTGCAGGGCGGGCAGACCGAACCAGTGCTCCCGATACTCCCGACGCGGCGCGGCCGCGGCCATGACGGTGATCGGGACCGCGACCGGATGCGTGGGCAGAGTCACGTGTGTCGCCTTCCAGCGCCTCGCGGGGGCAGGCGCGGTGTGGGGGTGCGGGCTGCGGCTCCAGTGAGTGAGAGGCGTGTGGCGAGGCGGGCGCCCTTGGCCGGGGTGCGGCGGACGACGGCATCAGCATCACGTGCCCCGTCCGGGCCGGAAGCTGCGTCAGAGCGGTGACGTGACTTCTCACAAGGCAACTATGCGTGTGATCGCGGGCACGCTGCAACCGACTCCCTGATAATTTCAGCAGTGTGGGTGTCACCCTGGCGTCGTCATCAAGTCACTGTAAGAATGGCGGTATTGATGAGGACTCAGGAGGTTGGGCGTGAGTGAAGCCCGTTCCGGCAGCAGCGCGCCGACGGTCCTGCGCATGATCCTCGGCCGTCGGCTGCGGGACATGCGGCTGGGCGTGGGCGCCTCTCTCGAGGACGCGGCCAAGGCACTGCGCGTGAAGACCTTGACGATCCGTCGGCTGGAAAAGGCCGAAGTCGCGCTGAAGCCTCTCTATGTGGAGAAGCTCCTGGAGACCTACGGCGCGGACCGTCAGGAGATCGACGAGTTCGTCGACCTGGCCGAGCAGGCCAACGAGCCAGGCTGGTGGCACTCCTACCGTGACGTCGTCCCGAGCTGGTTCACCGCCTACGTCAGCCTCGAGACCGGCGCCAAGACCCTTCGTACGTATGAGCCCCAGTACGTCACCGGCCTTCTGCAGACCCCCGACTACGCCCGCGCCGTGCTGCGCGGCGGCCTTCCGAACGGCAGCGAGGAGGAGGTGACGCGCCGAGTGGAGCTGCGGTTGCGTCGCCAGAGCCTGCTGGAGAGGGAGGACGCGCCCACGTTGTGGGTGGTCATGGAGGAAGCCGTCCTGCACCGCGAAGTCGGCGGCCCCGACGTGATGCGGGAGCAGATCGAACGGCTCCTGGACATGTCCGAACTCGCGCACATCAGCATCGACATCGTGCCCTTCGGCGCAGGCGCGCACGTCGGGGCATGCGCCCCGTTCACGTACTTCCGGTTCGAGGAACCCGAGCTGCCGGACATCGTGTACAGCGAACTCCTTTCCGCCGCTGTCTACTTGGACCAACGCGAGGATGTCGTCGCCCATCTCGAGGCGCATTCCCGGATGGCCCTGTCCACCTCGTCCGACGACAGTAGGGCGCTTTTGAACCGCATGCGCAAGGAGTACTCGTGAGGGTCACCGACGAGGGCGTCTACAACGGGATGCCGGCCCGTGATCTCGGAGATCAGGGCTGGGAGCGTCCCTGGAGCGGGCCCAACGGCGGGCAGTGCGTCGAGGCGAAGAGGCTCGCCGACGGCCGCGTGGCCGTACGCCAGTCGGCCGACCCGGCTGGGCCGGCACTGATCTACACACCCGAGGAGATCGCCGCGTTCGTCCGCGGGATCAAGGAGGGTCTGGCCGACCACCTGGTCGCAGGGTGAATTGGCCGCCGAACCGAGAGACGACGGCCCCGGCCGCGTCCTGGCCCGCGGGCCGACCGACACACGCATGAAGGGAATCACATGACCACCAGGCAGGCCGGCCGCGATCTCGACACGAGCAAGGCGCACTCGGCCCGGATGTACGACTACTTCCTCGGCGGCAAGGACCACTTCGAGATCGACAAGGAGGCGGCCCTGGTCGCCGCCGAGGCCCACCCGGGGATCTACGTGACCGCACGGGAGAACCGGGCCTTCATGCACCGGGCGACCCGTGTCCTCGCGCGGGAACACGGCATCCGCCAGTGGCTCGACATCGGCACGGGCATCCCGACCGAGCCCAACCTGCACCAGGTCGCCCAGTCCGTCGCGCAGGACGCCCGCGTGGTGTACGTGGACAACGACCCGCTCGTCCTCAAGTACGCCGAACGCCTCATGCGCAGCACGACACAAGGCCGCACGGCCTATGTCGAGGCCGACGCCACCGACCCCGATGACCTGATGGACGCCGTGGAGGCCGCCGAGGTCCTGGACTTCGACCAGCCCATCGCGCTCTCGCTCAACGCGCTCGTGCACTTCATCACCGAACCCCACGACCCGTACGCCGTCATCCGTCGGTTGCTCGACCCGCTCCCGGCGGGCAGCGCGCTCGCCATGAACCACTGCACGCCCGACTTCGACCCCGTCACCTGGAACAGGGTCGCGGAGGTCTACACCAAGTCCGGGTCTCCGGTGCATTTCCGCTCACACGGCGAAGTCCGCCGTTTCTTCGACGGACTCGACCTGATCGAACCCGGCATCGTCTGCTGCCACCGCTGGCGGCCCACCGCGCCCGCCGACGGAACAGAGCCCACGGACGCCCAGATCAGCCTGTTGGCGGGTGTGGGCATCAAACGCTGACCAGGGCGGGGCCGACGATCCCGGCCGGCCCGTGACGGAACCGGCCGGGGGACCCGCCGCCTTCCCGCGCCGGGCGGGTGGGCGAGCCGTCACGGGTCGTCGTGCCTGCCTCGCCGCCGCCCACGACGACGGCGAGGAAGGTGACGCGTCCCGATGCGGGCCACCCGCTGGTTGATCCGGCCGCCTCGAACGGGGCGCCGGTGGGGTTCAGCCGGTGGTCACCGCGGTGTCGTCGATGACGAAGGAGGTCTGGTACGCGTAGTCCTCGGTGCCGGTGAACTTCAGTGTCACCGTCTGGCCGGCGTAGGCCGCCAGGCTGAAGGTGTGCTGGGCGTAGCCGGTGTTGTGGTCGAGGTTGGAGTATCCGGCCAGGGTGGCCAGCACGCTGCCCGAGCTGTTGAGCACCTGGACCTTGAGAGTGTCGTAGGTCTTGGTGGTACTGGTCTCGGCCGTGTCGGTGTGGAGCCAGAAGCTGAAGTCGTACGTCGCGCAGTCGCGGGGCAGGGTGACGGCCTGGGCGAGAGTGTCGGTGCGGCTGGTGCCGTAGCCGTCCAGCCAGGCGTCCCAACTACCGCTGTGCGGCGGCTCTTTGCTGCTGTTGCTGATCACGCTGGACGAGGCTGTCCAGGCGGAGGAGGTCCCGGTCTCGAATCCCGGGTCGTCCAGGAGCTGGGCGGGTGTGCAGCCGGTGCCGGACGGGTCGATCGTCCAGGTGAAGGAGGCGGAGCCGGACGCGCCCGTCGAGTCCGTCGCCGTGACCGTCACGCTGGAGGTGCCGGAGGCGGTCGGGGTGCCCGAGACCAGGCCGGTGGAGGGGCTGATCGACAGGCCGGCGGGCAGGCCGGACGCGGCATACGTCAGTGTCTGCCCCGATGCCGAGTCACTCGCACTGATCTGCAGCGACACCGGTGTGCCGACCGTCCCGGTCTGGTTGCCCGGATCGGTGACGGTGACGCCGCCGGCGGAGCCGGTCCCGGCCGAGGCGAGCCAGGCGGTCGCGTTGAGGGCGAGCTGGGCGTCGGTGCCCTTGGGGTCGTCCCAGCCGTTGTAGACGGTGTGGCCCGGCTCACCGGTGCCGTCGTCGATGGCGGAACTGTCGCCCCAGATCGCCACGTGCCCACTGCCGTAGGTGCTGGTGGTGAAGAACGCGCCGGTGGTGCCGCCCGGCGTGGAGCCGGTGGTGTAGAGCAGGCCCTTGACGTTCGGGTTGTCGGCGGGGTGCAGGGTCTCGGTGTTGCCGTTGTAGATGACGCTCCCGGTGACGGTGCCGAAGGCGCCGTTCAGAACGGCGTTCGTGGAGTCGCTGATCGCTTTCGGGGAGTCGCTGACGATGTTCTGCTGGTCGACGCTGAAGCCGAACGGGTCGGAGTTGTCGACGCCGTTGTTGGTCAGCAGGTCGTTGACCACCTTGGGGGAGTCCCAGCCGTCGTTGTTGCGGTCGCTGCCCGTGTGGTCGACGATCAGGAACAGGCCGCCGCCGTTCTGCACGAAGTGCATCACCGCGGCCTTCTCGGCGGCGGACAGCTGATCCTGCGGCTCGGGCAGCACGAACTCGTCGAAGTGCGACAGGTCCAGCGCGTTGCTCGTGTCGCCGTAGGTGATGGAGTTGCCCGGGGGCAGAGTGTCCAGGCTGTATCCGCCCGCTTTCTGCAGCGAGACGCCCCAGGCGGAGATGGCACCGGTCCAGTCCGTCTCCGACTGCGGGTTGGCGTTCTGCTGAAGAGGGTCGGGCATGCTCGTGCTGATGATCCAGTCGGAGTTGCCCGAGGTCTCCGCCTTGCTGTCGTCGAACAGGACGTGATGGGTCGCGGTGGTCGCGGAGACGGCCGGTGATGCGGTGCCTTGCGTCGGCACGGCAGCGGCCGCGGCCGGCGTCGCGCCGAAGGCCACAGCCATGGCGAGGACAGCGCCGGCGGCGGCCGGCAGACCGTTCTTCCTGACCTGCGTCGGTCTGAGCATGCGTCGAGCTCCTGACGATCGCGGATGTGTGGTGCCTGGATGGGTCGAGTGCCAGTGCTACGCGCGTAGTTGAACCTACAAATGACGAGCATCGGGTGTGACGGTCGCGGCGTCAACGGCTTACGTCATGTCCATTACATGAACGGTTCGGCACCGGCGGGTACCGACGGGTGACGACAGGTGCTGCAAGCGTCTTGCCGACGGGGCCGTCGGCGCGTGAACCCGTGCTCCCGAGAGCTCGCCGCACACGCGCGTGCGCCACGCCGCGCGGACCAGCCCGACGGCGTCCCGCGGAACTCGTCCGGAAGCGGAGACGCGCGGTGTCTGGGTGACGGGCGCGGCCGCTGCTTCGGCCGGCCGTCGGCACGGGTCGGCCGCTGTCCGCAGGCCCCCGGCCGCAGAATCGGGCATCCTGGACCGTGTGGGACCGTGCGCACCCTCGCCCTCCGCCCCCCGGACACCGACCGGGCGGGTGACAGCAGAGCGTCAGGGAAACGGCGAGCCGGGAGAGCGGCCGACCGGCTTCCCGCGGTGAGCGCGGAGCGGAGAAAGGGTGGCGTGCGGATGAGCGGGCCGGACATCGACTACCGGGCGGTGTTCCAGGCGCTGCCCGGCATGGTGGCGCTGTTGACGCCGGAGCTGGTGTACGAGGACGCGAACGCGGACTTCCTGCGTGAGTCCCACCGCAGCCGTGAGGACCTGATCGGCCGCTATCTGTTCGACGTGTTCCCGGACAACCCGGGCGATCCCGCCGCCACGGGCGCGCGGAACCTGGAGGCGTCGCTGCGCCGGGTGGTGGAGACCGGGGAGCGGGACACGATGGCGCTGCAGCGCTACGACGTGCAGTCGACCGAGCGTCCGGGCGAGTGGGAGGAGCGCTACTGGAGTCCGGTCAACGCGCCGGTCCTGGGCGCGGAGGGACGGGTGGTGCTGCTGGTGCACCGGGTCGAGGAGGTCACGGAGCTGATCCGCGCCCGCCGTCGTACGGGCGGTGACCGGGCCCGGGTGCTGGAGGCGGAGCTTTACACCCGCTCCCGTGAGCTGCAGGAGGTCAACGAGCGCCTGCGCCTGGCCCACGCCCGCGACCGTGAGATCGCCCTCGCCCTGCAGGACGCGATGCTGCCCGCACTGCACCTGGCCGACCACCACCGGACCGCGGTGCGGTACCGGCCGGCGGTCGGCGCCCTGAACGTGTGCGGGGACTGGTACGACCTGGTCGAGCTTCCCGGCGACCGCATGGCGGTCGCGGTGGGCGACGTCGTCGGCCACGGGCTGGCCGCCGCGGGAGTGATGGGCCAGCTGCGCAGCGCGCTGTCCGCCGCCTCCCGCGTCGCCGAGGGGCCCGCCAGGGCATTGGAGGTGCTGGGCTTGTACGCGCGCGCGGTGGACGGCGCCGAGTCCACCACGGCCGCGTCCGTCCACATCGACTGGCCCACCCGCACCCTCACCTACAGCAGCGCCGGCCACCCCCCACCCGCCGTCCTGTGCGAGGACGGCACCGTGGTCTTCCTCGACCAGGCCACCGACCCCCCGCTGGGGGCCCGCCCCGAACACGTCCCCCGCCCCCAGGCCGAACAGGCGTTCAAGCCCGGCGACACCCTCGTGCTGTACACCGACGGCCTGATCGAGCGCCGCCACGAAGACATCACCACCGGTCTTCACCGCCTGGCCGCCTCCCTGGCCGCGCACCTCACCCTCGAACCCGACCAGCTCGCCGACCTCCTGCTGCTCGACCTGCTTCCCGCCGCCGGCGCCACCGACGACACCGCCCTGATCGTCCTGCGCCTGTAGGGCGCCCCCGCACGGGCCGGTGAAGGCACAAAGGCGTCAGCACACTCCCCGACGCGCTCCGCCGACCCGGGGCGTGCCCGCGCTACGTCGCGGGTCTGGTCAGGAGCAGTTCGGTGTTGTGGTCGGCGGCCGTGCCGATGCGGGCGGAGGGCGTGGCGTAGGGGTCGTTGTAGGCGAGCTCGCGGTACAGGGCGGCCAGCCCGCGGTCGGAGGTGTCGGAGAAGTCGGTCGTGTACGGGGCGGCCGACTCGATGAGCGTGGTGAACAGCGAGATCGTGCCGTCCTGGTTGTCGGCGATCTCGATGATCCGGGCGTGGTGCGGATAGTCGACGTGTGAGGCGGTGTTGATCTCCCAGAAGGCGCGCTCGGCGACGGCGTGGCCGTGCGCGCTGATCCGGTTCTCATGAGTGTGGCCGTTGACCCAGGCCACCACGTTCGGGAAGCGCTGGAGAAGCGCGACCAGTTCGTCGCCGCTGTGACGGCCCTCGAACGGGCGGTACGGGTCGGGCAGCAGGTTGCCCATCGTCGTACTGGTGTGGTGGCTGAAGACGACGACGAGGCGGTCGTCCGATCCACCGCGTACCGTATGGCCGTCGCTGTCGTACCAGTGCCCGCTGTGCGCCTTGAGCACCGACTCCAGCCAGGCGAGCTGCGTGCTGCCGAGCGAACCGTCGGCGAAGCCGGCCCGGTTGGTCGTGTCGAGGCTGATGCCGAGAACCCCGTCGGCGAGGTCGAAGGTGTAGTAGAGCTTCCCGCCGGCGGCCGAGTCCGGTGTGAAGCCGTGTCCGACGGGGCCCGCGCCGGTGTACGCCGGGTTCAGGTGAGCCTTGGCGAACTCGGCGGGCGTGAACGGATGGCGCCGCTCGTCGGAGGTGACCGTGCGGATCGACCCGCCGTTGGTCAGCAGCCTGCCCAGCAGGACCGCGGCCTTTCCCGGGTCGTGCACGAGGGCGTCCGCCAACTGGGCGGCGGTCGCGTCGTCGCAGCCCTCCACCTTGCGCGAACCCGTGTAGAGGGAGTTGAGCAGGCCGAGGTCGGGCAGGCTGCCCTCGATGCTGTCGTCGTGATTGCCGACCGTGGTGTACCAGGGCAGGCTCAGGCCGGGCGCGTCGAAGGGGCGGATCGCACCGCTCAGGAATCCGGGGATCTGCGGCAGCCCCTTGGCCTTGTACGCGTCGCGCAGGGCGGATTCAGGGTTCCAGTACTGAGTGTCGCCGGAGTTCTGCACGCCCTCGTAGCGTGTGAGGTCGCCGCTGCTCGGGGTGATCCGACCGCCGCTCATGACGGTCAGGTACCAGTCGAGCTCGATCAGCTCGTGGTTGTCGGTGTTGTCGCCGGTGGCCATCACCATGCTGAACGGCAGGCCGGTGTACGGGCCCTGGCGCACCGCGTTGACCCGCTCCACGAGCGACGAGGCGCCCCGCACGGTCAGCGCCTCCTGCGGGCGGTGCGCGCTGTCGTTGAACCGCGCCAGGTACTCGAACCGCACCGGCGACTCGGTGTCCGTCAGGTGCAGGTCGGTGAACTGCACGAAGGACGCGAGCCCGGTGCGCCGGTCGTCCCTCCCGGACGTCGCGCCGGCCAGTTCGCCGCGCACCACCACAGGCCAGCCGGGGCCCGCCACCAGCCGCCGGTAACCCCCCTGGCCCACCGGCGTCGCCGCCCGTTCGAGGGTGGTGCCGTCGATCCGCACGGCCCGCGCCCGCGTGGCCGCGAGGGCCTGGTCCTGCGCCAGCGCGCGACCCGGGGTCAGCACCGGCCAGAGCGCTGCCGTCGCGGCCGCCGAAGACAGCCCCGTCATGAACCTGCGTCGGCTCATCCCGCTCATGAATCCCCCTGTCCAAGGCGGCACTTGAGTGTCACGCCCCCTGCTGGGCGCATCCGCCGCGCCGATCCTACTGACGAGTAGTGACCTGTCCAGGGCCAGAGCGCGAACGCCTGGGAAAACGCCCGGGAAACGAAAGGTGCGAGGACGCCGGTGAACCGGGCCGCCCGGCGACCGACGGGGGTGACGTCCGCGAAGAACGCAGGCTTCGCCCGTGCGATGCCGATGTCCGGAGGCGAGGGCGGCCTTGAGGGCGGTGGCGGCCGCGCTGCCGGGCCGGATCCATGCGCGCTGCCCGTACCGGTGCCGTACCGGTCCCGTCAGCCGGCGAGGGTGAAGTAGGCGAGGCTGCCCAGGCCGGCCAGCGTGCAGTAGATCGCGAACGGGATGAGCGTGCGGTTCTCGAAGTACTTGACCAGGTAACGGGTCGCCAGGTAGGCGGCGACGAAGGCCGCGATGCTGCCGGCCAGGAGCGGCCCGCGCAGCCCGTCGCCCTGGGGGCCGAGCAGCGGGGGCAGTTTGAGCAGCGCCGCTCCGCCGATGACGGGTGTGGCGAGCAGGAACGCGAAGCGGGCGGAGTCCTCGTGGTCGAGGCCGCGGAAGATGCCCGCGCTGATGGTCACTCCGGAGCGGCTGATGCCGGGGCACAGGGCGAGGATCTGCGCGGCCCCGATCCCCAGGGCCTGCCGCATGGTCATCCGGGTGATGCGCAGGTCCGACAGCTCGTCCGGGCTCAGCCGCTCTTCGCCGGGTGCCAGGGACGCCCCGGCGCGTCTGCGACCCGTACCGCCGCGGCGGAGCTTCTCGGTGACGTACAGGACGATGCCGTTGAGGGCGAGGAAGACCGCGGTCGGGACCGGGCGCCCGAGTGTGGTGCGAAAGACGTGGTCGAGTGCGACACCGGCGATGCCCACCGGTATGCAGGCGGTGATGATCAGCCAGGCGAGGCGTTGGTCGACGGTCTGTATGCGGCGTTGCGTGATCGAGGTCGACAGGCCGCGGATCACCCGGATCCAGTCCCGCCAGAAGAAGGCCACGAGGGCGAGGGCGGTGGCCAGGTGGAGGCCGACCAGCTCGTTGAGGTAGAGGGAGTCGTCCGCGGAGACGTCGAGGTCGTGTTTCCAGTGCCCGCCCAGGAGGGCGGGTATCAGGATGCTGTGCCCGAGACTGGAGACGGGGAACAGTTCGGTGACGCCCTGCAGCAGGCCGACGCCGACGGCTTCGGGATAGGTGAGAACGGACATGGTCGGCCTTCGAGTCGATCAGTGTGCGAAGCCGGGGGCCCGGCCAACCGGAACCTACTACACGCGTGTAGATGGCCCGTCGGGTGTTCGTGACCTTTCACCTGGCCGACGCCCACTGTTCATCGCGGCGCCCGTCGTGTTCCCGGACCCTGCCGAGAAGACGTCAAAGGGTCGTTGGGTACGCGTACTTGGCCACCGCCGGACGTCCCACGGAGCGGAGGCGCGCTGTGGGCCGGGGAAGGGCCCGCACTATGGTGAAGGCATGCGTTGGGGGGAGCGTCCGGTCGGCGTCCGCTGGACGGCGGCGGCATACGTGACCGGATTCCTGGAGGGGGCCGGCGCCCACGCGTACTTCCTGGTGAAGAGCGGGCCGCACGCCTACGCCTACGCGCCGGTTCTCATCCAGCTCCTGTTCCACGGCCTTGTGCTGCTCGATCCGCTGGTCGCGTTGCTGACGGCCATGGGCCGACCGGTCGGGCCGCCCGTCGCCGCCGCGGTCATGACCGCCGATCTGGTGGCCAACTGGGTCGTCGAATGGAGCGCCGTCCGAGCGGATCCGCTCGCCTTTCTGCGTCCCGCGGGTCTGTTGCCCATCAGCGTGTTCGGGGTCTTCGTCCTCGCCTCCGCGGTCCCGATGCGCCGAGCCTTGATGTCCGACGGCTGACGTCGGCCCGCCGCCCGTCCGAACCACGGCGGCATGCGCACGGCCCATGGGCTGCTGTTCCTCGAAGCACGGCTCACCGACTCCTCTGAGCCATCTGCGGCTTCGCGGGTCGGTGCGGTTCCGCTGTCGCGCCGTGGACGAGAACGCACATGTCAGGCCCATCGTCTGGGACCTGCGGGTGAAACGATCTCATTCCCGGCGGCTCTGTGGCGGCTCTGTGGCGGGTCTTTGACGAGCGTGAGACCTGGCCGGAAGGAAGTCCATCATTTCGGCTCAGTACGAAAACGCTCGCCCGGCGCCGGGCTTCGCCACGACGGTCATCGTGCCGACGGCGACGGCGACGGCGACGGCGACGGCGACACCCTGCCCCTTTCGAGCCTCCGACCGGCACCTGCCGGGCCGTCCCGTGCCGATGGCGCAAGCCCGCACATGCCGACACCGTGTTCAGCCGAAGGAGGAAGACCCCCGCATGAGGATCACCAGACGGATAGCCGCCACAGCAGCAGCCGGCGCCCTGGCCGCCGGAGCCCTCGGACTCGCCACCACACCCGCCCAGGCCGCCACCTCGGTCTGCGCGACCTCCAACCCGCCCTCCGGATCCATCTGCTTCCACATCTACAACTCCAGCACCGGCACCTGGCACTGGACCCAGCCCTGGTACTACTGCGGCACCAAGCACAACTTCAGTGACTACGAGTGGATCACGTGGGTCAAGGACAACCAGACCACCGGCACCGTCACCAAGTTCTACTGGGGGACGAACTGGACCGACGGCGTCATGGGCACGCGAACAGCGAAGTTCTACGGCCGCCCCCCGTACTACAGCTCCGACAACGGCGGTGGCATCCCGGGCTCGCCGGTCTACTCGGTCAAGATCTGCTGAACCCGCTCGCCGCCACCGCGCCATGGCGTCGAGGCTGTCCGTCGCCTCCAAGACGCCGGCGGCGGCGCCCCACGGCGCCGCCCCGAAACCGCCGCCACCTCGTCCTGCCGAGGTGGCGGCGCAGCGCTTCGACGACTGGTTCCCCGCCGCCCGGGCGATCGGAGGGCGTGCCGTCGAACTGTGCAGCACCGGCCAGGTCGTCTCCCGTGGGGCTTCGTCCCCTGGACCTCAAGCAAGATCAGCGCCGTGATCCATCACGGCAACACCGCTGAGTCCGCCGTCGCCCGGCGCCTGCGAGACGGGTGTGCTCCTGTCGCCCCTCAGCTGATCCCTGGCCAGCCGTCCTCGTGCACCTCGTCCCCGTTCGAAGCCTCCTGCGGCTCGGTGTCGTCCGTGTCGACCTCGGCCGTCGGCCGCACAGCGGACTCCGGCTCCGCGTCTTGCGGTCGCGGCTCGACGCCCTCGGGATCGGTCATCTCTGTTGCGCTCATCCCTGCCTCCTTGTCGTGATCGCGCCGCCGAAGCGGGCACGCAGGATCCGCATCCTCGCCTTCGGCCGCCCAGTGGAGCGGCAGGCGTCCACAGACGCGTGCGGCGGGTTGCGTCACCTGTCGCCGCGGGAGGACGCGATGGGTGCCGGCCCGGATGCGTGCGCCCCAGTGGTGCGGCACCGGCTTTGTGCACCGCCTGAACAGTGACCGTCGGGGGAGCGCCGGGCCAGTGTTTTCGGACTGAGCCGAAATGCCGGACCGCGTGCGCCGGATGACGTTCGATTCGACCGCGAGGTATTGACGCGGTCGGTCAGCTCCCTATCATTCAGTTGCTCGATACTTCGATCCGTATTCGATATATCGAACGAACCGGAGTCGCTTCACTCGTACAGCCAAGCGCCTCCGGTTCGCATCCTTGACGCCGCGGGGCACAGCGCGGCGGGGTGAAGCGGCCGGAGAGCCCCTGAAGCGGGCAGACGGAATTGCTTACTCAAGGATGGAGAAGTCCGCATGAGCAGACGAAGTTCCGGCCACAGACGGCCACCCGCGGTGCTCGCCGCCGTCGCCACGGTCCTGATCGCGTTGGCGGCGACGCTCTTCGCGGTCCCGGCGCAGGCCGCCACCAGCGGCGCGTTGCGCGGCGCTGGTTCGGGGCGGTGCCTCGATGTGCCGAACGCGAGCCAGACCGACGGCACGTACCTGCAGATCTGGGACTGCTCGGGCAACGCCAACCAGCAGTGGACGTCGACGGACAGCGGTCAGCTGACCGTGTACGGCAACAAGTGCCTGGACGTCCCGGGCCACGCCACCACGGCCGGCACCCGGGTGCAGATATGGACCTGCAGCGGTGGTGCGAACCAGCAGTGGCGAGTGAACTCCGACGGAACCATCGTCGGTGTGGAGTCCGGCCTCTGTCTGGACGTCACGGGCGCCGGTACGGCGAACGGAACGGCGGTGGAGATCTGGACGTGCAACGGCGGCAGCAACCAGAAGTGGACCGGCCTGTCCCAGACGACTCCACCGGGCTCGTGTGCTCTTCCGTCGACGTACCGGTGGACGTCCACGGGGCCGTTGGCGCAGCCGGCGAACGGGTGGGTCGCACTGAAGGACTTCACCGACGTGACGTACAACGGCAAGCACCTGGTGTACGCGTCGAACGTGTCGGGATCGTCCTATGGCTCGATGGCGTTCACCCCCTTCACGAACTGGTCGGACATGGCGACGGCGGGCCAGACCGGCATGAGCCAGTCCGCGGTGGCGCCCACGCTGTTCTACTTCGCCCCCAAGAACATCTGGGTGCTGGCGTACCAGTGGGGCGCGTGGCCCTTCATCTACCGGACGTCGAGCGACCCCACCAACCCCAACGGCTGGTCCGCGCCGCACGCGCTGTTCACCGGCAGCATCCCGGGCGGCGCCCCGATCGACCAGACCCTGATCGGCGACGGCCAGAACATGTACCTGTTCTTCGCCGGTGACAACGGCAACATCTATCGGGCGAGCATGCCGATCGGGAACTTCCCGGGCAGCTTCGGGTCGTCGTACACGACGGTCATGAGTGACACGGTGAAGAATCTCTTCGAGGCTCCGCAGGTCTACAAGGTCAAGGGCCAGAACCAGTACCTCATGATCGTCGAGGCCCGGGGTGCGACTGAGCAGCGTTACTTCCGCTCGTTCACGGCCTCCAGCCTCAACGGTACGTGGACCCCGCAGGCCGCCAGTGAGAGCAACCCCTTCGCGGGCAGAGCCAACAGCGGTGCGACGTGGACGAACGACATCAGCCACGGTGACCTGGTCCGTAACAACCCCGACCAGACCATGACCATCGACCCCTGCAACCTTCAGTTCCTCTACCAGGGCAAGTCGCCCACCGCGGGCGGCACCTACGACCAACTGCCCTGGCGGCCGGGCGTCCTCACCCTGCAGCACTGAACCGCAGCGATCGAGGCCCCACGGGGTGCGGATGACTGACCCGCGGTCGGCGGCGAGGTCACCGCTTAGGGGCGAGGCTGGCAGGCTCCCTCGATGTGGGCCTGCGGGGACTTGACGAACGGCCAGGGGCCCGGCCGGAGCCGCCGCTGCCCGAACGGGGCGTCGGGCCGGGCCTCGCGCGTGGTGGTCTGTTCGGAGACGGCCAGGCAGAGAACCTCCCGGCGTCCGCCGGCACGGGCCGGCCCGCGACGACGAGAAGGTCGGCGGCCGGTATGTCGAGTTCAGCGGCGAGCTCGTGAAGTCGCTGCGGAGCGGTGTCGGTTCCGCGCGCGGCGAGGCTGCTCAGGATGGTGGCCCGTTCCATGTGAGGAAGGTAGCGGGTGCGCTGCCAGGACAACCCCCGCACGAGTCGTTCGGGGCTGACCTTCGCTGATCGCCCGGGGCGAATCGGCTCAGGGCACGGGGTCGAGCTCGGATGCGGCCGGCGGTGTCTGCTTCCGTCCCCTGGGCCGGGTCGCGCTTCGTCCACCGGCTGCGCTCACCGGCTCCGCGCCCACCACGGCCACACGTGCGAGCCCCAAGGACCCACACGGCCGGAACCACCCGTCACTCCTGGCCCGCCACGCCCCCCGGGGGCGCTTCCCCCGAACGCAGGTACTCCTTCAGCCACTGCTCGGTGTTACTGACGTGCAGCAGCGCCGCGGCTTGGCTGAGGGAAGCGTCGCGGAGGCACAGGGCCCGGAAGATCGCCTCGTGCTCGGCGAGGGTCCGGCCCGAGGCGTGGGTGTCGACCAGTCCGCGCCAGACGCGGGCGCGCAGGGTACGTCCGGAGATGTTCTCCAGGAGCGCGAGCAGGGACTCGTTGCCCGTGGCGCAGACCACGGCGCGGTGGAACGCGGCGTCGTGGACGTTGAGCCGCTCCACATCGTCACGGGCTTCGCGCATGGCCTCCAGGTGCCGCTCGACCTCGGCCAGTTGCTCGTCGGTGATCCGGGTGGCGGCGAGCGCGGTGGCGGCCGGTTCCAGGAGCCGCCGTACCTCGACGAGGTCCCGCAGGGCGGCCGCGTCGCCCTGCAACAGCTCCACCGCGCCGCCGAGCCCTTCGAGCAGCAGGCTCGGCTGCAGGCTGGTCACATAGGTGCCGTCGCCGCGCCGGACCTCCAGGACCCGGGCGACGGCCAGCGCCTTCACGGCCTCCCGGGCGAGGTTGCGGGACAGGCCCAGCTGCGCGGCCAGCTCCGGTTCCGGCGGGAGCTTCGAGCCGCGTGGCAGCGCTCCGCTGAGGATCAGCTCCCGGAGCTGCGCGATGGCCTTGTCCGTCAAAGACACCCCGCACTCCTTCCAGGTCCGTTCACCGCGGGCACGTCCGGCCTGATGAGGTTCCGGGCACGCAGATCGTCCCAGAGACCTCCGGGAACGCCCCGCCGGTGGAGCTCCACGTTCCGCTCGACCTGCCGCGCGGTCCGCATCCCGAGGGTGACGTTGATGATACTGGGATGGCTGTACGGGAACGCGATGGCCGCCGCGGGAAGCGTCGTACCGTGTGCCGCGCAGACCTCGGCGATCGCGCGGGCGCGGGCCACCAGGGCGGGGGGAGCCTCGCGGTAATCGTAGGTCATGCCCTCGGCGGGCCGGTCGCACGCGAGCAGTCCCGAGTTGAACACGCCGACGGCCACCACGCTCTTGCCGAGTTCCGCGGCGGCGGGGAGGACGTCGTCGAGCGCCGACTGGTCGAGCAGGGTGTAGCGCCCCGCCAGCATCACCACGTCGGCGGCGCTCTCGCGCAGGAAACGCGCGAGCATGGCCGACTGGTTCATGCCCGCGCCGATCGCGCCCACCACTCCCTGGCCGCGCAGCTCCGCCAGGGCCGGCATGGCCTCCTCGACGGCCTGCCGCCAGTGGTCGTCGGGGTCGTGCAGGTAGACCACGTCCAGGCGGTCGAGGCCGGTACGTGCCAGCGTGTCCTCGATGGACCGCAGGACGCCGTCGCGGCTGAAGTCCCACTGTCTGCGCAGGTCGTCGCGGACGGCGAAGCCCTGGTCGTCGGTGCCCCGAGGGTGTTCCTTGGGGACCAGCAGACGGCCGGCTTTGGAGGAGACGACATAGGCGTCACGCGGCCGGTCACGCAGAGCCGCGCCAAGACGCCGCTCGGCCAGGCCGAGGCCGTAGTGCGGTGCCGTGTCGAAGTACCGGATGCCCGCCTCCCAGGCGGCCTCGACCGCGGCCCGGGCGTCGTGCGCCGGGGTGACCTCGTAGAGGTTGCCGATGGCGGAGGAGCCGAAGCCGAGGTCGGTGAGGGTGACAGGGGTGCTTTTGATCCCGTGGCGCCGCATGCCCGGCCCCGTCATCGGCCGAGCCATCCGCCGTCGACGGGCAGGACGGTGCCGTGGACGTACGCGGCCGCCTCGGAGGCCAGGAACACGGTGGCGCCCGCGAGGTCGGCGGCCGTCCCCCAGCGCGCCGCCGGGATGCGGTCGAGGATCGCCTCAGCCCGGACGGGATCGTCCCGCAGGGCCCGCGTGTTGTCGGTGGCGATGTAGCCGGGGGCGATGGCGTTGACGTTCACGCCGTGCGGCGCCCACTCGTTGGCCAGGGCCTTGGTCAGGCCGGCGATGCCGTGCTTGGCTGCGGTGTAGCCGGGGACGGTGATGCCGCCCTGGAAGCTGAGCAGGGACGCCGTGAAGATGATCTTCCCGCGGCCGCGGGCCACCATCGCCGCGCCCACCGCGCGGGACAGGGCGAACTGGGCGTGGAGATTGACCTGGAGGACCGACTCCCAGTCCGTGTCGGTGTGTTCGACGGCCGGGGCGCGGCGGATCGTGCCCGCGTTGTTGACCAGGATGTCCACCGGCCGCGCGCGCCCGGCGAGGTCCGCGCCCAGTGCTCGTACGGCGTCCGGCTCGGCGAAGTCGGTGCGGATGGCCTCGAAGGTACGGCCCGCGGCCGAGACGTCCTTCTCCACATCGCTGCCGGTCTCCTCCAGTGAGGCACTGACACCGATGACGTCCGCACCCGCCTCGGCGAGCGCGCGGGCCATGGCCCGGCCGATGCCGCGCCGGGCCCCGGTGACGACCGCGAGTCTCCCGGTGAGGTCGAAGGCGGTCATACGGCGGCTGCCTGGGTGTCGTCGGCGCAGTCCACGAGGATCTTCATCACGTCACCGCCGTCTTCGAGCGCCTCGAACGCGAGGGGCGCCTCGGCGAGCGGCACGATCCGGCTGATCAGGCGCTGAGCCGGAACGGTGCCGTCGGCCACCAGGGCCACCGCACGCTCGAAGTCGGCACGCCCGTACAACCGGGCGCCGACGAGGGTGAGTTCGCGCCAGAAGAAGCGGTGCAGGTTCACCTCGCGGGGCCGCGGGTGGATGGCGACCAGGCACAACCGGCCCCTCACGCCGAGTACCTCGACGGCGGTGTCCACCCCGCTCGGCGCGCCGGAGACTTCGAAGGCGACGTCCGCACCGGCGTCGCCGGTCCACCGCCGCACCAGCTCGGGCACGTCGTCGGTGTCCGGGTCCCACGCGGCCAGCCCCAGCTCCTCGGCGCGGCGCCGCCGGTGCGGGCTCGGCTCGACCATCCGGACGTCGGCTCCGGCCGCTCGGGCGACCAGAGCGATGAGGACGCCGACGGGTCCGCCGCCGACCACGACGGCCCGCTCGCCGCGCTGGACCCGGGCCCGGCCGACATCGTGCACGGCGACCGCGGTGGGCTCCACGAGGGCGGCCAGGTCAAGAGGGAGGGAGGCGGGCAGCCGTACGAGGGCGGAGGCGGGCACGGTCCAGCGCTGCTGCATCGCGCCGGGCGAGTCGATGCCGATGAAGTCCAGGTGCGCGCAGATGTGCTGGTGCCCCGCCCGGCAGGCCGGACAGGTGCCGTCCCAGCGCAGCGGCATCACGGTGACCGCGTCCCCGGGCGACCAGCCCTCCACCTGCGCACCCACGCGCACGATCCGGCCGGACATCTCGTGCCCGAGGACGGCGGGCGCGGCGACCCGCGCGTCCATGTCGCCGTGGAAGATGTGCAGGTCGGTGCCGCAGATACCGACGTAGGCGGGGGCGATCTCCACCTGACCGGGGCCGGGGGCCGGGCTCGGGGCGGGCGCGGTGTCCAGGGTGCGGGCGGCGAGGTAGCGAACGGCGAGTGTCATCGTGTTCTCAGGGTCCCTTCAGCGCGGACGCCGATGGTGAGCAGCAGGTTGGCGTAGGTGCGGGTGTCGGCGGTGACGACGGCGAGGGCCAGGTCGGGTGAGCGGGCCGCGTCGTAGAAGGCGAAGCGGCCGAGCGTCTCGACGGGGGCGGGCGCCAGCACGGAGCGGTACTCGGTGACGGCCGCAGGCTCCGGTTCACCCTCGGGCGGCACCATCACGTGCGCCGACTCGACGGGCAGCGCCCGCAGCAGCACGTCGAGCACCGTGGGCACGTCCAGCAGGCCCGGCGCCAGGTTGAGGTGGACGGTCCTGGCGCGCGGTCCGGTGGCCGTACTGGCCGGGTAGTGGCCGTCGGCGAGCAGCACCCGGGCTCCGTGCCCGGCACCCGCCAGGGCTTCGAGGACGCCCGGGTGCAGGAGTTCGGTCAGCAGCACGCGGTGCCTTCCTTCCCCGGAGCGGGAGACAGCCGGTAGAACGTGGTGGCGGTGCCGGCGAGGACCGCCTCGGTCTCGGCGGCGGAGCAGCCGGCCAGGAGTTCTTCGACGGCGGCGGCCCACCGGTTCCAGCCGCCGGCGAGGAGGCAGACCGGCCAGTCCGAACCGAACATCAGCCGCTCGGGGCCGAAGGCGGAGAGCAGCACCTCCCACACCGGCCGGATGTCGTCGACCGTCCACTTCTCGTGGTCGGCCTCAGTGACCAGGCCCGACACCTTGCACCGCACCTGGGGATGGGCGGCCAGCCGCCGCACGTCCCGCTCCCAGTCGTCCAGGCGCTGCCGCGCGATGGGCGGCTTTCCGGCGTGGTCCAGGACCAGAGGGAGGCCGGGAAGGCGTTCGGCCAGGCGGATCGCCTGGGGCAACTGGTGGCTGCGCACGAGCAGGTCGTACCCGAGGCGGCGTTCGCCCACCGCCCGCAACCCGCGTTCCACCGAGGGCCGTTGCAGCCAGGCGGTGTCGGGCTCGCCCTGGACGAGGTGGCGTACGGCCCGCAGGCGGTCGCCGCCGGGCCCGGCGCGCAGTGCGTCGAGTACGTCGCCGACCGCCGGGGACGTGAGATCCGCCCAGCCGACGACGGCCCCGACGAGCGGGTCACCGGCGGCGAGCGCGAGGAACTCGCGTGTCTCGTCGGCCGACGCCACGCACTGGACGAGCACGGTGCGCTCCAGTCGTCGGCCCGCCACCGTCGCGGTGGCCGCCCCGCGCAGCTCGGCGGTGGTGAAGGTGCGGCGGATGGTCTCGTGTCCGGCCTCGTCCAGCCAGGGCTGAGGCCGGGCGTCCAGGTCCCACACGTGGTGGTGGGCGTCGACGAGGACTTGGGCGTCAGACACGGGCGGTCCAGACGGGGCCGTCGGGATACGCGTACTTCTTGAGGGAGTCCGGCAGCATCTGCGCGCTCAGACCGGGCAGGGCCGGCGCGCGATAGTGACCGTCGAGGACGCGGGCCGGGTCGACGAAGTGCTCGTGCAGGTGGTCGACGTACTCCACGACCCGGTCCTCGGTGGTGCCGGAGACGGCGACGTAGTCGAACATCGCCAGGTGCTGGACCATTTCGCACAGCCCGACGCCGCCGGCGTGCGGGCAGACGGGGACGTTGAACTTCGCGGCGAGCAGGAGGATCGCGATGTTCTCGTTGACGCCGCCGACTCGCGCGGAGTCGATCTGGACGATGTCCACCGCCCCCGCCCGCAGGAGTTGCTTGAAGACGACCCGGTTGGCGATGTGCTCGCCGGTGGCGACCTTGATGGGGCGGACCGCCTCGCGGACCGCCGCGTGGCCGAGTATGTCGTCGGGGGAGGTGGGCTCCTCGATCCAGTACGGCCGGTAGGGGGCCAGGGCCCGCATCCAGTCGATCGCGTCCTGGACGTCCCATCTCTGGTTGGCGTCGACGGCGATGCGGATGGAGTCGCCGACGCTCTCGCGGGCGGTGCGCAGGCGGCGTACGTCGTCGTCGAGGGACGCGCCGACCTTCAGTTTGATCTGGGTGAAGCCGTCGGCGACGGCCTCGCGGGCCAGGCGGGCCAGCTTCTCGTCGGAGTAGCCGAGCCAGCCGGGCGTGGTGGTGTAGGCGGGGTAGCCGCGCTCAAGCAGCCGCGCGATCCTGTCTTGGCGCCCCGGTTCGGCACGGTGCAGGATCTCCAGGGCCTCCTCGGGGGTGAGCGCGTCGCTGAGCCAGCGGAAGTCGACCTGCGCGACCAGCTCTCGCGGCGGCATCTCTCCCAGGAACCGCCACACCGGCTTGCCCGCGCGCTTGGCCGCGAGGTCCCAGGCGGCGTTGACCACCGCGCCGGTGGCCATGTGGATGGCGCCCTTCTCCGGTCCCAGCCAGCGCAGTTGGGGGTCGTGCACGAGGGAACGGGAGAACGCTCCGAGGTCGGCGCACACCTCCTCGACCGGCCGGCCGACCACGTGCGGGGCGAGGGCGGCGATCGCCGCGGCCTGTACGTCGTTGCCGCGGCCGGTGGTGAAGGCGAGCGCGTGACCTTCGAGTCCGTCGCCCGCGTCGGTGCGCAGGACGGCGTAGGCGGCGGAGTAGTCGGGCTCGGGGTTCATCGCGTCCGAGCCGTCGAGCTGCTCCGACGTCGGGAACCGCACGTCCAGGACGTCCAGGGCGGTGATGCGGGCGGGCGAGGGCACGGTGGAGGACACGGCGGCAACTCCTGTGAGGGGCCGGGGAAGGTGTCACCCCGGCGACGGGACGTGGACGTGGACGCGGCGGAGGGCGGACGGCCGGGCGGGGCCGCCCGGGTCACTCCTGGACCTTGCCGCCGGTGATGCGGGAGATGGCGAGTGCGATCAGGATGATCAGGCCGTTGAGGGCTCCGATCCACTGCGCCGGTACGCCCGCGAGGGTGAGCACGTTCTGGATCATGAAGAGCAGCAGGACGCCGCAGAACGCGCCGAACATGGTGCCCTTGCCGCCGCTGAGGCTGATCCCGCCGATCACGGCGGCGGCGAAGACGGTGAAGATGTAGCCGTTGCCCTGGGCGGAGGCGACCGACGCCAGACGCCCGGACAGCATGAGCCCGGCGAGGGCGGCGAGCACGCTGCCGGTGACGATCACGATCCACAGCACGCGGTCGGTACGGATGCCGGCGGCCTTCGCCGCGTCGACGTTGCCGCCCACGGCGTACAGGGAGCGGCCGAAGCTGGTCCAGCCGAGGACGACGACGGCGGCGGCGAACAAGGCCAGGCAGATCCAGATGGAGGCCGGTACACCGAACCATTCGGCGGTGCCGAGGTAGAGCATCGACTGCGGCAGCCGGAAGAACGTCTGACCGCCCGAGATGCCGGTGAGGATGCCGCGCAGCACGATGAGCATGCCGAGGGTGACGATGAAGCCGTTGAGGCCGAAGCGGATGATCAGGAGGGCGTTGACCAGGCCGACGAGCGCCCCGACGGCGAGGGTCAGGGGAATCGACCAGCCACCGGGGACCAGGCCGAGGCCGTGTCCGGCCCCGGCCGGGACCACCAGCCAGGCCGCGATGCCGGGCGCGAGGCCCATGGTGGACTCCAGGGACAGGTCCATCTTCTTGACGATCAGGACCATCGCCTCGGCGAGCACCAGCAGGGCCATCTCGGACATGGTCTGCAGGACGTTGATGAGGTTGTCGGCCTGGAGGAAGACCGGGTTGACGATCTGCCCGACGACCGCGATGACGACGATCGCGGGGACGAGCGCGAGGTCACGCAGGCGGGCCAGGGGTATCCGGCCGCCGAGCAGCGCGGTACGCCTGGGCCCCGGTTCCGCGGCCGGGGCGGCCGGGTCCGCGAGGACGGTTTCAGGCATGGAGGTCCACTCCTTCCATCGCGGCCACGAGTTCGTGGTCGTGCCAGCCACGGGCTGTCTCCGAGGTCACCCGGCCCTGGAACATCACCAGGACCCGGTCGCACATGCGCAGATCGTCGAGTTCGTCGGAGGCGATGAGCACTCCGGTTCCGGTGCCCGCGGTCTCCTCGACCTTGTCGAGGAGGAACTCCTTGGAGCGCACGTCCACGCCCGCGGTCGGATTGATCAGCACCAGCAGGCGCGGGTCGTCCGCGAGAGCGCGGGCCATTACGACCTTCTGCTGGTTGCCGCCCGAGAGCGCGGAGACGGGCAGCTCGGGGCCCGGCGTCTTGATGGCCAGCCTCTCGATCATGTCGTCGGCCAGCCGGTCGCGCCGGTCCCGCCCGAGGAAGCCGTTCCTGCCGAGCCGGTGCGCGACGGACAGCGTGGCGTTGTCCGCGACCGACATCTGGGGCACGAGCCCCTGGTGGTGCCGGTCCTGCGGGACGAACCCGGCACCCGCGGCGAGCGCGGCGGGCACGCTGCCCGGACGGGGCCGCCTCCCCGCGATCTCCACCTCGCCGACCTGGGCCGCCCGCAGCCCCACGACGGTCTCGGCGACCTCGGTGCGGCCGCTGCTCGCCGCGCCGGCGAGCCCGACGATCTCCCCGGCACCCACCTGGAAGGTGACGTCACGGTAAGCGCCTTCGCTGCCCAGCGCCCGCACGGACAGCGCGGCCGCGGCGGCGTTGTCCAGGGTGGTGGAGCGCTCCCGCCGCCGGTCGGCCGCCGCCTCACCGGTCATGGCGGCGACCAGCTCGGCGCGGGGGAGCTTGTCGACCGGTGCGGTCATGACGTGCCGGGCGTCGCGGAACACCGTCACCATGTCGCAGATCTCGTAGACCTCCTGGAGATGGTGGCTGATGAACAGGAAGGTCACGCCCTGACGCTGCAGGTCGCGGACGCGGTCGAAGAGCCGGCCGATGGCCGCGCCGTCGAGCTGGGCGGTCGGCTCGTCGAGAATGATGAACCGGGCTCCGAAGGACAGCGCGCGGGCGATCTCGACGAACTGGCGCTGCTCCACGCTCAGGTCGCCCGCCGGTGCCTGCGGGTCGATGTCCACCGACCACGCCGAAAGCAGGTCCCGGGCCCGCCGCCGAACCCCCTGCCAGCTGATGAGCCGGCCGCGGCCGTGGTCGTGCCGGTTCAGGAAGAGGTTCTCGGCGACGGTCAGGGTCGGGATGATGGTCGACTTCTGGTAGACGCAGGCCACGCGTCGGCGCCAGGCGTCGGGGTCCGTGAGGCGCGGCGCCGGGCTGCCGCCCAGAGTGACCGTTCCCGCGTCGGGGGCTTGCAGACCGGTGAGGACCGACACGAGCGTCGACTTGCCGGCCCCGTTGCGCCCGACGAGCGCGTGGGTCTCGCCCGGCATGATGGTGATACGGGCGCCGTCGAGCGCCACCGTCGGACCGAATCGTTTGACAATGCCCGTCGCCTCGACGACCGGCGGACCTGTCCGGGATCGCGCGTCGTCCGCCGGGGCGGGTGCGGGGCTGCCTGCCCGCTCGCCGTCGCTCATCACAACCGCCTTGTTCTCGTGAGCCGTTGGGTGCCGTTGCGGACAGGTCAGCCGAGGTGGTTGCCCCACAGGGACGTGTCGTCGCTCCGGACGCTGGGCACGCCGCCGTAGGTGCCGCCGTCGACCGTGACCAGGGGCGCGGGAAGCTGGTCCTCCAGCAGACCGGGGCGGACCTGGACGATGGTGCTGTCGTGATCGGTTCTGCCGGGCTTGAACGTCTTCTTCTCGATCGCCGCCTTCAGGTAGTACAGGGCGTACTTGGCGTACAGGTCGGCCGGCTGGGAGACCGTGGCGTCGATGTGGCCTGCCGCGATGTCCTTGAGCTCTTCGGGGATGCCGTCGTTGGAGACCACGAACACATGCCGGGGGTCTTTCGGGCCGACCGACAACCCCTTGCGCTTGAGCACTTGGAGGGTGCCGGACAGCGCGAAGCTGGACTCCATGTAGACGCCCTTGATGTCCGGGTGGGCGGTCAGGTCGGTCTGCAGCTTCTGCGCGGCGATCGCGCCGTCCCACTTGGTGGCCTCGCCGAACACTTTGACGCCCGGGTAGTTCTTCCGCATGCAGTCGTTGAACGCCTCGGTGCGGTCACGGCCGTTGATCGAGTCGAGGCCGCCCTCCAGCATGACGACCTTGCCCTTGCCTTCGAGCTTCGTGCCGAGGAAACGGCAGGCCTTCTCGCCGTAGGCGCGGTTGTCGGCCCGCACCACCATGAACACCTTGCCGCTGTCGGGGCGGGTATCGATGGTGACGACGGGGATCTTCTTCGCCGCCAGCTGCGCCAGCGTCGGGGCGACGGCGGCGGTGTCCTGAGGCGCCATCGCGATGCCCTTCACCCCTTGACTGATGAAGGTCTGTGCGTCGGCGGTCAGCTTGGCGACGTCGTTCTGCGAGTTCGTCGTCTTGAGCGAGAGACCCAGCTGCTTGGCGTACGTGGGCGTGTACTTGATGTAGGAGTTCCAGAAGTCGGTGTCGGAACGCGGGTAGTCGACACCGACCAGCGGCGCGCCGCCCGATGCGGACACGGTGCCCGAGCCGCCGCCGCAGGCACTGAGCAGCGCCAGGGCGGACAGGGCCGCGGCGGTCGAGCTGAGGGCGGTTCTGAGTCTCATCGGTACTTCCTCGCGGCTCTTGGGCGGAGTGGACCGTGCGGGGAGGCGGCATCTGCGTGGCCCGCCGCCTCCGAGAGATGGGATGTATGTATAGGCGGCGCCCGAGGGGTTGTCCAGGGATCGGAAGCAAATACCAGTAGATGACGCCACTTTGAGGCTCAGTCGACACAACTTCCGACAGCTGGACATCCCATCAATCGACGAGACGTGAGCGTCGACGCGCCTCGTCGATCAATATGGCCCAGAAGCGAACAGTCGAACAAGGTGAAGGTGCGAGGGGTTCGCGGTGGCGAGGGTCGATCTGACAGGAAGAGTCGATTGATACATCCCATGTGTCGGCGAGGCAAGCGGTGTGACACCTCTTGACCGCCCCGCTGGGCAGGGGCATTCTCTCCAACGGTTTCGGCATCCATCCCATGTATCGACGATGTGACTGTGTCGACAAGCCGTACAACGCGTTGGCTCGGCATCAAACATAAGGCGACATGCAGGAGGTTCCCGCAATGACCATCAGCAGACGCGCGTTCCTGTCGAGTGCCACGGGTGTGGTCGTCGCCGCGAGCGCGGATCTCGCGCTCGGTACGACGACGGCGCTCGCGGCCCCGTCCTCGTACTCGCCCACCTGGGCGTCGGTCGATCAGCACCCCCCGGCGCCCGACTGGTTCCAGGACGCCAAGTTCGGCATCTACTTCCACTGGGGCGCCTTCAGCGTGCCCGCCTACGACAGCGAGTGGTATCCGCGCAACATGTACATCGCGGGCAGCAGAGCCAACCAGCACCACGTCGCCACCTATGGCGATCCTTCCGTGTGGCCATATCACAACTTCATCGACGGGGCCCGCGACAAGGCGGGCAACTGGACACAGTTCGCACCGCAACTCACCTCCCAGGGAGGGAAGTTCGACCCGGACGCGTGGGCGCAGCTGTTCGTGGACGCGGGCGCGAGGTTCGCCGGTCCGGTCTCCGAGCATCACGACGGGTTCTCGATGTGGGACAGCTCGGTCAACGAGTGGAACTCGGTGAGCCGCGGGCCGAAACTGAACCTGCTGAGGATCTTCCGGGACGCGATCCGCGGCAAGGGCCTGAAGCTGCTGGTGGCCATGCACCACGCGTACAACTTCAACGGCTACTACGACCACGTCCCTGCGCAGTCGGACCCGAGCCTGCAGAAGCTCTACGGGCAGTTGAGCAGGTCGCAGGAGAACCAGCTCTGGTACGACAAGCTCAAGGAGGTCGTGGACCTCGCTCAACCGGACATCCTGTGGGAGGACTTCGACCTGTCGAAGGTCGACGAGACGCAGCGGCTGAACTTCCTCTCCTACTACTACAACCAGGCCGCAGGCTGGGGCCGCGAGGTCGTCGCCACGTACAAGGACGGCTACGACAACAAGGGCGAGGTCTTCGACTACGAACGCGGTGGCCCCGGTGACATCGCCGACCCGTACTGGCTGACCGACGACAGCATCTCCAGCTCCAGCTGGTGCTACACCCAGGGCATCGGCTACTACTCCACCACGCAGATGCTGCACGCGCTGATCGACCGGATCAGCAAGAACGGCAACATGCTGCTCAACATCGCCCCGATGGCCGACGGAACCATCCCGCAGGGCCAAAAAGACGTCCTGCTCGGCATCGGCGACCACCTCAAACGATTCGGCGAGTCCCTGTACGCCACGCGCGCCTGGACGGCCTACGGCGAGGGGCCGACCAAGATGGGCGGCGGCTCGTTCACCACCCCCGTGGCCGGTACGAGCAAGGACTTCCGCTTCACCCGTGACAAGACGGACAGCGTCCTGTACGCCACCGTCCTCGGCTGGCCCGGCAGCACCACGACCATCAGCACCCTGGCGAGCGGCCGCATCGACCTCGGCACGCTGACGTCGGTCCAACTGCTCGGGCCGGACGCCGGCACGCACACGACCCTGCCCACGCCCACCCAGTCCGGCGACGGCCTGCACATCACCCTGCCGTCGTCCTCGGCTCCCTTCAGCGCCCTGGCCTACGTACTGAAGTTCACCTTCTCCGGCCGGATTCCAGCCCTGTCGCCCGCGAGCGGGGTCGTCACCGCTTTCAGCGACGTCGACTACAGCGGTACGGGGGCGAACCTGACGCTCGGCGGCTACACGGCCGCGCAACTGCGCAGCGCGGGACTGCCGGCCCGTACCATTTCCTCCCTGCGGATACCGGCCGGATACCAGGTGACCGGCTACTCGGGCGACGACTTCTCCGGCACGGCCTGGACCTTCACCACCGACAACTCCGACCTCAGGGCCACGGGCAACAACGACGCCATCACCTCGCTGAAGATCACCTTCAACCCGGCCACGTACTTCCGCCTCACCAATGTCACCGACGGCCTGGTCCTGGACAGCGGCGGCAACGTGTCCACCGGCGGCAACCTCAAGCAGTGGACCTGGAACGGCAGCACCAACCTCCAGTGGCAGGCGGTCGAAGTGGGCGGCGGCTACTACAAGCTGGTCAACCGGACCAACGGGATGGTCGCCGACGGCTGGGGATACACCGCCGGCGGCTCGGTGGCCCGGCAGGCGCCGTGGAACGGCGGCACGAACCAGCAGTGGAAGATCACCGACCGCGGCAACGGCCGGTACACCGTCGCCAACCGCACCACCGGCCTGGTCCTCGACGGCGGCGGTGACGTGGCCTCGGGCTCCGTGACCAAGCAGTGGCCCTACGGAAGCAGCACCAACCTGCTGTGGACCTTCACCGCGCTGTGAAGCCACGACCGCAGCCGCCGCTCCTCACGTAAGGCCCTGACACGGATCGGCGCCGAGGACGAGCGCCCCCTTCGCCCCGGCGAAGGACACGTGGCCGAGCACGAGGCCCTGGGCCTGCGCAGGTGCGCTTGCGACTCCCGCCGCCGTGTGCCGGCACGTCGCCCCACGCGCCGGTCGCGGACGGCGACTTGAGCCCCGGTGACATACACCGGCGACCCCTGATCCATCGCTCGACATCCCACTCGTCGTAACCCTGGAGGCATTGCCCATGCGGGAGTTCATACCTGTGCGTCGCAGTCGTCCGGCTCGGCTGGCCGCGGTCATCTCGCTCGCGTTCGCGGCGGTGACCGCGGCTGCCGTGCAGCCCGCTGACGCCGCGAACACGGCGTCAGCGTCGGCGTCGGCGTCAGCGTCGGCGTCGGTCTCGGTGAACGTCGACCGGACGCTGGCGAAGTTCCCGTCGGCCGGCAGCGGGGCGAACACGGCCGTGTACGACGCCAACATGAACGGACCGGCGATCCCCCGTCTGCTCAGCAACGCCGGTATCAAGGCGATGCGATACCCGGGCGGTTCGTACGCGGACATCTACCACTGGAAGACGAACACCACCGACGGTGGCGTCGTCGCGCCGAACACGGACTTCGACGCGTTCATGTCGACGGCCAAGGCGGCCGGCGCGCAGCCGGTCATCACCGCGGACTACGGCTCGGGGACCCCGCAAGAGGCCGCCGCCTGGGTGAAGTACGCCAATGTCACCAAGCACTACGGGGTGAAGTACTGGGAGATCGGCAACGAGGTGCCCGGCAACGGCGAGTACGGCGCGAAGTGGGAGGCCGACCTCCATGCCAGCCACAGCGCCACCACCTACGCGAAGAACCTGCTGCGGTTCGCCTCGGCGATGAAGGCGGTCGACCCCACCATCAAGATCGGCGCCGTGCTCTGCACGCCGGGTTCCTGGCCGGACGGGATCGTCGGCCCGGGCGACACGATGGACTGGAACAACACGGTGCTCTCCATCGCCGGCTCGAAGATCGACTTCGCGATCGTCCACTACTACCCCGGCGGCACCAGCGCGGCGGACATGCTGAGCAAGCCCCAGGCGCAGATCCCGGACATGATGAGCTCCGTGCATTCGCTGATCCACAAGTGGGCCGGCAGGCACGCGCGCCACGTCGGCGTCGCGATCACCGAGACGAACGGCACCATCGACTCGGACACGTCCCCCGAGGCGCTGTTCGCCGCCGACGACTACCTGACCCTGATGGAGAACGGCGCGTTCAACGTCGACTGGTGGGACATGCACAACGGCACCGACTGCAGCAAGGTCACCACAGTCGAGGGCGCGCGGGACTACAACGACGGCGGCTTCCTCTCCAGCGGCGCACCGTGCGAGCCGGCGGTGAACACGCCGTTCGCCCCGTACTACGGCATCGCGATGGTCTCCAGACTTGGCCGGACCGGTGACCGGCTGGTGCGTGCGAGCAGTTCGAACTCGCTGCTCGTCGCCCACGCGGTGCGCCGCGGCAACCGTGACGTGGATGTGATGCTGATCAATGAGGACCCGAACAACAGCGCCACCGTCGCCCTCTCCTACAACGGTTTCTCCCCGTGCGCCGGCACGCCCACGGTGTACTCGTACGTGAAGAACGGCACCTCGATCACCAGGACGAGGACAGGCAGCGCGACCAGGCAGACCGTGCCGCCCTACTCCATCGTCGTCGTCCAGGTGCACCGCTGACCGATCCGCACACCTGTCGTGCCGGGACGGTGCACGCCGTCCCGGCACGACGACCATCCACCGAACTGACCCCCATGCAGTCGAGGTCACCCGCCGGCACGGGCGTGATGTCCAGTGCCGGAGGGACTCGGTCGCCTCAGTCCTTCGGTGGCGCCGTGCTCTCCCGCAGGGTGAGGGACGTCGCGATCTCCAGGCCGGTCTGGGGGGCCCGCTCACCGCGGCCGAGGGTCAGTGCGAGTTCGGTGGCCGCCACGGCCATCTCGGTCAGCGGCTGATGGACGGTCGTCAGCGGCGGATCCATCCAGGAGGCCATCGGCAGGTCGTCGAAGCCGACCACGCTCAGGTCCTCGGGGATGCGCAGGCCGGCTTCGCGTGCGGCCTGGTAGACCCCGACGGCTTGGATGTCGTTCGCGGTGAAGACGGCGGTGGGGCGGTCGGGCAGGGACAGCAGGCCGCGGGCCGCGGCGTGGCCGTCCTCGCGGGTGAGTGCGCTGTGCACCACCAGTTCGGGGTCGCACGGCAGGCCGACGGCCCGCACGGCGGAGCGGTAGCCGTCCAGCCGTGCGCAGAAGCAGAGGACGTCCTGCGGTCCGCTGATCATCGCGACGCGACGGTGCCCCAGCTCCGTGAGGTGACGGGCCGCGGCCCGGCCGCCGGCCCAGTTGGTGGCGCCGACGAACGGGACGTCGTCCGGCAGCTCCCGTGTCGGGTCGAACACGACGAAGGGAATGCCCTTGGCCTTGAGCTGTTCACGCTCGGTCTCGGAGAGCTGGGCCACCGACAGCACGCAGTTGGGGCGGCGGGCCACGGTGTCGTCCCAGGCAGGGGCGGGGGAGTCGTGCAGGCCGAATCTCGAGACCATGAGCCCCGCGCCGTGTCGGCTGGCGACGCGCTCCACGCCGCGGATGATCTCTACCGCCCACATGCTCTCCAGCTCGCGGAAGACGAGTTCCACGACATTGCTGCGGTTGGCGCCGGAGAGTTTGCGGTAGCCGAACCGGTCGATCAGTTCCTCGACCCGGGCGCGAGTGCCAGGGGACACCCCGGACTTGCCGTTGAGCACTTTGGAGACGGTCGGAACCGACACGCCCGCCGACTCGGCGATGTACGCGATCGTGACCGGCCGGGAGGGATCGCCCCCGTGCCGCTTCGCCGGTCCGTCCGCTGTGTCGTCAGCCAAAGCCGCCTTCCCCGATCCTTCGCGTTCTCGCCCCCCGGCGGCCGGTCGAGTGGCCACGCCCACCCGGCGCCTGCTCGACTCCCGGGGCGCGCTCCGGACTTCCGTGCGGCCGAGCTCCAGGTCTGGACCGCACGGTATCAGTTCTCCGCCGGTGCGCACGAAACTTTCCTACGGCGTCCCGTCCGAGGAGGAGATACGGAAGTCGGCGAGCCGGAAGTCGCCGCGCAGGGTGACTCTCAGGTCGTGCACGCCGTCCAGCGCGGCCGGGAACGGGCGGGTGACGGTGGTCCAGGTGTGACGGTCGCCGGTGACCGGTACGGGGAGAGCCCCGAGGAGGTGCTCCCCGGTGCGGAATTCGAGCAGTGCCTCGCCGGGGCCGGGGCTTTCGCGTGCGACATCGGCTTCCACCCGGACCGCGGCGGTCAGGTCGACGCGGTGGAACAGGGCGGTGGCGGGCCGCGCGGGGTTCTCGGGCATGATGGCGTCGCCGGTGGTGCGGGTGGCGTCGACGAGCGTGAGGCCCTCGTGGTCGTCGAAGTCGACGGCCCGGGTGCGGTGGTTCACGACGGCCCGCGGAGCGGGGGCGGCTCCGGTGACGGTGAGCGCGGCGGTGAGGGCGATGTCGCCGGCGGACCGGGCGATGAGGATCTCGTAGCTGCCGGGGTCGGTGGTGAAGGCGCTCGTGGTGACGTCCCAGTGCGCGAGGTGCTCGGCGGTCAGGCGGAAGGCGATGTCCTGGCTCTCGCCCGCGGCGAGGCGGACCTTGCGGAAGTCCGCGAGCCGCAGCCGGGGGGCCTGGTAGCGGGTGTCTCGTGCGCGGACGTAGAGCTGGACGACCTCGCTTCCCGGGCGTGCGCCGGTGTTGGCCAGCGTCACCGAGATGTCAACCGCGCCGTCCCGCGCGATGGCCGCGGTGGACAGGCGCAGGTCGCGGTAGGTGAAGTCGGTGTAGGACAGGCCGTGGCCGAACGGGTAGAGCGGCGCTGTCCGGTGGTATTGGTAGGTCCAGCCGGCCTTGACGATGTCGTAGTCGAGCGGGTGGGGGAGCGGGTCGTCGCCCCGGTACCAGGTCTGCGGCAGCCGTCCGGCGGGGTCGGCTCGGCCGAGCAGGACGGCGGCCAGTGCGCGGCCCGTCTCCTGCCCGCCGTGTGAGGTCCACAGCACGGCGGGCAGGTGCGTGTCGGCCCAGTCCACGGCGTACGGGCAGCTGCTCATGACGACAAGTGCCGTTCGCGGGCGGACGGCGGCGACCGCCCGGAGCAGCGACTCCTGCCCGGCGGGCAGGGAGGTGTCTTTGCGGTCCTGGGTCTCGCGGCCGCCTATGAGGGGGTGGTTGCCGAGGACGACGAGCGCGACGTCGGCGGCCTCGGCGGCGGTCTGTGCTTCGGTGGTGCCGTCGCGCAGGAGTTCGCGGTGGAAGGTCTCCGCGGCCTGCGGGGTCTTGGCGGTGACGGTGACCTGGCCGTCGGCCGGGTCTAGGGCGGCGTAGCGGCCGGTGAGCACGCTGCGCAGGAGGACGGCGTCGGGGCCGCCGGCCGGAGCGGGTTCGATGCGGAACGTTTCGTGGATGAACCAGGACTTGAGCTTTTCCTGGTCGGCCTCCAGGTGGCCGTCCTCCTTCACGCTCAGGTAGCGGCCGGTGTCGGCGTCGCGCAGCGTCAGGGCGCCGTCGCCCCAGTCCACCGTGTCGAAGGCGCTCTTGCCGAGGAGGTCGCCGGTGGTGCGGGACCGCAGGGCGATACGGTCGCAGCCCTCCACCGTGACCACCTGCCCGCCCTGTTCGGCCAGTGCTGCTCGCAGCCCGGAGGCGACGCTGACCTGGTAGGGCAGGGTGCCGCTGTACCAGTCCTCGCACAAGGTGTCGGCGAGCGGGCCGATGACGGCGACGCGCGGGGCGCGTGCGGAGTCCAGGGGCAGCAGGCCGTCGTTCTTGAGCAGGACCAGCGACTGGGTGGCGGCGCGCAGGGCGAGGGCGCGGTGTTCGGGCCCGTCGACGACGTCCGGCCCGATGCCCGCGTACGGGTCGAGGTCCGGGTCGAACTCGCCGAGCCGGAAGCGCAGTTCGAGCTGCCGCCGCACGGCCCGGTCGATGTCGTGCTCGTCGACCAGCCCGCGCTCCAGGGCCGCGTGCAGCCGGCCGACGGGGGTGGCGCTGTCCTGGTCGTGGTCGGTGAAGCTGTCGATGCCGGCCTTGAGGGCGGCGGCGCACGCCTCGGGGTGGTCGTCGAAGTAGTGCTCCGGGTCGACGAGGTTGCTCGGCGCTTCGGCGTCGCTGACCACGAACAGCTCGTGGCCGGTCGGCTCGGCCCAGCGCCGCAGTTCCTCCTCGATGAGCGGGCTGACGTGGCAGGGGCGGCCGTTGACGAGGTTGTACGCGGCCATGGCACCGGTGGCCGCGCCGGAGGCGACGACGGGCCGGAAGGCGGCCAGGTCGTATTCGTGCAGGACGCGGGGGCGCAGGCCGGAGGAGGTGGTGCAGCGGTCGTCCTCGTTGTTGTAGGCGAGGAAGTGCTTGAGCACCGGCGCGGTGCGCAGGTACGTCGGGTGGTCGCCCGCCAGGCCCCGGCAGTAGGCGGTGCCCAGGCGTGCGGTGTGTACCGGGTCTTCGGAGTAGCCCTCCTCGTTGCGTCCCCACCGCGGGTCGCGCAGCAGGTTCACCACCGGCGCCCACGTCTGCAGGCTGATCCGCGCCTCGCCGGCCGCGGGGGAGCGGTGGTGGTGCAAGGCGCGCACCTCGGCCGAGACCGCCTCGGCCACCTCGCGCACGAGTTCCTCGTCCCAGGTCGCCCCCAGCCCCACCGCCTGCGGGAAGACCGTCGCCTCACCCAGCCAGGCCGCACCGTGCAGCGCCTCGGTCCCGGTACGGAACGCGGCGACACCCAGACGCGGGACCGCTGGAGCGTACTGATGGAGCATGGCGATCTTTTCGTCGAGCGCGAGCCGCCCGAGCAGGTCGTCGACGCGCGTGCGGAGCGGCAGCGCCGGATCGCGGAACGGAAGGTTTTCGGCGGCGGAGGGGGAGGGTGGATGCACGGGGCTGACCCCTGACGAGTGAGTTGGGGGAACAGGACGAGTGGGGTGGAGCGGTGAGGTGAAGCGCTTCGACGCTGCCATGCGACGTCCGAGCCGTCAACGAAAGCGGCAAGAAGTTTTTAGTTTGGTTTCTCCTCTTGTTCTGCTGGAGAACGGTCGATACCGTCGGCCGCCAATCGTTTAAGCGCTTCGACGCTTTCGGCTTCGCAGGAGGGCCGCCGCAACCATGAGCACTGAGATGAACCGCAGAAGCTTCGTCACCGCGGCCGTGTCGGTCGTGGGTGCCGCCGCGATGGCGCCGCTGCTGTCCGCGTGCGGAGGTGGCCCGCACCAGAAGGCCGGCGCGATCAAGGGCTGACGCGTACTCGCCGCCCCACACCCAGCAGACCGGAAGCGGCTCCGCCCGCTCCTCCCCGCCGCGTGGCCGGAGCCGCTTCCCACACACTCCAGACGCACGATCCGCGCCGCGGACACCGAGAGGGAGACGCCGCTGTGACCGTCACGAGGACCGACCAAAGCTTCAGTTGGGGCCATGACGCGTTCCGGCTCGACCTGCGCGTCGCCGCCGACGGCACCACCCGAGTCGGCCCGAGCGCACCCGCCGACCCGGCCCGGGACGGCGCGCTGCCGCTGGTCGAGGTCACCGCAACCGGCCATGGCCGGTACTGGTCCAGCCACCGCCTGGTGCACAGCGCGCTCGGCGCACGGCTTCGGCACCGCGCTCACCACGTCACCCGCGAGGGCGGGTGGCACGTGCTCACCGTCGAACTGCACGACCCGGACACCGGGCTCGTCGCCGAGGTGACGTACCGGTCCCCGGACGGCGTGCCGGCCCTGCGCGCCGAGGTGACCCTGCGCAACGAGGGCACGGCCACCCTGCACCTGGAGTCGGTGACCTCGCTGGCCCTCGGCGGCATCACCGACATCGACCTGGACACCGCCGACGTGTGGTGGGCGGACAACGACTGGCTCGCCGAGTTCCGTTGGCAGCGCCGGCCGCTGCGGGCGGCGCTGCCCCAGCTCAGCGGGCGCGTCCGGTACGCGTACGGCAAGGGTTCGTTCGCGCTGGCCGGGCAGGGCACCTGGTCCAGCTGCGGGCACCTGCCGATGGGCGCGCTGTCCGACCGCGCGTCGGGCCGAGCCTGGGTGTGGCAGATCGAGCACAACGGCGGCGGCTGGCGCTGGGATTGCGGCGAACGGCACGACACCGCCTACCTGGCACTGTCCGGCCCCACCGACAGCGACCACGGCTGGCGGCACCCGCTGGAACCGGGCGGCGAGTTCCGCGCGGTGCCGGTGTCGGTGGCGCTCGGCGAGCGGCTGGACGACGCCTTCGGCGCGCTGACCCGTTACCGCCGTGCGACCCGTCGGCCGCACCGGGACCACGAGAACCTTCCGGTGATCTTCAACGACTACATGAACTGCCTGATGGGCGACCCGACCACGGAGAAACTGCTGCCGCTGGTGGACGCCGCCGCCGACGTCGGCGCGGAGTACTTCGTGATCGACGCCGGCTGGTACGACGACAGCGCCGGCTGGTGGGACAGCGTCGGCGCGTGGGAGCCCTCCACCACCCGCTTCCCCGGCCCGCGCGGCATCCACGAGGTGCTGGACCGTATCCGCGAGCGCGGCATGGTGCCCGGCCTGTGGCTGGAGCCGGAGGTGGTCGGCGTGCGCAGCCCGATCGCCGCGGCGCTGCCGCACGAGGCGTTCTTCCGCCGCGACGGCGTGCGGGTGGTCGAGACCGGGCGCTACCAGCTCGACCTCAGGCACCCGGCGGCCCGCGCGCACCTGGACGCGGTGGTGGACCGTCTGGTGGGCGACTGGGGCGTCGGCTACCTGAAACTGGACCACAACATCGACGCCGGCACCGGGACCACCGGCGACGCCGCGGAGGTCCCGGCCGCCGGGGCACTCGGCCACCACCGGGGTCACCTGGCCTGGCTGGAAGGTGTGCTGGACCGGCATCCGGACCTGGTGCTTGAGAACTGTGCGTCCGGCGGCATGCGCGCGGACCACGCGTTGCTGTCCCGGATGCAGCTGCTGTCCACCAGCGACCAGCAGAACCTGCTGCTCTACGCGCCCATCGCGGCCGCCGCCCCGACCGCCGTCACCCCCGAGCAGGGCGCCGTGTGGGCCTACCCGCAGCCCGAAGACACCCTGGACGAGGTCGCGTTCACCCTGGTCGGCGCGCTGCTGGGACGTGTCCATCTGTCCGGTCCGCTGGCCGGCCTCGGCCCGCGGGCGCGCGCCCTGGTGCGGCAGGCGGTGGCGGTCCACCGCGACCTGCGCGCCGACCTGCCCGGCGCGCTGCCGGTGTGGCCCCTGGGCCTGCCGGCCTGGGACGACCCCTGGGTCGCGCTGGCCCTGCGCACCCCGGCCACCACCTACCTGACCGCGTGGCGCCGCCCCGGCGCCGACCCGACCACCACCCTGCGCCTGCCGCACCTGCTGGGCACGCCCGCGGTCGCGACGCCAATCTTCCCCGCCGACACCCGCGCCACCACCGCCTGGAACCCCGGCGCGGCAGAACTCACACTGACCCTGCCCGCGGCCCCGTCGGCCGTCCTGCTCCGCCTGAACCGACCCCCTGCCCGCCGTGCCTGAGCGCCCGGTCGCAAAGCCCGCCGTTCCACAGACGGGAGTACCACCACGTCCCTGCCCGAACCACGACCCGATGGAGGGCTTCGTGCAACGGTTTCTCCACGCCGCACGTGATCGCCTGCTCGCCGTAGCCGCCGCTGCGTCGCTCGTCGCCGCCGCACTGTCAGCCGGAGCGTTCACCTCCGCCCCGGCCGCCACCGCCGCCACCTCCGCGACGACTTCCGCGACGGTGACGGTCGACACCACCCACTGGCTGGCGAACTACTCGTCCACCACCCCCGGCCTGAACACCCAGGTCTACGACGCCAACATGAACCGCTCGGACATTCCGGGCCTGCTGGGCGGCGCAGGTATCGGGATGATGCGCTACCCGGGCGGCAGCTACGCCGACATCTACCACTGGAAGACCAACACGGCCGACGGCGGTGTCGTCGCCCCGAACACCGACTTCGACTCGTTCATGGCCACGGTCCGGGCGGCGCACACCCAGCCGATCATCACCGCGGACTACGGGTCGGGCACGCCGCAGGAGGCAGCGGACTGGGTGCGCTACGCCAACATCACCAAGGGCTACGGCGTCAAGTACTGGGAGATCGGCAACGAGATCCCCGGCAACGGCGAATACGGCGCGCAGTGGGAGACGGACCTGCACTCCAGCCACAGCGCCACCACCTACGCCGACAACCTCCTGAAGTTCGTCTCGGCGATGAAGGCGGTCGACCCCACCATCAAGATCGGCGCGGTGCTCACCGCGCCCGGCCGCTGGCCGGACGGCATCGTCGGCCCCGGCGACACCCAGGACTGGAACCACACGGTCCTGTCGATCGCCGGCTCGAAGATCGACTTCGTGATCGTGCACGACTACCCGACCAGCACCAGCGAGGCGGACCTGCTGACCAAGCCGCAGACCCAGATCCCGAGCATGGCCCGCACCGTGCGGTCGCTGATCAACCAGTACGCCGGCGGCAACGCGCCGAACGTGGGCATCGCCATCACCGAGACGAACGCCGACAGGGACAAGAACACCGCACCGAACGGCTTGTTCGCCCCCGACCAGATGCTGACCTGGGCGGAGAACGGCGCGTTCACCGTCGACTACTGGGCCATGCACAACGGAACCGACTGCTCTCACGTGACCACGGTGGACGGTGCCACCGACTACGGGGACGGCGGCGTGCTCTCCAGCGGCGCGTCCTGCGAGCCGGCGGTGGACACCCCGTTCGCGCCCTTCCACGGCATCTCGATGATCAGCAAGCTGGCCCAGTCCGGCGACTCGCTGATCAAGACCGACAGCTCCACCCCGTTGATCTCCGCGCACGCGGTGCACCGCGGCAACGGCGACGTGAACGTGATGCTGATCAACAAGGACCCGAACAACAGCACCACGGTGTCCCTGTCGTACAAGGGGTTCACCCCGTCCTCGGCCACCCCGACCGTGTACACCTACCGGAAGAACGGCACCTCGATCACCTCGTCCACCAGCGGAAGTGCCACCACCCAGACCGTCCCCGCGTACTCGGTGGTCGTGGTGCGGATGCACCCGAGCAGCGGCGGCGGCACCGGCGCGCTGCACGCGGTCGGCGCGGGCAAGTGCCTCGACATCGACGGCGGCAGCACCACCGCCGGCACGCAGGCCCAGATCTGGGACTGCGACGGCGGTGCGGCCCAGCGGCTGACACGCACCTCCGCCAAGGAGTTCCGCCTCTACGCCGACACCTCCACCCCGATGTGCCTGGACGACTACGGCAACGGCACGACGAACGGCACCGCCGCCGTGATCTGGCAGTGCAACGGCGGCGCCAACCAGCAGTGGAACGTCAACCCCAACGGAACGATCACCAACGTGCGGTCAGGGCTGTGCCTGGACGTCAACGGCTACGGCACCGCGGACGGCACCAAGGTGCAGCTGTGGGCCTGCGGATCGAACCAGAGCAACCAGCAGTGGACGTTCGGCTGACCGGACTCGGCTGAACCGCGCGGGGCGGCCCCGCGACCAGCCGGGCCGCCCCGCTCCGGACGACGAACACAACAGGCCCACCGGCCCAGGAGAGGAACGAACGTGTCCGACCAGCACCAGGTGACCGCCACCGTCAACAACCCGGTCATCCCCGGCTTCCACCCCGATCCAACGGTGTGCCGGGTCGGCGACGACTACTATCTCGCCTGCTCCAGTTTCGAGTACTTCCCCGGCGTGCCGGTCTTCCACAGCCGCGACCTGGTCAACTGGACGCAGATCAGCAATGTGCTCGACCGGCCCGAGCAACTGGCCCTGCCGCTGGACTCTCCGTCCTCCGCCGGTGTCTACGCGCCGACCCTCCGGCACCACGACGGCCTCTTCCACCTGATCGTCACCAATGTCAGCGGCTACGGGAACCTGCTGGTCACCGCCACCGACCCGGCCGGCCCGTGGTCCGACCCGATCCGGCTGCCGGACGTGCCGCGCATCGACCCCGACCTGGCCTGGGACGAGGACGGCACCTGCTGGTGCACCTGCGCCGGTGTCCAGCAGGTCCGGCTCGACCCGAGCACCGGCAAGGTGACCGGCGAGCCCAGGGACGTCTGGTCCGGCGCCCCCGGCGCCCGCTACCCCGAGGCCCCGCACCTCTACCACATCGGCGCGTACTGGTACCTGATGATCGCCGAGGGCGGCACCGAGCGTGCGCACGCCGTCTCCATCGCCCGCGGCACCTCTCCGAACGGTCCGTTCGAGCCGTGCCCGCACAACCCGATCCTCACCCACCGCGGCCGCGAGCACCCGGTGCAGAACACCGGCCACGCCGATCTGGTACAGGGCCCGGACGGGTCGTGGTGGATGGTGCTGCTGGGCGTCCGCCCGAACGGCGGCACCCCCGGCTGGCACGTACTCGGCCGTGAGACCTACCTCGCCCCGGTCGTCTGGACCGAGGACGGCTGGCCGCGGGTCGGCTCTCCGGACCTGGAACTGCCCGCCCCGAACTGGCCGTTGCACCCCGCACCCCCGGCGCTGGTGCGCGACGACTTCGACGACGAGCGGCTCGCCCCGCGGTGGGTCTCGCTGCGCGAGCGCCCGGCCGAGCTGATCACCACCGGCGCACGCCCCGGGTGGCTGACCCTGCGGGCCCGGGGCGCGTCGCTGGACGAGCGTGACGTGGTGTTCGTCGGCCGCCGCCAGCAACACCACGCATGTCGGGCCCGCGCCCTGGTCGACGCGGCCGAGGGCGCCGGCGGCCTGGCGGTGCGCATGGACGAGCAGCACCACTGCGAGGTGGAGGTCGCCGACGGTGAGGTGCGTGTGGTCGCCCGCATCGGCCCGGTCCGCAGCGTGGTCGCGTCCCGACCCGCGCCCGCCGGCCCGGTGGTGCTGCGGGCGGAGGTCACCACCTCGTCGCCGGGCGGCCCCGGCGGCGGCCCAGACCTCGTCAGCCTCGGATTCGAGGAACCGCACGGCACGTTCACCCCGCTGGCCGCACTGGACGGCCGCTATCTGTCCACCGAGGTGGCCGGCGGCTTCACCGGTCGCGTGATCGGCGTGTACGCCGCCACAGGGACCGTTCACGTCGACTGGTTCGACTATCAGCCGCTCGCCCAGAAGCAGTGATGAGCGCGTTCGCTCCGCCCCGGGCCGCCTCCCACGAACCTGTGCACGGCTTCCACGTGCACGAGGAATCCGACGACACCGACGACCGAAAGGCACCGAACATGAACGGAAGATCCCGCGCGCGGAGCGCCCACCGGCGACCACGGCTGCGGCTGCGGCTGCTGGTGGGCATGCTCCTGACGCTGATCGCCGCGGCCGGCACCGCCGGCACACCCGCGCTCGCCGGCACCAGCGCGAACTCCGGCGTGGACGCGGGCGCCCGCACCGGCGCACAGGCCGTGGTGGCGGCCATGCAGCCGAGCTGGAACCTGGGCAACACCCTGGACGCCATCCCGAACGAGACGGCGTGGGGCAACCCGCTCACCACCAAGGCCGTGTTCGACGCCGTCAAGGCGTCCGGCTACCGCAGCGTACGGATACCGGTGACCTGGAGCAACGCGCAGGCCACCACCGCCCCGTACACGATCGACCCGGCCTACATGGCCCGGGTCAAGCAGGTCGTGGACTGGGCGATCGAGGACGGCCTGTACGTGGACCTGAACGTGCACCACGACTCGTGGCAGTGGATCAAGAACATCACCACGGCCGACCACGACGCGGTGCTGGCCCGGTTCGACTCGACCTGGCGGCAGATCGCCGCCGCGTTCCGCAACGAGTCGCGCAGGCTGCTGTTCGAGAGCGTCAACGAGCCGCAGTTCAGCGCGAACGCCACCGACGCGCAGAAGACCCGGGCGATGGACGAGCTGAACACCTCGTTCCACACGATCGTGCGGCAGTCCGGCGGCCGCAACGCCACCCGTGTGCTGCTGCTGCCCGACCAGAACACCAGCCCGATCGACCAGCGGAAGATGACCGACCTGTACAGGACGATCACCGCACTGAACGACCCGAACGTCGGTGCCACGATGCACTATTACAGTTTCTGGCCGTTCAGCATGAACAACGGCGGCTACACCACCTTCGACAAGACCGTCCAGCAGGACCTGGTCACCGCGTTCACGCAGATGCACGACCTCTTCGTGGCCAAGGGCATCCCGGTCTACCTCGGCGAGTACGGCCTGCTGGACTACCCGCAGTACGACCTCCCCAGTCAGGTCGAGCGGGGTGAGGTGCTCAAGTACTTCGAGGAGCTCGGCTACGAGGCTCGGATCAACGGCGTCACCACGGCGTTGTGGGACACCGGTCTGCTCCTCGACCGCAAGACCTTCCAGTGGCGCGACCCCGGGCTGACCGCGCTGATCAGGGCGAGCTGGCACACCCGCTCCGGCACCGCCTCCACCGACCAGGTGTTCCTGCCCAAGTCCACGCCGGTCGCCGCGCACACCGTCACCCTCAACACCAACGGCCTGTCCTTCAAGGGCCTGTGGCGGGGCGACACCCGACTGTGCCCCGGCACGGACTACACCGTGTCCGGTGACAAGCTCACGCTGACCCCCGCGCTGCTGACCCGGCTGGGCGGCGACCGGGCCTACGGCGAGAACGCCACCATCGAGGCGCGGTTCTCCCGGGGCGTTCCGTGGAAGCTCCACGTGATCACCAACGGTCTGCCGGTGCAGTCCGACGCCACCGGCACGACGAGCTCACTGACCATCCCCACCCGGTTCAAGGGCGACGTGCTGGCCACCATGGAGTCCCGTTACGCGGACGGCAGCAACGCCGGCCCCTACTCCTGGACCCCCTACCAGGAGTTCGACACCACGTTCGTGCCGGACTACCGGAAGAACACGATCCGGCTGACCTCCGACTACCTCAAGAGCCTCACCGACGGCGCCACCGTCACCCTGAAGTTCGACTTCTGGAGCGGGGCATCGGTCACCTACCACGTGACCAGGTCGGGCGACACCGTCACCGGCACCGTCTCGTGACCGCCGGCCGACCGGCCCCGGCCCCGCATGCACCCACAGCGCGGCCGGGTCGGGGCCGGGGCCGGTCGGCCGTGCACCCCCTGTGAACAACAGGAACGCAAGCGGAACACAAGCGGAACACAAGAGGAATCGCCTTGCCTTACAGCATCCGCGCGGACGGTCTGGAACGTCACAGCGCCGAGGAAACCCTCCGCATCGAGCCCTGGGGACCGCACGCGGTCCGGATCCGGGGCTCATCCGGGACAGTCGCCTCTGCCGCCCCCGGCGCGCTGGACAACCCGCCCCCCTCACCCGGCGCCGAAATGTCCGTCACGGACGACGGCACCGCCCGCCTGCTCAACGGCCGCCTCGCCGTGGAGGCCGCGGCGGACGGTCGGCTGACGTTCCTGCACGCCGCCTCGGGCCGAGAACTCCTCGCCGACAAGACCCCGTACACCCACCATCCCGGCCCCCGCGTCCACGCCGCCGACGGCCGGACCGAACAGCACTTCGAGGCGTACGCCGACGAGCGGCTGCACGGCCTCGGGCAGCATCTGCACGGGCTGCTGGACCAGAAAGGCTGTGTGATCGACCTGGTCCAGAGCAACACGGTTGCCGCCGTCCCCTTTGTGCACTCCTCGCGCGGCTACGGACTGCTGTGGAACAACCCCGCCACCGGGCGTGTGGAGTTGGGCGCCGACACCACCCGGTGGGTGGCCGACGCCGGAGGCCGCGTCGACTACTGGATCACCTGCGGCGACACACCGGCCCAGATCCTGGACTCCTACACCCTGGCCACCGGACGTCCACCGCTCCTGCCCGAGTGGGCATCCGGCTTCTGGCAGTCGAAACTGCGCTACCGCACACAGGACGAACTCCTGGCGGTGGCCCGGCAGTACAAGGAACGCGGGCTGCCGCTGTCCGTCATCGTCTGCGACTTCTTCCACTGGCCGCGCATGGGCGACTGGCGCTTCGAGGCGAGCGAGTGGCCCGATCCCGCGGCCATGGTGAGCGAACTCGCCGGCCTCGGGGTGACGCTCGCCGTCTCGGTGTGGCCGACCGTCGAGCCCGGCAGCGACTCCTTCGACGAACTGAACGCCGCCGGATGCCTCGTGCAGGACAGCGGCGGCGGCCCGCTCACCTACCCCTGGCCGTCCCGCAGCGCCGAGGAACCGATGCGTGCGATGGCGTACTACGACGCGACCGACCCCCGAGCCCGCGCCGCACTGTGGCGGCGGCTCGACGACAACTACCGCTCAGCGGGTGTGGGCTGCTTCTGGCTGGACGCCTGCGAACCCGACCTGTCCCGGGACGTCGCCGACCGGGCCGTGTACGCGGCAGGACCGGCCGCCGAGGCCGCGAACCTCTATCCGCTGCTGCACACCCGGACCGTCGCCGACGGCCTGCGCGCGGCGGGCGACGACCGGCCGCTGTCGCTGGTGCGCTCGGCGTGGGCGGGCAGCCAGAAGTACGGCGCCGCACTGTGGTCCGGCGACATCCCCACCACTTTCGACTCCCTCGCCCGCCAGATCAGAGCCGGGCTGAACGTCGCGATGAGCGGCATCTGCTGGTGGAACACCGACATCGGAGGCTTCTTCGGCGGCGACCCCGACGACCCCGCCTACCGCGAGCTGCTGATCCGATGGTTCCAGTACGGCACCTTCAGCCCGGTCATGCGGCTGCACGGGGACCGCGTGCCGAACTACCCGAGGTTCGCCACGGACATGACCGGCGGGCCGAACGAGGTCTGGTCCTACGGGGAGCAGGCGTACGGCATCCTCCGGGACCACCTGCTGCTGCGCGAACGCCTGCGCCCGTACCTGACCGCGCTGTCCGAGGACGCCCACCGCACCGGCGCACCGCCGATGCGCCCGCTGTTCTTCGGCTTTCCCGAGGACGAGCGGTCCTGGGACGTGGACGACCAGTTCCTGCTCGGTCCCGACGTGCTGGTGGCACCCGTGTACCAGGCGGGCGCACGAACCCGCCAGGTGTACCTGCCCTCAGGCGCGCGCTGGCGCGATTCCGCCACCGGACACGTGTCGGCGGGAGGCACCGCACTGCAGGCGGACGCCCCACTGGAGCGCATACCTGTCTTCGTACGCGAGGGCGCCCCCGTCGGGCGTGTATGGACAGGCGGCGAGACGGGGCCCGCGGACGGTCTTGGCGGTCACCGCGACGAAAGGAACGGTTCCCCATCATGAACGAGGATTCGGCAGCGCTGACGTTCCATCCGCTCCCGGCGAACGTGCCGCGCTCGGACGCGGGAGCGCCGGCGGTGATCGTCATGCCGGGCGGCGGCTACACCTTCCTCGCCCCGCACGAGGGGAAGCCCGTCGCGCAGTGGCTGAACCGGCTCGGGTTCGCGGCCTGGGTGCTGGAGTACCCGGTGGGCCCGCAGGACTTCCACCCCGCACCGCTGGACTGCGCACGGGCGGCGATGCGGCAGGCGCGCTCGCGGGCGGCCGGGCTGGGGGTCGACCCGTCACGCATCGGGGTGCTCGGCTTCTCCGCGGGCGGTCACCTCGCTGCCCATCTCGCCGCGGGCCCGGACACCGCCGACGACGAGCGACCCGCGTTCGCGGTCCTGTGCTATCCGGCGACGTCCTGGCAGACCTTCGGACCGGCCGCCGCCGGCGAAGCGGGAACCGACCCGCTCCTCGGTCCCGGCTCGACCCCCGAGAAGCGGCGTGCGGTCTCCATCGAGCTGATCGCCGTCCCGCAGACGCCCCCGACCTTCATCTGGCACTGCGCGGACGACGACACCGTCGGGGTCGACCATGCCCTGTCGCTGACCCGGCGCCTGGCCGACATGCGGGTTCCGGTCGAGCTGCACGTCTTTCCCACCGGCGGTCACGGCATAGGACTGGCGCAGGGCACGACGCCCGCCGGCGCGTGGACGGCTTCGTGTGCCCAATGGCTCCAGCGGACGATCAGCCCGGACTCTCTGAGTCGACATCCGGGAGTCGCCTGAACTTCAACGCGTGGCTCTCGTCGGTCTTGTCGGGACGGGCGGGGGAGCAGCCAGTGTCCTTCCGAAGGGCGAGCCCCTTACGACTCACGTGTCACGGGGGGCTCCGGGGGGGCGGTTCCACCTCGTCCCAGCTGGCGTCGACGGTCATGACGGGCGATCGGGTCAGGCCGACGATGCCCACTGCCATGAGGCCGACTCCTACGGCTTCGGGCAGCACACGCCAGCCCAGCGCGATGCTCTCCCCGAACAGCAGGCCGCCGAGGGTGACGCTGATCACGGCGTCACCCAGCGTCAGTGCCGGCTGGGAGGCGGTCAGGGTGCCCGCCCGCAGCGTCCACTGGAGCAGCAGCACACTCAGCAGTCCGGTCACGGCGCCGGCGTAGGTGTGCCAGGTGGCGAGGACCGCGGCGGGCCCCTGCGGGAAACGTGCGGTCACTTCCTTGATGAGTGCGGCGGTGACGGCGAAGCAGGCGGCTGCCGCGGTGCCGAGCATCGCGGCCTGCAGGGGGCCGCTCACACGCACGGCGATCGCCAGCAGGACGCCGACGCAACAGGCCAGCGCGCCTCCGACGGCGAGCCAGCGCCAGTCGTCCGCCCGGTCGGCCCCGGGTGACGGGGATGCGCTGAACAGGAAGACCGCCAGCCCGCCGGCGAGCATCACGAAGGACCGCCACGTCCCGGCGCCGGGACGGCGACGGAACACGATCGCGCCGACGAGCAGGGTGAACAGCAACTCGCTGGCCAGCAGGGGCTGCACCACGGACAGTTGCCCGGCATCCAGCGCGATGACCTGGAAGACCGCGGAGAGCATCATGGCCGCCGCACCGGCCCACCAGTACGGACGACGCAGGAGCCCGGCGAGCCGGGCCGTCGCCGCTTTGACGCCGTGACCGCGGACTCCGTCCGGCTCGACCGCGGCCCGGCGCTGCAAGACCGACGCAGCCGCGTTGGCCAGGGCGGAGAGCAGCGCCATGACCACGGTGAGCACGTTCATCCGGAGACCTGTCGTTCACGAAGACCCCTCCCCGGCCACCCAGCCCACGGCGGGTGAGAGAGGGGAGACAGAGGCCGATCGGGCGAGACAAGACGCCTACGCCGCATGCGTGGAACCCCCGTCGTATCGGTGACGGCCGACAGGCGTGTGCCGTACGGCCCGGTGGGCGCAGACAAGGCGGCCACCCCTGTTGCTCGCTGCTCGATACAACGCAATCATGCCGCATATGTACCCGTACCTCCGGATTTCCCGCCTGCCTCCGGCCTTCTCGTATCCGAACACGGCGCCGCCGGGCCGGGGCGGTGCCTGACGTGAGCCGTTTGCTGGTCGTCAGCGCGAGCATGGGATCGGGACACGACGCGGTGGCCGGCGAGCTGGCTCGGCGCCTGCGCGCCGCCGGGCACGAGGTGGTGCTCGTGGACGTACTGGAGATGCTGCCCGCCCGCATCGGAACCGGACTGCGCGGCTTCTACCGCGCCGTGGTCCGGCACGTCCCCCTCGTGTACGCGGGTATCTACACCGCCTTCTTCCGGGGCGGTGGTGGCACGCGGCCGGGCAGCGCGCCGCTGGCGGCACTCGCCGAGCACCGGCTGAAAGAGGCGGTGGCAGGGACGCGTGCGGACACGGTCGTCGCGGTTTTCCACCTCGCGGCCCAGCTCACCGGGCGGATGCGGGTGAACGGACGGCTTGCGGTGCCCAGCGCGGTGGTCATCACGGACTTCGCCGTGCACCGGCAGTGGCTGCACCCGGGCAACGACCTCCACTTGTGTCTCACCCCGGAGATCGCCCAGGACGTACGGCACCGCCTGGGACACCCCGCCGCCGCGTGCGGGCCGCTGCTGCCCGACCGCTTTCACCCGCATCCGGCCGGTGAGGCGCACTGGCGGCGGTTGACGTCTCACGGTGGACGCCCTCCCGTACTGCTGTCCACGGGCGCCTGGGGGGTCGGCAGCCGACTCGACGCGACGGCGCGGCTCCTGGCCGGCGCCGGCTATGCGCCGGTCGCCCTGTGCGGGCGCAACGAACGCCTGCGTCGTGCGCTGTCGAAGGTGCCGGGCACGCTCGCCATGGGCTGGGTGGACGACATGCCGGGGCTGATGGCGGCCGGGTCCGCGCTGGTCGACAACGCCGCGGGGCAGACGGCGCTCGAGGCGCTCGCCGTCGGCGTCCCGGTCGTCGGGTACCGTCCGATTCCCGGCCACGGCACGGAGGGCGTACGGCGGATGGCGGAGCTCGGCCTGGCCGAGTACGCGGCCGACCCGTGGCAGCTGGTGCAGTCACTGGACCGGCTCGCCTCGGGGGCCACGGCCCGCGGCCGTCGGCCCGCCCCCGACCGCCGCCTCTTCCGGGGCGACGTCGTGGGCCCGCTGGAGCGGCTGGCCGCCCGAAGACGGTGACGGGTTCAACGGCGGCTTCCGGTCGGCCCGGCACCCGCACCTCGCCCCGTTCAGCCGAACCGGGTCGCCAGGCGGTGGTACGAGGAGGGCGCGAGGGCCCGCACCGCGGCCGGCCAGCGGAGCCAGCCGGGCACGAACACCTCGTGGCGATCCCGGCGCACCGCCTCGACCACCGCCGCGGCCACCTGTTCGGGCGGGATCGGACGCGGGTGGGCGCGGGAGTAGGGCACCCCTCTGCGGGCGAAGAAGGGGGTGTCCACCACACCCGGGACGACGTGGGTCACCCGCACGCCGGTGCCGTGGAGCTCGTACCGCAGCGCGTCGGCGAAGGCACGGAGTGCCGCTTTCGCCGAGGAGTACACCGCTTCCTCTCGCACACCGACGAGACCCGCCACGGAGCCGACCAGCACCATCCGGCCGTGGCGCCGCGCCACCATGTGGGGCAGGATCTGCCGGACCAGATGCACGACCGAGGCCAGATCCACGGTGAGCACGTGGTCCACTTCGCTGTCGGGCATCGAGGTGAACGGACCCGCCCAGCCCACACCGGCCGACGCGACGAGCAGGTCGACAGCCGGCACATGGTGAAGGGCCCCGTCGACGAGCTGCCGGGCACCGTCGGCGTCGGCCAGATCGCAGGGAATCGGGATGCCGGACGTCTCACGCGCAACCATGTCCAGCCGGGCACGGTCACGTCCGGAGACCAGCAGCGTCCACCCCTCCTTGGCCAGGCAGCGTGCGACAGCGGCCCCGATCCCCGAGGACGCGCCCGTCACGAGCGCCACGCCCGGCTCGGGCACAGCTCGTGAGAGAAGGGAGGAGGAAGCCGTACGCGGATCCGCCGCGGCGCGTCCCAATCTGACCTCCTTGAGCGGATGGATCCGAGCACGGTGTCGGAAGGCGCGGACCGCGCGTGAAGGGCGTCCGCGCCGCCCGGCTGCTTGAGTCCGTGTCTGCGACGAAGACAACGACCATCGAGCCCTAGCCGGTACCCGCGGCTTTCAAACCTCGCCTCGTGCGCCCCGGACGGCCCGACGCGTCCCACCGGCGAGGCCGGGGAGCCGGGCCATCACGCCATCGGCGGTGTCAGCGGACCTCGCGCAGCAGCCGGCCGACCGTGATCCGCTGTCACCGGGCCTGCCCTCGGCTGAGCAGAACGGAGCAACCGACCGGCGGCGAGTGACCGCGCCGGTGGCGGGCGGCCGAGGCACCAGCGGCGCGCACCGATGGGCCGCACGTGTGTCATTGCGCGACGACACCGGCCGCACTGTGGTCGTCTTGAAGCGCGTGCTTCGGGCCGGGCAGGAGGATGGCACACCATGGTCTATCTCTTCAGTCTCTCCGCCGCCTGCCTGCTGGGCTGCGGTTTCGTGTTCCAGCAGCACGCCGCCGAACGCGAACCGCTGTCCATCATGCTGTCCTTCAGATTGCTGTTGGACCTCGTGCGGGTGCCGCTGTGGCTGGCGGGCATCGCCTGCATGGTCGTCGGCCAGGTTCTGGGGGCGCTGGCACTCGCCCACGCCGGCCTGGCCGAGGTGGAGCCGCTGCTCACCACGAACCTGCTCTTCGCGATGGCGCTCGCGCGGTGGATGGGCGACCAGCCCCTGGGCTGGTCCGGATGGCTGGGAGCGGGCGCTCTCAGCGGCGGGGTGGCGGCCATCATCCTCGCGGGGCAGCCGCGCAGCGGCCACGGTCAGGTCGGCGCGCTGCGGCACTGGGCGGTGATCGGCTGTGTGCTGGGGCTGGCCGGGATCCTCATCGGCATCGCCCAGCACCTGCGACTGCTCTACCGGCCGCCCCTCCTGGCCGCCGCGGCCGGCACCCTCTACGGCCTCCAGGACGCGCTCACCAGGGTCTGCGGCGGCATCATCGCCGACAGGGGAATCACCGGACTGCTCGTCTCGTGGCAGCCCTGGGCCATCGTGGGGCTGGCCGTGGTGGGGCTGTTGCTGGTGCAGAGTGCCTTCGAGGCCGGGCCGTTGCGTCTGTCCTTGCCCGCGCTGAGCGCGACCGAACCCCTGAGCGGCATCGCCTGCGGTATCGGCTTTCTCCACGACGAGTTGCGTACGACGCCGGGCGCACTGGCCTGGCAAGCCACTGGAGTGGTGGCGGCGGTCAGTGGAGTCATCGTCCTGGGACGGCACCCTGTCATGCCCAGCGGCAAACGCCGTCCTGAGCCCCCGGCCCATCACCTGCACCACCCGCGACACCGGCCATGAGACCACCGCGGCCCCAGCGACTCCGCAGCGCACGCCGGCGTCCCGGCCAGGCACATGACGTCGCGCGGACCCGGGGGCATGACGTGACGCACGGGAGGACCATGGCCGGTGGAAGGAGGGAGGACGTGTGGTGCGCCTCTCACCGGGGAGGCTGCTGACCGCCGCACTGTACGTGGTCGCGCTGGTGCCGCTGGCCCTGGCGGCCACCTGGCTCTCGGTACGGATCACTCCCCTGCAGACCGTGTCGGCCGCCGGTCAGACCCTTCGGGTGGGCGCCGCGCTGCCACGGTTCAGCCTGTCCGGTCCGGGGGGACTCGACCTCTTCGGCCAGAAGATCCCCACCGAACCGCGCTTCGACGGACCGCTCCGGCCACGGCTCGACCTGGCCCACATCAGCCCCGGCCCGCACGTCGACCGGCTCCTGGAGTCCGGGGACCACGGGAAGCCGGAACTGGCCGGCCGCCGACTCGCGGACGGCTGGGTGCGCTACGCCCTGTGGGAGACGGCGGTGGCGGCCGGAGTGATGTCGGTCCGCTCCCGCCTGGCATCGCTCAACTCCGTCCTGCGCGACGGCGCCCGGACCGCGGGCGCCGTCTTTGTGCGGCCGCGCTTCGCCGGGCACGAACTGTGCAGCAGCCAGCCGCATGTCCAAGGGCCGGCCGACAAGGCCCCGCTCCATCCGACAGCGGCGGGGGAGCTCGCCATCGCGCTCGCCGACCAACAGGCGCTCCCCTGAGGGCCGCCCGCACGATCGAAGAGCGGCGATGTGCGGACCCAGGCATAGTCGTGCGCGGCCGCCGAGTTCATACGGCGCAGTGTGCCCGACGCCTCTGACAATGTAGGGCGCCCTCGCGAGGATCGGCTTCGTTACCGAAACAGAACTCGGGGGACCTTTCAGAAGTTTTGATTTTGTGATATTCTGTCAAATTATTGGACTAATGTCCGGCCTCATGATGAACAAGGGGCAACCCAGCCAGACGGCTCTCATGTCGGCCGCAGCTCGCGCGGCGCACCTCCTCGTCGACGACACCCCTCCGATCTTCGTCGACCCCTTGGCGCAGACCTTTCTCGGGGAACGTGCCGAAGAACTCCTCGGCTATCACCGGTCCTTTGGCGCGCACCCGGTCCTGTCCGGCGCGAGGACGACGGCCGTCACCCGCGGCCGCTACGCGGAGGACCGATTGGCCGACCTGGCCGGCCAGGGAGTCGACCAGTACGTGATCCTCGGCGCCGGGCTGGACTCTTTTGCTTACCGGTCGGAACTGGCCGACGGCGTGCGGGTGTTCGAGGTGGACAGGCCGGGGAGCCAGAACTGGAAGCGGGCGCTGCTGGCGGAGGCGGGGACAACGGTGCCGCCGTCCGCCTCCTTCGTCCCGGTCGACTTCGAGGAGGAGTCCGCCCGGTCGCTCACCGATCACCTCGTGCGGGCCGGCTTCGACCTGGGCCGGCCCGCGCTGGTCAGCTGGCTCGGGGTGACGATGTACCTGACCTCGCAGGCGATCAGGCAGACCCTGGCCGTCATCAGCGGATTCGCACCCGGCACAGAGCTCATCGTGGAGCACATCCTCCCGGCCGCACTCCGCGACGAGGCAGGTCAGTCCTATGCGGAAAACGTCATGGCGGCGGCGGGTGAGCAGGGCGAGCCCTGGCGAACGTTCCTCAGTATCGAGCAGATGGACGCCCTCCTGCTCGAGCACCAGCTCCAGCCGATCGAGTACGCCCGGCAACGCGACACGATCGCTCCCGCGGAGTGGGAACGTTCCGACACGCTCCGGCCGTTCGAGTTGTCCGTCCTCGCCCGTGCGGGCGTCCCCCGGGGACGATGAAGCCGGGCTGAGCACTTGGTTGACGCCCTCGCGGCCGCCCCTCAGGCGGCGGCCCTTGGGGGCTCGGGAGTCGTGCGGGCAGGGCGGGCGGGTGCTCAGTCCGCGGACTGCGTGCCGTGGGGCGACAGGCCGAGCAGCGGGAGCCACACCGCGTCCACGATCTCGACGATCGCTTCGTCGGGCACCGCGCCCATGGCCATCAGCATGTCGTGGCGTACCAGGTCGAAGGGCAGGTTCACCATGCGGGCGGGGCGCGGTACGTCCGTCAGCTCGCCGCGCTCGACCGCGCGGCTCACGAGCCGCTCGAAGGGGGGTGTCTGATCCGCGGGCAGGAGGCGGCTGCGCAGGTCGGTGAAGTCGGTGCCGGTCTCGCGGAAGTAGTCGGCCAGCTGGACGCGCATGAGTATCACCATGCGGACCCGCTCGGCGTTGACCGTGCGCAGGAGGGTGAGGGCGTCCTGGCGCAGGCTGCCGGTGTCAGGGATCTCGAGGGGGCGCCAGTGCCGGGCGAGGGTGGCGACGAGGAGGTCCTCGCGCCGTGGCCAGCGGCGGTACAGGACCGGCTTGCTGGTGCCGGCGCGCGCGGCGACGGCTTCGAAGGTGAAGCCGCTGTAGCCCTGCTCGACCAGGATCTCCCAGGCGGCATCGGTGATCGCCCTCTCCAGGGCGGCACCCCTGCGCCGTATCGGAGTGCCCTCCGCGCGCCGCTCACACACACTGCCCCCATATGTCCAGGTTCACGGTATTCCGTCATACGAATTAGATTCGCTTGCGTATCTTAACTCGCGGCCGTACTCTGGAGGCAATAAGATACGGAGCCGTTTCTAAACGGTGTGCGACCGAGGAGAACGTCATGTCCATGATGAATGCCGCGCTGGTGGAGTCCTTCGACGAGCCGCCGCACTTCCGCTCCATCCCCGCCCCTGAGGCCGCCCCCGGCCAGGAGGTGGTGGACGTCCTCGCCGTCGGCGTGCACCGCGCCACCAAGGGCATCGCCGCGGGCAAGCACTACACCAGCCCCAAGGAGCTGCCCGCTCTGGCCGGCGCCGACGCCGTCGTCCGCCGGGCAGACGGCAGCCTCGCCTTCGTCATGCCGATGGGCGCCGGCTCCCTGGCCGAGCGCATCGTCATCGACCCGGCCACTGCCATCCCCGTCCCGGACGGAGCCGACCCCGCGGTCCTCGTCGCCACCATGAACCCGGCCCTGTCGTCGTGGGCCGCGCTGCGCACCCGGGTGCCCTTCCGGGCCGGGCAGTCGGTCCTGGTGCACGGCGCGACCGGCAACGCCGGATCGATGGCAGTCAAGGTCGCCAAGCATCTCGGAGCCGAGCGCGTGATCGCCGCCGGGCGCAATCGCACCCGCCTCGACGAACTCACCACCGAAGGCGCGGACGACATCGTCCAGCTCACCCCCGACCAGGACGCCACCGCAACGGCGCTCGCCAAGGCCGCCGCAGAGGTCGACGTGGCCCTCGACTACGTATGGGGACCGCCCACCGAACTCGCTATGCGCGCCGTCCTCGAAGCACGCACCCAGCACACCCGCCTGCTCGACTGGGTGCAGATCGGCGGCATGGGCGGAGACACCATCACGCTCTCCGGACACGCCATGCGCTCCAACGCGTTCCGCGTCCTGGGCAGCGGTATCGGAGCGGTCGCCATGGACGTGATGCAGCGGGAGTTCACCGAACTCGTCGCCGCGATCGCCGCGGGCGGCATGTCGGTACGCCCGCGCCCGTTCCCCCTCGACCAGGTCGAAGCGGCTTGGGCCCACCAGGACGCACCCGGCGAGCGCACCGTCATCCTTCTGTGAGACACCTCCGCGGACTGCCGGTCCGATGCCCGGGACGCCGGCTCGACCCACAACGCCTACAGCCGTCACAGCACCCCCACTTCGTTGGACGCCCCACCGCCGCGCTGGGATCCTCAGGCCGACACGGTTTCGGGTGGGGCATCGGTCTAGTCCGTGCGGCCGGCGTCGCGCCGCGCGGGAGGACGGGTGTGCACGTACAGCTTGCGGCGGTCTCCCACCTCCACGTGCTGCGGCAGCGGCAGTTCATAGCGCACGGGTCGGCGGTGGTCGGCCAGTTGCCGTGTGGGGTTGTAGACGCGGTTGAATTTCCACAGCATGCGGGCGAAGTTGGTCTGCCCGCGGGCAAGGTTTCCGCCCAGTACGCGCAGGGCGCCCAGGGCGGTCTTCAGGCCCAGGTGCTTGCGGTTGATGACCGCCTGAGTCTTCACCAGTTCACGGTAGAAGACGTCCAGCGGCAGCTTGGTGGGCACCACGGCGTGCTGGATGTCGAACAGACGATAGTCACGCGTTGTGAGCCTGCGGGACTCGGTGTGCCAGATCTCCGTTCCGGGATAAGGCGTCATCACCGTCAGGTGCACGATCTCCGGGACGGCCAGGGCGAACTCCCGGACGAGACGGAAGCGTTCCTCGTCCCACGCCGGGTCGACGATGAGGTTGATCGCCACGTTGATACCGAGTCGGCGCGCCACTTCGAGAGCCCGGAAGTTGTCATCGGGGCTGACCCGCTTGCGGTACAGATCCAGTCCCTCGGCATCGATGGCCTCCATGCCGAGGAACATGTAGCTCAGACCGAGTCGGGTCCAACGCTGGAAGACCTCTTCGTTACGCAGCAGGACGTCGCTGCGGGTCTCCAGATAGTAGCGCTTGCGGATCTTGCGACGTTCCAGTTCCGCGGCGATGGCGTGCCCGTGCTCGGGCCGGATGAAGGCGACGTCGTCGACGATGAAGACGTTCGGCTCCCGAATGCCCGCCATCTCCGCGCCGGCCACCTCGGGGGAGGCTTTGCGGTAGCTGCGGCCGTAGAAGGTCCAGGCGGAGCAGAAGGAGCAGTCCCACGGGCAGCCGCGGGTGAACTCGATCGACGCGCAAGGATCGAGTTCACCGATGAAGTATTTGCGCCGGTGGCGCATCAGGTCCCGGGCCGGTAGGGGGCTGTCGATACTGTGCATCATGCCCGGTTCGGGGCCGCGTCCGGATGGCGTGACGATACCCGGAACGCTGTCCACTCCTCCGTCGCGCACTGCCGCCAGCAGGGGAACCACGGCCGGTTCTCCTTCGCCCCGCACCACCGCGTCGACGGACCCTTCGGCCTGTGCGAGGACGTCTTCCGCCACGAAGGAGACGCTGTGCCCGCCGAAGAAGACGAAACAGCCAGGGGCGGAACGTTTCGCCGCGCGCGCGAGGTCGATCGCCTCGGGGATGTTGGCGAGGTAGTTCAGGGACACGCCGAGGGCGTCGGGGCGGAAGGAAGCGAACTCACGTGCCAATTCCTTCGTGCCGGTCACCTGCAGGTCCACGATGCGCACGTCGTGGCCGGCGTCGCGCGCTGCGCCGGCCACTCGTTCGAGGCCGAGCGGCTCCAGGCGCAGAAAGATCTCCGAGTACATCAGGGCGCTGGGATGGACGAGCAGCAAGCGCATGGTTACCTCGGTTGATGGGGAGACAGCTGGCGGGTAGCGGTGTCAGGAGGTTTCCACGCGAGGCGCGCCTGTACCGGATGTCCACCGAAAGGGCCAAGACCGCGTCGGTTCGGCGTCGAGCGGCATTGCGTCCGGGTGCGCCCGTGTTTCGCCGGACCGGCGGCGTGGCCAGGGGCTCCCTGCCGGCAGGGGCGCCCGGCCCGTGCAATGGTGAGTGAGCACCGATGCCGGGCCTGTCGACCAAGAGGCGGCGCCGCCGCATGCGGGACAGCCCGGACAGGCAGAGGGACGCCGCGGGAGGCCACCGGCCGCGATGGCGACCGCCGGAGCCCGGCACCCTTCATCATCCTGGCTGCCGCCCGCCGGTCGGGGCCTGCCCGGAGGTGTCCGGACCGCTCGGATCACCTGCCGGTGAACAGCCGCACCACGTCGTCGAGGTCCGTCTCCTCGGGGTCGAACATGATCAGAACGTCGTCGCCGGCGTGAAGGCGGGCGGTGAAACGGGCCGAGACCAGTGCTCCCTCCCGGATGACAAGGCTGACCCATACGTGTTCGCCCACGTCCAGGTCTCCGATGGCGCTGCCGTCGGCGGGAGCTCCCGGGCTCACGGTGACCCGGCGTACCCCCTCGGGCCGGTTCCTCAGCCGGATTCCCAGGGCCCACGGTTGCAGTTCCCCCGCGCGCATCGGGACGTGGCACCAGCGGGCGACCAGCGGGAGCAGTGAGCCCTGGACGGCGACAGAGAAGGCGACCGCAAGGAAGACGACGTCATAGATGCGGTCGCCGTGCCGCTGATGCGCGCTGAGGACGAAGCTGCCCAGGAGAATGGGGACGGCGCCCTTGAGACCGGCGAAGGCGATGAAGACCCTTTCTCCCCGGCGTAGCCGCAGAGGCCACAGCAGGAGCCCCATGACCGCGGGCCGCGCCACCAGCGCCAGTACCACCGCCAGCGCGATCCCGGTTCCCCAGGCCCGTTGCGGGGCGAACGTCCACAGCGGCACCGTCAGGCCGAGCATGATGAACGCCACAATCTCCGCGAGGCTGGCCAGGGCTGCGTGGAACCGCTCGATCTCCGCCTTGTAGGGAGCCCGGATGTCCCCGACCAGGACCCCGGCGACGAACACGGCCAGGAATCCGGATCCGTGGGCCATGGTGGCGAGACCGTAGAGGGCGAAGGCACTGGCCAGCGTGCGCAACGGGTAGAGGCCCTCGCTGGGCAGCGGAACTCTCCGCATGAACGCCTTGAGCGCCTGGCCCCCCAGCACGCCCACGGCGGCGCCGACGGCCATTTGCTCGGCGAAGACCGCGGCGACCTGACCGGCCCGCGCGGCGCTGGAACCGCCCGCGGCCCCCAGAAGACCGGCCATGAGCGCGATTCCGACGGGGTCGTTGGCTCCCGACTCGCCCAGCAGCAGCGGACCGGCACGGCCTCTGATCTCTCGTCTGCCCAGAACGGAGAACACCACGGCGGGGTCCGTGGGAGCGAGGGCCGTACCGAGCAGAACGGCTGAGGTCCAGTCGAAGCCCAGCAGCCGGGCAGCGGCGGACATGACGGCGGCAGTGGCGAAGGTCCCCAACGTGCCGATCCACGCGACGGCGCCCGCGTTGGGGCGCAGGCGCTGCCAGCCCAGGTCCATGCCGCCGTTGAAGAGCACGACGACCAGGGCCAGCGACACGACCTCCTGCACGGTCCCGATCGACAGCTCTCGCAGCGTGGGAGCCAGATCGGAGGTCACGGCCGCGGCCACCAGGAAGAACGCGGCGGCGGGCACGTGAAGGAATCTGCTGAGCCGGTTCGAGAGCACGGCTGCGAGGCCGACGAAGGCCACCACGGTGACGGCTGTCGCAAGCGATTCAAGATCCTTCATTGCCGCTCCTGGGAGCCTTTCTCTGCGAAGTCAGCAGCTCAACACAGCGGGCGCGACACACCGGCGGGTCCCGGGCGGCGTCGGCATCGGTATGGGAAGCGGTTCGGCACGCGTGCGGATGGGCAACTCCCATGGTGGGGAATCCCCGGAGGTCATGCGCGAAGGAACGCCGTTGTGACCGCCACCGAGGCAAAGTCGGCACGGATCGAGTCACCGGCCAGGGGCGTGCGAAGCCACCGGGAGCGCCTCGGGTGGCGGGGCCTGGCCGATGCACCCCGAGCGCGTGGTCTTGCCGACTCGCCGTCGTCCGCCATGTGGCCTGTCCGCGTGGCGTGCGCGGCCGGTGACGACCCGCTTCGGTTTCTGCTGTCCGCACCGTCCGTTCGCCCGGAGCCGGTGGCGCCCGACGGTGGCACCGAGCGTGAACAGCGCCGATTCCACCGGGCAGCCGTCCCCGCCGATTCGTCCGGCACAACGCCGGTCACCACCCCACTGCGGGGACAGCGACCTCCGGGGCAGCGGCCTGCGGGGACAGCGGCCTGCGGGGGCGACGGACTCCGGGACAGCGATCCGCGGGGACCTGCGTCCGAGACCGGCGTCGCGCGGACAGCAGCGTCGTGCAGTCGCTGCTTCCTACGGCTCGGCCCGGACACGCACGGCGCCGCTGCCCGGCTTCCGGCTGCGCCTGCGGCCGTCAGGCGGAGTTGTCCGGATGCGTGAGGTTGTCGCCGGTTTCCGGGTGGAAGACGTGCGCCTTGCTCATGTCGACCCGCATCTCCACCGGCTGACCCTCACGCGCCTGCGTGGCCGCGTTCAGGCGGGCCACGACCTGCTGGCCGGCGCCTGCACTCGCGCCGGGACCGGCACCGGCATCGAGCAGACCCGAGTCCCTGGCGAGTTCCTCCAGTTCGGCCGAGCGCGCGGGCCCGCCGCCCTCCGCGGTGAAGTGCACGTACACGTCGGAGCCGAGGGATTCCAGCACGTCCACGACAGCGGTGAGGACGGGGCCCCGTTCATCACGCGACAGGGCCGCGTCCTCGAACGCTTCGGGTCTGAGGCCGACGATGAGCTCACGGGGCGCGTTCCGCCGTGCCAGCTCCTGGACCGTGCTGTTCTGCAGGGGCAGGTCCCCGAGCGCGCAGTGCAGGATGTCGCCCTCCACCGTGGCGTTGAGAAAGTTCATCGCGGGAGAGCCGATGAAACCGGCGACGAAGAGGTTGATCGGCAGGTCGTAGAGTTGCGCGGGCGTGCCGACCTGCTGGACGACACCCAGCCGCATGACCACGACGCGGTCGCCGAGCGTCATCGCCTCGGTCTGGTCGTGGGTGACGTAGACGGTGGTGGTGCCCAGACGTCGTTGCAGCCGGGCGATCTGGGTGCGCATCTGGACGCGGAGCTTCGCGTCGAGGTTGGACAGCGGCTCGTCCATCAAGAAGGCCTTGGGGGCGCGGACGATGGCCCGTCCCATGGCCACGCGCTGCCGCTGGCCGCCGGAGAGGGCGGCGGGCCTGCGGTCGAGGAACTGGGTCAGGTCCAGGATGCGGGCTGCCTCCTCGACCTTGGCGGTGACCTGGGCCTTGTCGGTCTTGGCCAGGCGCAGCGGGAACGCCATGTTCTCGCGGACGGTCAGGTGCGGGTACAGGGCGTAACTCTGGAACACCATGGCGATGTCCCGGTCCTTGGGCGGGAGGTCGTTCACGACACGGTCGTCGATGCGCAAGGTGCCCGCGGTGATGTCCTCCAGCCCGGCGATCATGTTGAGGGTGGTGGACTTGCCGCACCCGGACGGGCCGACCAGGATCACGAACTCGCCGTCGGCGATGGCGAGGTCCACGTCCTGAACGGCGAGGGATCCGTCGGGAAAACGCTTGCTGACTTGCTCAAGGACGATCTCGGCCATGGGCGTACGCCTCCTTGCCTCGTGCCTGCGTGTCTGCGTGCCTTCACGCCTATGTGTTCTTCGTGTTCTTCGTGTCTCTGTGGTCCGCTGTCGGCGAACCCGTCATCCCTTGACCGCCCCGGAGGTCAGCCCGGCGACGATCCGCCGCTGGAAGAACAGGACGAAGACGATGATGGGGACGGTGATCACCACGGCCGCGGCGGCGATCGACCCGGTGGGCTGCTCGAACTGTGAGCTCCCGGTGAAGAACGCGAGAGCGGCCGGCACGGTGCGGGCGGCGTCGGTGGAGGTCAGCGAGATCGCGAAGAGGAAGTCGTTCCAGCAGAAGATGAATACGAGGATGGCCGTGGTGAACATGCCCGGCGCCACGAGAGGCGCGATGACCAGCCGGAACGCCTGGGCCGGTGTGGCGCCGTCGACCTTCGCCGCCTTCTCCAGGTCCCAGGGGATCTCCCGGAAGAACGCCGACAGGGTGTAGATGGCCAGCGGCAGCGAGAAGGTCGTGTACGGGATGATCAGCCCGATCCAGGTGTCGAAGATCCCCACGATCCGCTCGATGTTGAACAGCGGTGACACCAGGGAGATCGGCGGGAACATGGCGATGAGCAGCGACATGCCGATGAGGAGCCGTTTACCGGGGAACCTCAGCCTGGCCACCGCGTAGGCGGCCAGGGTTCCCAGGACGACCGCGATCACCGTGGCGATCAGCGCGATACCGATCGAGTTGACCAGCGCGCGGGTGAACTCACTGGTCCGGAAGATGCCCCGGTAGTTCTCCCAGGTCCAGCTCCTGGGGATGTAGTCACCGTCGGTGAGGGTCTTGGGGTCCTTGAACGACAGCGCGACGATCCACCACACCGGGAACAGGGCGTAGAGCACCACCACCACGTTCACCACGCCCCAGCGGACGGCGTGTGCCTTGCCGGCGGCGGCCATCAGCGTTTCACCTCCGCGCCGGGTGCCGCCGCGCCGAACAGTTTGACGAAGGCGAAGGCGATGATCGCGACACAGATGAAGATCAGCACCGAGATCGTCGATCCGATCCCGAGGTTCAGCGCGGTGAACAGGTTGTCGTAGCCGAGGATCGACACCGAACCGGTACGGTGCGCGCCCGAGGTCAGGACGTAGATGTTGTCGAAGATCCGGAACGCGTCCAGCGTGCGGAAGAGCAGGGCCACCAGGATGGCCGGTTTCATCATGGGCACGATGACCTTGGTGAAGCGTTGGAGGGGAGAGGCGCCGTCCACCATCGCCGCCCGCAGCGTCTCCTCCGGGACCAGGGCCAGGCCCGCGAGCAGCAGCAGCGCCATGAACGGTGTCGTCTTCCAGACCTCGGCGAGGACGATCAGCCACAGGGCCGGCCACTGCTCGGTCAGCGGGGCGCTTCCGTCGGGCAGCAGCGCCGCGAGGTATCCGAGCTGCGGGGTCCAGGCGTACTGCCAGGAGAAGGCGGCGACCACGGTGACGATTCCGTACGGGACGAGTACCGAGGTGCGCACGACGCCACGCCACAGGACCGTCCGGTGCATGACCATGGCGAGCGTCATGCCGAGAACCAGCTCGAAGGTCACGGAGACCACCGTGATGAAGACCGTCACCCACAGGGCGTCCCACCAGTACGAAGAGGACAGCACCGCCCCGTAGTTGCTCAGCCCGACGAACTCCGCCCGCCCCGGGAACCGCAGGTCGTACCGCTGCAAAGACAGGTAGACGGCGTAGCCGACGGGATAGGCGGTCACGGCGACCATGACGATGACGGCCGGGGCGCACAGCAGCCAGCCGAGCCGCCGTTCCTGCCGGGCTCCCGCCGAGAGCGCCGCACGGCTGTCAGGTCCCGTCCGCGGCCCGGCGGGCGGCGGTGCCCCGTCCGGACGGGGCGGCGCGCTCATCTCGGACCGCCCCGGCGGACGTGCCGAGCCCGCGGGCTCCGGCCGACGGGGGAACACGGGCTGTGGCGGTTCACGGGATCACACCCTTGGATTGCAGGGCATCGTCGATCTGTCCCTTCATGGTGGCGACCGTGCTGTTCGGTTTGATCGCGGAGGGCGGGGACAGCGCGTGGGAGACCACGATCGACACGTTCTGATAAGCGGGTGTCTGGGGGCGCACGCTCGCCTTCTGCAGGGCGTCGAGGACGTCCTTCGCGAAGGGGTACTGCTTGACGAACGCGGGGTCGTCGTACAGGGCGCGCAGAGTCGGCGGCAGACCGCCGGCCGTCGCGGCGGTGAGCTGGTTCTGGCGATCACGCAGGCACAGAGCCGCTTCGAAGGCCAGAGCCGGGTGGGGCGAGTAGGCGCCGATCGCCAGGTCGATGCCGCCGATGGTGGGCCGTGCGGGGCGGTCGGCGTCGACGCGCGGGTAGGGCGCCCAGCCGAAGCTCTTGAACAACCGCGGCTTGTTCGCCTTCATCGACGGATAGACGAACGGGTAGTTGAGCTCGAACGCCGCCGTTCCCGACTCCATGGCGAGACGGTTCTGGTCCTCCATCTGGTTCGACAGGGACGGGTCGGCCGCCGGGGAGTGCGCCAGGTCGCGCATGACGCCGGCGGCGCGCACCGCGGGCGCGCCGAGTGAGGGCTTGGTCGCGCTCGGGTCGAGGATCGCCCCGCCCGCGCTGGCCACCAGCGTGTTGAACCAGACGGTGAGCCCCTCGTACTGGGCTCCCTGGATCTCCACACGGTGCGGCTTGCCCTCCCGGGCGAGCCGGCGGGCCATGTCCAGCATCTCGGCCCAGGTCCTGGGCGGTGTGGGCACCAGGTCCTTGCGGTACCACAGGAGTTGGGTGTTGGTGTTGTACGGAACGGCGTACAGCTTGCCCTTCCAGGTCGCGGTCCGCAGCGGAACGGCCAGCGTGCCCTTGCCGGCCTGGCGCTTCGCCTGTCCCGTCCACTCCCGGATCCAGCCGGCCTCGGCGAACTCCGGCGCCCAGGTCACGTCAAGGCCCATGACGTCGATCGCGTCGTCATGGGCGGCGAGCCTGCGAACGAGCTGCTGACGCTGCCCGTCGGCCGTCCGCGGGAGCTTGTGGTAGACGATCCTGAAGCGCCCACCGGACGACCGGCTGCAGCGGTCCGCGGCCTTCTGCAACGCACCGGAGTCGTCGGGAAAGTTGTACCAGTTGACGCTGACCGGCCCGGAGCCGCCGCTGCCGCCGCACGCAGCGAGCGGGCACACCAGCAACGGCAGTGCGGCAAGAGCCCGCAGCCGCCGCCACCGAGCGGTGCGCGTCTTCCTGCCCGGGGCCGACCGGATCCCGCACCCGCGCACGCGACAACACCTCGATTCCCGGACGGTGGCACGGGACTCGGGCCCGCGGCGACTCCCTGGCGGCCCAAGGTAGGCGCCGCGGAGCCCGGCGCGGGGCAAGCGGGGCCCTGGGCCACCCGTATCGAGCAACGCGGTTCCTCCTCGTTGCCGGGCGCGGGCAGCCAGGGGCGGGTCTGTGTGGTGGGGTGTGGGACTGGATGCGCGGACCGCCCGGGAGCACCATGGCGCATGACGTCGATGCGCGACGCGGGGAGGCGGGTGCGGTGATGACCAAGCGGCGGTGGACGCTGGTCGGGCGGGAGAGCGCACGGCAGGGCGTGTCCGTTCCGAGAGCGGCGCGGTTCGGATTCTTGGTCTCTCTCGTACAGGTGGGGTTCCTGCAGCTCACCCCCATGCTGGGCCTGTCGGGCGGGGGTGTGACCCTGGCGCTGAACTATGCGGTGATCACGGTCGGCCTGGGGGTGGCGTACTACCGCGTTCCGGGTCCATGGGCCTGCGCCGAGTCCTCCCGTCCGGCGCCCCGTCGTCGTCTGGCCGGAGCGCTGCTGTACGGGCTGTGGTGCGGGATCTGGACGCTAGTGGCAATGATCCTCGTGCTGTTCGTCTTGACCGTGGCGCCGACGCCGGTGTTCTACGTCGCCTGGTACCTCCTGCTGGCCGCCTTGCAGGCATGGGCGCTGTTCCGCCTGGGCCGCCGCCGCGCCCCCGCGCAGCGATCCGCTCCCGGTCGTTCGCCGCGGCAGACCGCGCCCGCCGCCACGGCACGCGCCGTGTACCGGGACGAGGAGACGAACGCGGGCGGGAATGACCCGGTGTGCGCGTGCGAGGACTCAGGAGCCGGGAGCGCGGAGCGGCGGCGGGCCGCACAAGCGGGGCTACGTGCGGCCGGGGAGCGCGCTCACGTGGACCCCGAGCGACGGGCCCGGGAAGCCGAGCGGGCCGTCACCGAGTTCGGTGCCCTGCTCTGCGTCCATCCGTTCGCGCCCGGCGATCCGGACGCCACGTACCAGCAGCTGGCCGACCACTTTCTGGCGCTGGACGCGTACGAACGTGCCAAGAGCGCTCCTGCGGCGGACGTTCCCGCAATCCTGGCAGAGGGCCGTGCGGCCCTGGAGCGGCTGGACAGGCGACTGGGGCTCGACACCGCAGCTTCGGCGGCCGGGTGCTTCTTCGACCAACGGCACGGACCCGCGGTCGAGTTCGTGCGGTGGGCCCCGCCGGGCGGCGTCGTCCGGACCATCGAGGTGTGCCGGGCCGATGCGGTGCGGCTCGCCGACGGGGAAGTGCCCGGCGGCCCATGCCCCGACCCGGCCCCGGCACCGTCCGCCCGGGCCCGCCTCGCCCGGCAGCTCCACGAGCGCGCCGTCGACGCCCGCGACCTCATCCGGCGCACCGACACCGACGCGCGCCGGTCGACGGCGACCGCGTCCACGGTGTCCAGGAAGCGCGACGGGAGGCTGTAGGGACGAAACGGCTCCGCGGGAGCGTCGTTCATCAGGGACAATGGCCCGACGACCATGCTGCGTTCACTCATCCGACGCACGGTGCCCTATGGGCACCTCCGTCCAAGCCGTCCACGCACTCCTGACCCGCATCTCTTCCGGATGAAAGAGGTACAGAGAGACCGCCCCTTCATGGCAGCGTGATCTGGGCGGCGATCGGCAGATGGTCGCTGCCGGTGGCGGGCAGGGTGCGGACGTGGGCGACGGTTGCTGAGCGGGCCATGACCTGGTCGATCCGGGCCAGCGGGAACGCGGCGGGGAAACTGAACGCGAAACCCCGCTCCGCCACGTTCATCCGTGAGGTCAGCGGGGCCAGCCCGCGATCATCGACCGTGCCGTTGAGGTCGCCCAGCAAGACCACCGTTTTGAGGTGCTCGGCGGCGACGGCCTTGCCCAGCAGACCGGCACTCTCGTCGCGCCGGGAAGACGCGAAGCCGCTCGCCCGGATGCGCACCGAGGGCAGGTGCGCGACGTACGCCGCGATCTCGCCGTGCGGGGTGTGGACCATGGCCCGCAGTCCGCGACTCCAGGGCCCCGCGATCCTCTGCGGTTTGATGTCCAGCCGCCGGGCGTCGGTGAGGGGATGCCTCGACCACAGTCCGACGGTGCCCCGCACCGCGTGGTACGGGTAGTCCGGGGCGAGCGTCTTCTCGTAGACATGCAGCGCCGGGGGCACCAGCTCCTCCAGCGCGATGAGATCGGGCCCGGCATCGGCCAGGGCGCGGGCCGTGCCCGCCGGATCGGTGTTCTCGTCGCTGACGTTGTGCTGCACCACGACCAGGTCGTGCGGGCCGGGCCGCGCCTCGGGCAGGAACAGCCCGCCGAAGAGACACGTCCAGGCCGCCACCGGCAGGAGCAGGGCCACCAGGGCGCTGGCCGAGCGGCGCAGCAGGGCCAGGCCGAGCAGTACCGGAACCACCAGACCGAGCCACGGTAGGAACGCTTCCAGCAAACTGCCCAGACGGCCAACGGAGTTGGGCACCGCCCGGTGGAACGCCAGCAGCCCGGCCGTCAGCACCGCGAACGCGGCAGGCACCCGCCCCCGCGACCAGGCCCACCCGCGCCCCGCAGTACCCTTTCCGCTCTCGCCCGCAACCCACTGCCCGGCCCGGCGCAGCGCCGCCCACCCTGGCACTGCTGCCTTCCTCGCCGACCTCACATCGCTGTCCGCCCGCTCCACCTGGCTTCCCATCCACTCGGCTCGTTACCCAGGACGAATCGGCAGGTGAATCAGTTCCGGTTCCTCGTCGGCGGGTGCCGCCTTCGTAGGTGACAGCCATCCGTCGGGCCGCTCGACTCGACCTCGACGCGGACGAGAGCGCCGACGCCGGAGCGCACAGCGGCCGTGGGAGGCCGGTCCCGCAGGGCGTTCACCGGCCGAGGACCGTACTCGATCACAGCCCGGTAGCCAGCCAGGTCGTCACGGCGGCCGTGGCGGCGAGCCCGACGTTGAGCGCCACCCGGCGGTCTTCGCCGGTCAGATGGACGGCGATCGCACCGGTCTGCAGCAGTACGAAGCCGATGGCCGCGGCTGGTGCCAGCCAGGGAGCGACGCCGGTCAACGGCGGCAGGATCAGGCCGGCCGCGCCGAGTATTTCGACCGTGCCCAGCGCCCTGAGAGCGGGCAAGGGCAGGCGGTCGACCCAGGCCATCATCGGTCGGAGTTGATCGCGACTGCGGATCACCTTCAGCGTGCCTGAGTAGCAATAGAAGAGGGCAAGCAGCCCGGCGACGGTCCAGTAGGCGATGTTCATCGTGTCCGTTCATGAGCCACCGGTTCGCGGGTGGCCCGTCGATCGCGTCAATTACGTCAATTACGTCGAATACATCGAATACGTCGAATACATCGATTGCCGTGGAGCCCTGGAATGACCCGGGTGGTCCCCGAGGGGCTCGGACACCGAAAGGTGGGAGTGCCACGGCCTCGCCGGTCGAAAGGAGCGCGACCGGCGAGGCCGCCCTGTCGGCTTCAGGCGAGGTCGGTGGCGGGCTCGGTCGCGTAGCGGCTCATCGCGTCGATGTTGGCCTGCGGCGTCAGCGGCCGACCGCCTGCGAGCTCCTCCTGGAGGTCTCGGAAGTACTGCACGTACAGGTCGGGGGTGAAGGTGCTGAGCATGACGGCGGGCTGACCGGTCAGGTTGGAGAAGGTGTGCGGGGTGCCCGGCGGAACCATCACGAGCGTGCCCGCAGTGGCGTCATAGTCCGCGTTCCCGACGGTGAACCGCACGGTACCGGACAGGACGTAGAAGCCCTCGTCGTGTTGTGCGTGGCGGTGCTGCGGCGGCCCCTGGGTGTGCGGGGCGAGGACGGACTCGGCGATCGCGAGGCGGTGCCCGGTACGGCTGCCGTCCTCCAGAACGCGCATGCGCGTGGTGCCCAGAACGATCGTCTCACCGTCGCCGGGACGCACGACCGATACGACGGGTTCGGCCTGCGGCTCACTGGTCCTTGCTTGTTCGGTCATGCTCACGAGTGCACCGCCGGGACCCCGCCGGTGTCCAAGACCCATCCCGCAGCGCCGATACCTCGTGGGTATCGTTGCAGGGTGGAGCTACGGACCTTGCGCTACTTCGTGGCCGTCGCCGAGGAACTCCACTTCGGCCGAGCCGCCACCCGACTGCACATGAGCCAGCCGCCGCTGAGCCGGGCCATCAAGCAGCTGGAGGACGACGTCGGGGCCTCGCTCTTCGCCCGCTCACCGACCGGCGTCACGCTCACAGCGGTGGGCGCGGTGCTGCTCGACGAGGCGCGATCCCTGCTCGACCATGCCGACCAGGTCCGTGTGCGCCTGAGCGCGGCGGCCGGTGTCGCGCCTCTCACCGTAGGGATCCTGGGTGACGGCACCGACCCGGGAGCGGCGAGGCTGGCCGCCGCCTACCGCCGACGCCACCCCGACGTCGACATCCGCGTCCGCGACACGGACCTGACCGACCCGACGTGCGGCCTGCGCGCCAGACTGGTCGACGTGGCCCTGACCCGGGCGCCGTTCGACGAGACTGCACTGACGGTACGTGTGCTGCGAACCGATCCGGTGGGCGTGGTCCTGCGCGCCGACGATCCGCTGGCCCGGCGCGACCGTCTGCGACTGGCCGAACTGAGCGACCGCAACTGGTTCCAGTTCCCGCAGGGAACCGACCCCGTCTGGCAGTCGTACTGGAACGGCGGCAGGCCGCGCGAGGGCCCAGTGGTGCGCGCCGTCCAGGAGTGCCTGCAGGCCGTGCTGTGGAACGGCACGATCGGCCTGGCCCCGCTCGGCCACGATCTGCCGGCCGGGTTGGTGGCGGTACCGCTGACCGACATGGCGCCGAGCCGCGTGGTGGCGGTGTGGAACGAAGGCGACACCAATCCGTTGATCCGGTCCTTCATCAAGATCGCGGCAGCCGCGTACCGGCACGATCGTCGTCCCTGACGGGCGGACGCCACTGATCACGGGTTGCCAGGGCAGCGTGGGAGGACCGTACAGCTCGGCGACGGCAGCGGCACAGGTGAGAAGGACGCACCGCAGGCGGCCAAGCGGCCCGGGAGCCTCGGCGACGCCATGCCGCAGACGCGGCCGGAGCCGTCCGGATCGCGTGCGATGCCGGCGACGGCGTAACGGACGCCGTCGCCTGTGAGCCGGCGGCAGCGCAGGGTCTTCCAGCTCTCCGATCGCGCGAGGACATGTTCGACGCGAGGGCGGACTTCCCGGTGCGGTGCGTCGTGCGTTCCCCTTCCAAGCTGACCGTCCGGCCTGGCCGCCCGCGGGCGTCGACCGGCGCCTCACGGCCTACGGAGGCGTCTTTACGGGCGCGCCCGCACGCGCCTTGCACGCCTGCCATAGCCCGCCGGTAGACCGCCCGGTGGTCTTCAGGGGCCGGCCGACTACCACCCACAACACGCCCAGCGAGCCTGGCCCGAAACCGTCGACCTACTCCTACGCCGACTGTGGCCCACGGCCCCCGGGAGGGCCGTCCTCGGCACAGACGTCCTCGAAGGGGCCGTCGTCGGAAGGGCCGTCGTCGGAAGGGCGTCCGGCCCGCCACCGCCGGGCCTCTTCGGCGTCCGCCGCGTCACCGGTCTGCTCCAGGGCTTTGGCCAAGAGGCCGACGGCCCGGGGAATCCCGCGTTCGGCGGCACGGGCGAGCCAGTGGCGGGCAGCCGTCGGGTCAGTTTCGGAGAACAGTACGCCGAGAGCCATTTCCGCAATGCCGCTGCCCTTCTCGGCGGCCTGGGAGAGCCAGTGCGCGCAGTCCGGGACGTCGCCCTGCCGAGCGGCCTGCCACCCCAGCCGAAGCATCGCGTCGACTTGCCCGGACTCCGCGGCCCGCCGCCAGAACCGGCCGGCCGCCACCGTGTCGCCCTCCGCGTGCGCCATCACACCCAGTGCGTACACAGCGTCGGTGCTGCCGGCTTCGGCCGCGCGGCAGAACCACCGTCGGGCTGTTGAGACATCCTCCTGCTGATGTGCCAGGAGGCCGAGGGCATACATCGACACGACCCCGGCCGGGTTGACCTTGCCTCTGCGGAACGGCGGCAGATCCGCCGCCCGCTCCCACCAGCCGCGCGCCCTGTCGAGGTCGCCCAGATGCCGGTACATCTCGCCCAGCGCGTGCATCGCCGACGTGCGATGGACGTTCGAGCCAGCGGTGTCCTCGGCCGCCACGGTCAGCCATCGGCGCGCGCCGGCCACGTCGCCGTCCTCGTAGAGCTGGGCGGCGAGCAACTGGCGGGCCGGTGAGTACTGCTCCTCGGCGGCCCGCACCAGCCAGTGGCGGGCTGCGGCGATCAGACCCTCGGCGCGCAGGAGTTGGGCGTACGAGGTCATGGCGGCCTGCCCGCCGTAATCCACCGCACGGCGGACCCAGGCAAGGCCCTCTTCCCGCTCGCCCAGCGCGTAGAGCAACTCCCCGAGCTTGATCATGGCGAAGACCGTGCCGGCCTCGGCGGCGCGGCGATACCAATGACGCGCGCCGTCGAGGTCACCTTGGCCGTGCAGCACGCCGGCGAGGTTGTACATCGCGAGCGGATAGCCGCTCTCGGCGACCGAGGTCAGCATGTGGCGTGCCTCGTCGGGATCGCCTTCGGAGGAAGCGAGCAGCCCCAGATCGAACATGGCGTTGAGGTCGCCCCGGTCAGCCTCGTCCTGAAAGGCGGCGCGGGCCACGTCCGGGTAGCCGGCCTTCATGGCGTTGTAGCCGATCTGCCTGCGCGCCTCCGGGTCGGCCGCGGCGACCATCACCGGCCACACATCAGGCGGAACAGTGAGCCAGTTGATGTCCAGGTGACGGGCGAGTACATCGGAAACCCGGTAGCCGTCGACGCGGCCCATGGTCTGCCCGCACGGGCTCAGCAGCGCGATCTCAGTGTGCGGGAAGACGGGTTCGCAGGCCCACGCGAGGGCGTCGTCGAACCAGGCGGCGCCCGCCGCGGCCCGCTGTCTGCCGTTCAGGAACGAGGGCGCCACCGCCTCCAGGAAGCCGCCGGGCACAGCGAGCCGGTGCCCGGCGCGGCGGGCGGTGACGGCCGCTGTGAGGATTGCCTTGCCGTACGGCTGGTCGGCGGTGTTCCAGCGATGGAGAAGCTCCGGGACGCCGGCCAAGACCTGGGGCAGGCTGAAGTCGCCCTTGTGCCGTAACGCGTGGGCGATGCGCGGGTCGGCCGCGGCCACGGCCGCGGCTCGCTCCCACTCGCCCGGCCGGAACGCCGCGAGGTCGAACCGCTGGGCCATGGCGAGTACCTCGCGCGCGTTGCGGGCCGACGCGCGGATCTCCTCCGGCAGGCTCCCGGCCGGGCCCTCGCCGCGGTCGCCGCTGCCGCGGCCCGCGCCGACCGCGCGCAGACGCTCGTAGACATCCGGCCACATGGTGCCGACGATGATCACGGGCGGTGCGGCTTCAGCGAGCAGGCTCCGTACCGTCGCGGCGGCGAGCGGGACAGGTCCGGCCAGGAAGCTCTGCAACTCGTCGAGCCACAGCACGATCCCGGCACTCCCGCCGTCAGCCGGGAAGTCGGCGGCCAGGGTTTCCACGGACGCGCCGTCGGCCGGCACCACGAACGTCCAGTCCGGAACGACGGCGAGCAGGGCCTCGTGCGCCGTCCGGGTCTTTCCCGCCGCAGGACCCCCCAGGAGAAGGGCGAAACCCCCAGTGGTCTTGAAGCCGGTGAGGGCCGCGCGCAGCTGCGTGTCGACGTCGCGGGCGACATACAGGGGCAGGTCGACCGCGAGATCCGCGTCGGAGTCGGCGTCGGCCGGCAGCGGGATCGCCTCGTGGATGCCCAGCAAGGCACGCCGGGTGAACTGGTCCACGTGCGGCGCGCTGTCGCCCCGCGCCCCCGCGCCCGTGCCCTCCGGCCCAGGAGCCGGCGGCTCGACCGGTCCGCGCGACCGTGCGGACGAACGCCCGGACCTCCCGCCGTTGGGCGAGATACGCCGGGTGGCCTCGTCCCACAGCCCAGTGAGCGCCTGACGGGCTTCGGACTGCCGTCGCTGTACTTCGGCCTCCTGCTTGCCTCGCAGCCTGCCGACCGCCGCAACCGTCTTTGTGCCGGGGAAGAGCGCGTCCAGGATCATAGTGAAGTTCGAACTGTGCCCCGCGGAGCGGCCGTTGAGGATGCCCGAGAGCGTACTGACCGGCACGTTGGACTCCCTGGCCAGGTCTGATTGGCTCCATCCCCGCTTTGTCATCTCAGTCCGCAGAGCGGTGCTCAGCGCTCCCAGCGCCACGTCCCGAGGCGACTGCCCCCCAGCCGCTTTTGCCACCGAGCCCCCAGCGCCGTGTTCGAAGTTCTCCGGGCTTGTTCGGCCTCGAACCTACCGTGCCCGGTGGTCAAGCCAAATGGTGTTCACCCGGGCGGAGTTAACCGACCCGGACCACTCCAGGAGGTACTCCCGTCATGTCCGTGCTGTCACTGATCGACGATTGTGCTCTGCTCGCCGGGGCCAGCGGGGTCCTCTTCACCGCCGGCGTGGCAACTGTCGCCGCCGCTTCGATCCTCGCGCGCAGCCCAGCACGGCGGCGGGATGCACGCGAGACACTGAAGATCCTCCTGATGAAGCGTCACACCTGAGTGCGGGGCGGCAGGGCCCCGCCCGCTCTCGCCTTCGCCCGTCTGCGCGGAACGCTGCTGCCGGTCGACGCCGACACAGCGTCATCGCCGCACGCGCATGCGCACGCGCAGACGTAGGCGCAGGCGCTGAGGCCATCTGCTGGGCGGACAAGGGCCGCCAAGGAGCTGAGAACACCGTCCGTGTTCCCGACCGTGGCAGCAGGGAGATGGCGCAAAGTCGCTGTCCGAGTCGTTGTGGCGTGTGGGACGATCGGCCGTATGATCAAGTCCCCCGAGCGGAAGGGCGACCTCCGCTCCGCCCGATGATGTGGCCGGACGAGGCCGTGGCCGACGGCACCGCCACGACACCGGCGCACCCTTCCCGTATCGCGCTCTTCGAGGCCGTACGCGCCGACCGCACTGGCCCCGTCGCCACCCGGCTGCTCCGACTCACCCACGCCGAAACCCCCTTCGTACGCCGAGAGGCCATGGACCTCCTCGGCGACCTGGCCCGCGAGCGGCCCTGGCCAGAGGCTGTCGACGCCGCACTGGCCCGGCTCAGCGACAGCGACGAGGAGGTGCGGCGCCGAGCCGCCTGCCTCTTCGGCCACGGCGGGCAGCCCGCTTCGGTCCTCTCCGTCCTCGGCGAACTCGCCGATCCTGTCGTGCGCACCATCCTGGCCAGGGCACTCGGTCCAACCGCTGTCCGCCTGGCGGACGATGACCTCGCGTCGATCCGCTTACTCGCCCACCTGGAGACGCTGCGGACAGCGACACCCACGCGATGGCCTTCCCTGGACACCGCCCTCCTCAGCGACGTCCGGGAGGCTGCGCACCACTTGGAGGACATCGGACGTATCTGGGGTCGAACCCTGTACGGACTGAGGCGCGAGCACGACACCTATGCTCTCGTGGCCCGCCTCCTCGCCGACCCCGCCACCCGCGACATCGGCGCCGACCTGGCCCGCGAGGCGTGCCATGACTGGCGGGCGGCGCCGGTCAGGCTGCTGCCGCTACTCGTCCAGCACGGCGGCCGAACGCTCACCCCGTCTCTGGGCGCGGCCCTCACGACTGCTTCGATCTCCGAGGCGGCGAAGCGGACGCACAGAGCCCTCCTCGCCGAAGTCCCCTGCACACCGTTTCCGCAGGCTCGCCGGATGCCACCCGCAGGGCCGTCGTACGACAGCGCATCCGCCGCCGCGCTCCTCGCCACCAAGCCCGTAGGCATCGCCCGCCTCACGCACGCCCCCGAGATCTTCGGGGCCCTGCTGGACGTCGGCCCACTGACCTTCCGGCAGGCGGCCCAGTTGTACAACCTGACCTTCCGTCACTCAGGCCGTTCACAGGCGGAGTGCTCTCCGCTGTGGCTGAGGCACGCCGGCCCTTCGGTACTGCCGCGGCTGCTCGCCCTCATGACACCGCACCTGGCCGACTACGCGATCGGTGAGTACTACCTGGCGGCTCTCGCCCGGTTGGGCGGCCACGCACGCCCCGCCCTGCCGGCCGTGGAGTCCCTGATCGACAGGGCTACCCGCATCCCCGTCAACGACTCCACCCGCGACGAGGAGATGTGGCTGGACGAATGCCTGCTGGCCGCCGCGCTCGGCACCCGCCGCGCGATCCTCGCCGACCCCCTTCCGCGGCCTCCCCAGTAGCGCCCCGGTTCAAATGTCTCACCCGCCAGGCGAAGGCCCCGGACTTGACTCAACGGACCCAAGGCCGCTCCGTCGTAGCCGCGGTCGACGCCGACAGGCAGGCCGGGGCAGCGAGTTCGGCGCGGTCCTCTCCCGGTCCAACGGCCGGGTGTCGCCGGCTCGGGCACGGTCGGCGGCTCGGGCGCCGGCCGGCGCAGGGCCGCGGCCGGATCGGTCCGGTGGGCGGGGGTCAGGTACTCGCGGTCGGTGAAACGGTACGGAGGAAGCGGGTACGCGGGGGAGCCCGCCCGGGGCGGTGAGCGGCTGGGCGACATCCCCGGTACACACCGTGGTCACCAGGCCAGGGGGGAGGCGCCGAGCGGCTCGGCGCAACGGGTGAGGGACGGGCGCAGGGTCGAGTACGCGATCCGGGTCGGCAGGTAGCGGACGCTGCCGAACGGACCCTCGACAGTGGCCAGTTGTCCGACTGCGTCGGTGGGATCGGGAGCGGGCAGTTCACGGACCTGCTCGCGCGGCAGCAGCCCGAGGTCCTGCACCCACATCGAGACCTTGGCCAGGTCCACGTGCACCCGGTAGGTCCCGCCCTCGCGGGCCCGGCGGCGCAGCGCCTCCACCACCCCGGCCGCGCCGACGATCGCCGCAAGGTAGTCGTTGAGCAGGTAGGTGGGAGGCAGTCGCGGCCCGTCGAAGGAGCCCTCCTCGGCTGAGAACCCGCTGGCCGCACAGGCGAGCTGGTCGAAGCCGCCGCGCCGGTACCAGGGCCCGGTGCTGCCCCAGCCGTGGAAGTCCAGCAACACGAGCCCGGGGCGGGCCTCGGCCAGCGCCCGCGGTCCGAAGCCCTTGGCATCCAGATTCAGGTAGTTGCTCACATAAACGTCGGCGTCGGCCAGCACACGGCGGAACCCCCTGGCCGCTACGGGGTCGAGCAGATCGCAGAAGGCAGCGCGCTTGCCGATGCCGGTCTCGATGATCATGCCGTTGGGATCGGGGTGCCTGGGGGAGGACAGGTGCAGCACGTCCGCGCCCAGCTCAGCGGCCATCCGTGCGGCGATCGGACCGGCGATGACGTGGGTGTTGTCCAGTACGCGCACACCGGAAAGCGGAAGTTCGGCTCCGGCGGGGAAGGGCTCGGCGGCACTGTCGCCCAGCTTCTCCAGGTGGATCAGCGGGCCCGCGTCGAGCAGCCGCCCCTGCGGGTGCTCGCGCCACTCCGCCTGCGTCCGCACGGCGATCGCGGTGCCGCCGCGCGAGCAGATCGCCTCCTCCAGCGCGAACGCGTCCCAATGCGCGACGGCGTCCGCCAGCCGCTCGCGGCTGGGCGGGCAACCCAGCACCTCGCAGGCGAGGTCGCGCAGGGCCGGGTAGGACAGGAGGACGTAGATGTAGCGGCCGTCGCCAGCGCGGTAGAAGTCGCTGTGGCCGAGCAGGTTGGGGTCCTCCGCGAGCTCCGTGATCGGTACACCGTTGGCGCTGGTCAGGAACACGGCCATCAACTGCTGCACGGCCGACTCGACCGTGACAGTGACGTCCTGGCCGTCCCCGCCGCGATCCTTCCACAGTGCGGCGACCTCCGTACCGAGCGCCGCGAGGGCGGCCGCGGCCGCGTCTCCGATCCGGTGCACGGAGGGGGTGACGGGGTCGGCGCCGGTGATCGTGACCTTGCCACCGGCCTCCGCGGCGCTGATGCCGAGCTCACGGTAGAGACCTTCGAGTGCGTCATGGGGAGTGCTGGTCATAAGAGGCTTCCCATCAGAAGGAGTTCCGGTGCCCCAAGAAAACCCCTGGAATCCGAGCGCGTCCAATACGAACCGCAGGCAGCACTGATAGGCCCTGCCGTATGACGGGTCGTAGAGCCCGGTGAACGACCGACGGCCAGGCAAAGCCCGCATCATTCGAATCTCTCCCGACGCCGATTGGCGATTGCCTACGTCACTGAGCTGACCTGCGGAAATTTGAGGACAGGCATTCCAGTGAGGTCCATATGCGGGGCGCTCGCCGCCGATATGACCCGTCCTATCGGCCGCCGCCGACCTGCCGTCATACGTTCGGGTTCAAATCTCCATCGAATCATTGGTATTGGACGCGACGCCACTCAGCGGGCTTCTCTGGTTCCACCGCAACAATCCGAAATGGAGGCGAGATGCCCGACAAAGGAATGCTGACCGGCGTCCGCGTCGTCGAGCTCGGCAGTGTCATCATGGTGCCCTACGCCGCCCAGCAGCTCGGCGACCTGGGCGCGGACGTCATCAAGGTCGAGCCGCCCGCCGGCGACATGACGCGCAGCTACCCGCCGCTGCGACACACCGGCATGGGCGGCGCGGCCCTCAACCTCAACCGCAACAAGCGCAGCGTCGCCCTCGACCTGAAGGCCCCGCACGGCCGCGACGCGCTGCTCGCGCTGCTGCGCACGGCGGACGTGTTCCTCACCAACATCCGACCGCAGGCCCTCGTCCGGCTCCGACTCACCCCCGAGGAACTGGCCGCAGTGAACCCGGAGTTGATTCAGGTCAACGCCCAGGGCTTCCGCAGCGACAGCGAGCTCGGCACCTTGGCCGCGTACGACGACATCATCCAGGCCGTCTCCGGACTGGTCTGGCTCAACCAGCAGGCCAGCGGGGAACCGCACTTCGTGCCCACGCTGCTGGTCGACAAGATCTGCGGCCTGCAGATCACCCAGTCCGTGCTCGCCGCCCTGCACCACCGCGCGAACGGTGGCGGCGGCCAGCACATCGAGGTGCCGATGGCCGATGTGATGATGGCCTTCAACCTGGTCGAGCACCTCGGCCAGGCGGTTCTCGAGCCGGACGGCCCCTTCGGCGCGCCCCGCTCGATGAGCCGTGCCCGCCGGGCCCAGCGCACCGCCGACGGCTGGATGTGCATCCTGCCGCACAGCGACCGCAACTGGCGCGACTTCACCACCTTCGCGGGTCGGCCCGACCTGGCCGAGGACCCGCGTTTCGCCACCCGCGCCCTGCGCGCGGCCAACGCCGACGAGCTCTACCCGGTACTCGACGAACTCGCCCGCCGGCACACCACCACCAGCTGGCAGGAGTTCTGCCACCGCGTCAGCATCCCCGCCGCCCCGGTGCACTCCATCGCCTCGGCCGCCGCCACCGACTACGCCCGAGAGGGCGGCGTACTCACCGAAGCCGTCCACCCCACCGAGGGCCCCTACCGGTCCATCGGCCGGCCGGTGCGCTATTCCGCCGACCCCGAACCGCCGCTGCGGCCCTGCCCGGCCGTCGGCGAGCACACCGAACAGGTGCTGCGCGAGGCCGGCTTCGACCCGAACCTGCTGCGCCCCGCGCACACCGTCTGACAAGGAGAAGGACATGACCGCACTACAGTCCGTCCAAACCCTCGAACTGCGCCGGGAGGTACGCCGGTTCCTGTCCGAGGAGCGCGCCCGCGGCACAGTGCTGGGACGCCCCGACTCCTGGCTCACCGGCTGGCACCCGGAGTTCAGCCGCCGACTCGCCGAGCGGGGCTGGGTAGGCATGGCCCTCCCCAAGGAGTACGGGGGCGGCGGGCTGGGCTTCCTCGCCCGGGTGGTGGTCATCGAGGAGCTGCTCGCCGCCGGTGCCCCCGTCTCCGCGCACTGGGTCGCCGACCGGCAGGCCGCGCCCTCGATCCTGAACCACGGCAGCGAGGAGCAGAAGAAGCGCTTCCTGCCCGCGATCGCCGAGGGGCGCTGCTTCTTCTCCATCGGCATGAGCGAGGAGCAGGCCGGATCCGACCTGGCCAGCGTGCAGACCCGCGCCGAGCGGGTCGCAGGTGGCTGGCGGCTGACCGGCACCAAGAAGTGGACCGGCGGCGCGCACTGCAACGACTACGCGATCGTTCTGGCCCGCACCAGCGAGCACGAGGACCGCCACCAAGGACTCAGCCAGTTCATCGTCGACCTGCGCGCCCCCGGCGTGCGAGTGGAGCCGATCCGCCTGCTGACCGGCGAGCACACCTTCAACTACTTCCACCTGGACGGCGTCGAGGTCCCCGACGGCATGCTGCTCGGCAAGGAGGGCGACGGCTGGGCACAGGTCACCGGCGAACTCGCCTTCGAACGCAGTGGCCCCGAGCGGTACCTGAGCACCTTCCCGCTGCTGGTCGCGGTGGTGCGGGAGCTGTCCGACAAGGCGGCCACCGCCGACCAGCAGGTCCGCCTGGGCGCACTGATGGCACGGCTGTACGCGGTGCGGCAGCTGTCGCTGGGGGTGGCCGCCGCGCTGGACGAGGGCCGCCCGGCCGACGTGCAGGCCGCCCTGGTCAAGGACCTCGGCACCCGGCTCGAGGGCGAGCTGGTCCACGAGGTCCGCCGGATCCTGCCGGTCGCCGCCGACGCCGGGGCCACCCCCGGCACCTACCCCGAACTCCTGGCCCTGGCGCTGCTGCACACCCCCGCCTACACCCTGCGCGGCGGCACCAACGAAATCCTGCGCGGCATCATCACCCGCGCCGTCGAGCACAAGGAGCAGCAGTCATGAGTATCCCGCAGCAGCTTGCCAGGGTCCGTACCGCTGGATGCACCGCCGGGACGGGATCCGCAGCCGGGTCCGCACCACTGACCGAGGACACCTTCGTCGCCCGCCCGCTGGCCGAGCGCGCCGAACTCGCTCTGCGGGAAGGGCCTCTGACGTACTGTCTGGCCACCGGCCTGGTCATCCGCTGGGCCCACCCCGCCGTCTTCCACGTCGGACCGGCCGGAACCATGGGCGATGACGCCGCGCTACGCGTCTGCGGCACCCTGCCCCGCGTGCCCGGGGCACGCGGCGCCACCGTGCTGGTCGCGGCACAGGGGCCCGGCGGGCCCGTACTGTTCCCCGTCGACCCCGCCCGCACCAGCGTCGAGACAGGGGCCAACCTGGCCGGGGAGCCCCGCGACACCCTGCACCTGTCCGACTACCAGGTCCCCGCCGAGCTCGCCCGGCCCGTCACCCCCGAGCTGCTCAGCGAGTTCGAGCTGCGAGCCGCACTGTCCCGGGCCGCGCTGATGGCCGGGGCGGCCCAGCGCTGCGTGCAGCTGACCGTGGCGCACACGGCGACACGGATCCAGTTCGGCCGCCCGCTGGGCCACTTCCAGGCAGTCAAGCAGGAGGAAGCCCGGCTGATCGAGGAGTCCGCCCTGGTCGGCGCGGCCGTCGAGGCCGCCGGTGAAGCCCTCGAACGACTCGGTGCCGAGGCCCGGTTCGAGGTCGCCGCCGCCAAGGCGCAGGCATCGGCCTCGGTCGCCGAGATCGCCCGGATCGCCCACCAGCTGCACGGCGCGATCGGCTTCACCGAGCTGAGCGAACTCCGTCTCGCCACCACCCGTTTGTGGTCCTGGCGCGACGAGGACGGGGACGAGGCGTACTGGTCAGCCCGCCTCGGCCGCGCGGCGCTCACACAGCGGCCCGAACAGCTCTGGTCTTTGCTCACCGGCGCCAATTGACGCTCCATATGATCTCCGTATGGACCTCACACCGCGCCTGCTGGAGCAGTTCATGGTACTTGCCAAGGAGAAGCACTACGGCCGGGCGGCCGAACGGCTGACAATGAGTCAGCCTTCGCTCAGCCAGGCCATCCAGCGCCTGGAGCGGATCGTAGGGGTCCGACTGCTCGACCGGGGCACTCGCGGCGTCGAACTGACCCCGGCGGGCGCGGCTTTCGCCGCCGACGCCCGGAGCCTGCTGGACGCTCAAAGAGCCGCGCTCGACCGCGCCCGCCGGATCGCCTCGGGGGACGCGGGAGAGATCCGTGTCGGCTACGTCCCCAGCTTCGGGCACTGGCACGTACCACGATTGCTGTCCGCTCTGTCACGTCAACTGCCCGACCTCAGACTGCGGTTGACGCAGGCATCTTCCACGGCCCTGGTCGAGGCCCTGCGGCTGGGTTCACTCGACCTCGCCTTCATCCGCACCGTTCCGCCGCGCAGCGAGGACATGGACATACGAGAGATCGGCCGCGAGCGGATCGCCGTCGCCCTGCCCGAGGCGCATCCGCTCGCGGGCGCGACAGAGCTCGCGCTGTCCAGCCTCCAGCAGGACCCGTGGGTTCTCCTCAGCGAGCGGTCCGCGCCCGACCTGGTCCGTGTCTGCACACTGATGTTCCGTCAGGCCGGCTTCCTGCCCCAGGTCCGTGCCCGGGCCGAGGACCTCACCGGGTTGCTCAGCTACGTCACCTCCGGCCTGTGCGTTTCCGTGGTCTCCGAACACACCGCCGCGCTGTCCTTCCCCGGTGTCCGCGTCGTCCCGCTGACCGACGACGGCGCCAAGGACGCGATCCCTGTCTTCGCCGTCCACCGGCCCACGCCCGACCCGGCCGTGCTCGCGCTGCTGAGACACACCGACACCTGGTTGAGTGAGGGCTCCTGACTTGTCCCTCCCCTCGGAGCGTGGTGCCCTTGATTGCAGGGGAAGTTGAGGTTCATGAGATCCAAGCAGCGGACGTACACGCCCGAGTTTCGTGAGGGTGCTGTACGCATGGTGATTGAGACCAGGAGGCCGATCCCGGAGGTCGCCGAGGAACTCGGCATCCACTCGCGCACGCCGCACACCTGGGTGTCACAGTGGCGGCGCAACGGTTCGACCCCCGTGACCGTGGGTTGCGTCCTGGGAAGTGGTGTACGGGTCGGACCTGATCCGGGGGCTGGCTCCGGCATCGGGATGGTGCCCGCATAGACGAACGGCCACCGGCTGATCTCCTTCGAGCTTCGACATCTCGAAGATCAGCCGGTGGCCGTTCTCATATCCGGGCCCTCACTCCGACGCCAGGCCAAACACCCGGATCAGGTGGGAACCGGTACACCACTTCCCAGGACGCAACCACAACAGCTGTTTACTGATCCTTCCTCTGGCGTGCGGAGCGATCACTGGTCGGCGCGGCGGCTCAGGCGGCCGGGCCACCAGGACGTCGGACCGATGTCCCGTACGAGCGCCGGCACCAGCAAGGACCGTACGACCAACGTGTCGAGGAGCACGCCGAACGCCACGATGAAGGCGATCTGCACCATGAACGCGAGTGGGATGACTCCCAGGGCGGCGAAGGTGGCCGCGAGTACCACTCCGGCCGATGTGATCACGCCGCCTGTCGCGACGAGGGCCCGCAGTATGCCGTCGCGGGCCCCGTGCTCCAGCGACTCCTCGCGCGCCCGGGACATCAGGAAGATGTTGTAGTCCACGCCGAGCGCGACCAGAAACACGAATCCGTAGAGCGGTACGGAGGCGTCGATGCCGGTGAATCCGAGGATGTGATGGAAGACGAGCGACGAAATGCCCAGCGTGGCAAGGAAGTTGAGCGCGACCGTCGCCACGAGAAGCAGCGGCATGAGGAGGGAGCGCAGCAGGACGACCAGGATCACGAGGATGATGGCGAGGACGACGGGCACGATCAGGGTCCGGTCGTGCTCCGCCGTCTGCTGGGTGTCGTACTGCTGCGCGGTGTAGCCCCCGACCAGGGCGTCGGCCCCGTCGACGCCGTGCAGCGCCGGACGGAGGCGGGAGATCGTCTCCTTGGCCGCGTCGCTGTCGGCCGGGTCCTTGAGGGTGACGTCGACCCGGATCCTGCCGTCCACCACTTGGGCGGGTCCGTCACCCGGCCTGCCTCCGCGGCCCAGTGCCACCGCGTTCGCCACGCCCTCGGTGTGCCTGGCCCGGGCGATCACCGCGTCCTGGTGCCCGGCGTCGGCGATCACCACGGCCGGGTTACCGGTGCCGCCGGGGAAGTGGGCGGCCAGCGTGTGCTGCGCGGCCACCGAGGGGGCGTCGTTGACGAAGATCTCGTTGAACGGTACACCCTTCGCGTTCAGCGTGGGGGCGAAGGCGGCGCAGGCGAGCAGCCCGGCCAGCGCGACGGCCCAGATCCTGCGCGGGGCCCGCTTCACCGTACGCGCGATACGGCGCCATACGCCGTGACCGCCACCGCCGGCCTCGGCGGGGCGCGGACGCGCCGGCCAGTAGGCGGCGTTGCCGAGGAGCACCAGCACGGCGGGCAGGAAAGTGAGGGAGCTGAGTACGGCACAGACGATGCCGATCGCGCCGACCGGGCCGAGCGCCCGGTTGTTGGTGAGGTCGCTCAGCAGCAGAGCGAGCAAGCCGAGCGCGACGGTGGCGGCGCTGGCGACGATCGCCCCGCTCGACCGGCGCAGCGCCGCGCGCATCGCGATGAACCGGTCGGCGCCTGCGGCGAGTTCCTCCCGGAAGCGGGCGGTCAGGAGCAGGGAGTAATCGGTGGCGGCGCCGATCACCAGGATCGAGAGGATGCCCTGGACCTGCCCGTCGACGCGCACGATGTCGTGGTCCGCGAGGACATAGACGACGGCGCACGCGGCACCGAGCGCGAACACGGCGCCCAGGATGATCACGAACGGGAGCAGGACGCTGCGGTATACCAGGAGGAGGATCACCAGGACCGTGGCCAGGGCGACGAGGAGGAGGAGTCCGTCGATCCCCGCGAATGCGTCGGAGAGGTCGACCTGGCTCGCGGCGGGTCCGGCGACGGCGGCCGTGGCGCCCGGGACGTCCGCCGCCCTCTTCTTGACCGCGTCGAGCGTTGCGGGGAGGCTGTCGCCGAGGTCGGGGCGCAGTTGCACGACGGCCTGGAGCGCCTTCATGTCGTGGGAGGGCACGGCGGGGGACGCCTCGCCCACCACTCCCGGGGTCCCGCGCAGTGCCGCCATCGCACGGGTCGCCTCGCTCTGCTGCCGGGCGTCCAACGTGCCTCGGTCGTCCGAGGTCCACACGACGATCGCGGGCAGGGTCTCCTCGGCCTGGAACGCGCGCTGCGCGTCGATCACACGGGTCGACTCCGCCTTGCTCGGCAGGAAGGCCGCCTGGTCGTTCGTCGCGACCTCGCCGAGGCGCCCGGCGTACGGGCCGAGGGTTCCGCCGACGGCGAGCCAGACCAGCAACAGGACGAGGGGCACGAGCCAACGAGCGCCGCGTGGCGGGCGGTTCATGATTCTCCAGAGGGACGACGGCACGATTATACTCAATAATAAAGTATCTTAATGGTTGAGTAGTTTTGCGGTGTTGCTTCTCCGTGCACTTTCTTCCGCGCGCGACGACGATCCGGATGCGGCGGGCGCGGCTTGCCGACTACGGCCTGGGCGGCCTGGCCTCGGCCAGTTCTTCGGCGAGGGCGCTGAGGAACCTGAGTGTGACGGCCAGTTCTTCGCCGCTGAAGCAGCCGCGCACCCGCTCGGTCGCCTCGGCGAGCGGGCTGAAGTATCTGCGTGCCTGCGCCTGGGCGCCCGGCACATAGCGCAGATGCACCACTCTGCGATCGGTGCTCTCCCGGACCCGCGTGATGTGCCCGGCACGTTCGAGCCGGTCGATGCAGGCACTGACCGCGCCGGACGTCAGCCCGAGGCGGTTGCGCAGCAGGCTGGGTGTCAGCGGTTCCTCGGAGTCGAGCACTGCGGCGAGCGCCTGGACGTCCGTGGAGTGCAGTCCCTGGCTCGCGGCAAAACCGTGCACCAACCGGTTGATCTCCCCGTTGAGCCGGCGCAGCTGGACAGCGAGGGCCTGCAGATCCGGATGCGGAGCCGAGGCCCGCGACGTGGAGGCCACGTGACTTCGGGGGTTGCCGGTCCTGTCCGGTTCGGGGCTGTCCATACGCCCACCCTAGCCGAGCCCCGGGGCGCAGCCGGGACCGCGCCGACCGGCTAGAGCGACCTCCCCGGCGCAGTGCTCTGCGCCCTCCCTGCACGCGGAAAGGCAAGAGGCCACGAGGAAGCCGACGACACTGCCCTGCCCGCCGAACTCTCCGCACGACCTCGAAGGCGAGATCACCGAGTGGCCGTCGATGCCCCACTGCGGCGGAAGTGGTCTGCGCCGGACCGATACAGACCTCGGCGAGCGCGATGACCGTCCTGCCATCGCGGAACGGCCCGCCGGTCGAGCGACGGGCCGTCGCGAGGGGCCGAGGCCGAACTGGCAGGACTCCGGATACTCGACCAGGGCGCCCGGACCGTCTTGTGGAGTAACAGTGGCCCTCTTCGCCTCGGTTACCAGCGCTAGATCGTCACGTCGAGAGTGGAGGCCATGGCATGGATACCGGCATATGACATGACATTTCAGCACATGACGCTGTCCCTGATGACTGCCGGTGTCCAACAAGTGGCCACGCCACCGATTCCGGATTCGACGACGCCCGCGGAAATGAGTCCTTTCGCGAGAGCCGCGCTCCCCGTCATCGGGAAAGAGACAGGTCACCCCGGAGTCGCCGATGGCGGTTGTCACCAGTTCGGTGCACCTGCATGTCGCAGGTGCACCCGGTCACGGAACCGGAGCAGTCCGACCCCAGCCAGACGTCACCGTAGGCGCACCCCGGTGTCGCTTGTCCGCCGTAGGCATGGCTCATGTGAGTGGTCCGCCCGACGGACGAGTTGTCACCTCGCGGCGGCCGCGCCTCCGGAACCTCTGAGGTGGCTCTGAGACTGGTGGCGAAGTCTTGAACGGCAGCCGATGATCACCTAGTAGTGCTTGGTCAGGTCGTCTGTGGGAGAGCGTGTCTTTGAGGTTGGGTGGGCGTTGAAGATGGCGTGACTCCG
>NZ_JAPHNL010000002.1 GCF_026274175.1 Streptomyces beihaiensis
CCCCCGCCCGCCACCGTCCGCCCCGCCGTCCTCCACGGTGTCCCGCGCGGCCCGGTGCAGCAGCCACACCGGCGCCGCGACCAGCAGCAACGGCACCACGGCCATGGGCGCGGGCACCCCGGACAACGTGTCGGTCCTGACCAGCCCCGCCCCGTGCGCGAGCAGCCACAGCGCCGCGGCGACGTGCAGCGCGCCGCCGGGGCCGCTGTCCGGGTACGGCGAGCTGATCCACAGCACCGTCACCAACACCGCACACGCACCGAGCCCGAGCCCCGCCGCCACCGCCCCGGCGAACACGCCCGCCAGCACGCCCCGCGCGGCCCCGGGGGAGCGCCGGGCCACCCGCCCCGGCGCCCGCCCCCGTCCACGCACCCGCCCACGCACCCGGGTCGACAACAAGGGCAACGACGGTCCACGGCCGGTCATAGGAGTCACCCGTCCATGCTCCCAACGACACGCGCTTTCCCGTCGCAACAGGCAAAGTACCGATGTGTCGCTCAAGATACGGTTATGTACTTTTTCTCGCGAAAGGGCGTGGGGAGTTCACGATGACGCAGAGCCCTGCCACCCCGCTGCCGACGCCGAAGGAGCGCCGCAGGCTCCGCGAGGCGAAGTCCCTGACGCAGGATCAGGTCGCGGCCAGATTGGGCGTCACACGCGAAACGGTCCGCTCCTGGGAGACCGGACGTACGGCTCCCCGAGGCCGCAAGAGACAGGCGTACGCGAAACTCCTGGCCGAACCGGCCTGCGAACGGGCGGAACGGACCGAGCAGTCCGCCGCCCCGGCCGGCCCCACCGAGCGGGCCCCCCAACCGGCCCGTACCGCACGATCGGCCGCCAGGCCCTCTCACCCGACCGGCCCAACGAGCCCGCCCAACCCGGGCAACGCCAAGAAGCCGCGCAAACGCGCGCACCCGGCACCGGTCACCGGGAACGCCGCACCACCCTCGTCCCCCGCACCCGCACCCGCACCCGCTTCCAGATCCACGCCGAGCTCCAGATCCAAATCCAGCTCCGGCTCTGGCTCCACGCCCACGCCCGCCCTCACCCCGGCCCAGGCTTTCGACGCGCTCTACACGCGCACCGCCCCGTACCTCGTCCGCCAGACCTATCTGCTCACCGGCCGCCGCACCCTCGCCCGCGAGTCCGTCGAGCGCGCCTTCCAGCAGGCATGGCAGCGCTGGCCCGAGGTCGCGGTCGACCCGGACCCGGCGGGCTGGGTACGCGCGGCGGCGCACGAGTACGCGATGTCGCCCTGGCACCGGCTGCGCCCCGGCAACCGGCACCCGGAGGCGCCGCCCGCCGCCCCGGAGGACCGCAGGCTGCTCGACGCCCTGCTCAGCCTGCCGCCCGCCTACCGGCGCACACTGCTGCTGTACGACGGCGTCGGTCTCGACCTGCCGGAGACCGCCGCCGAGACCGAGGCCAGCACTCCGGCCACCGCCAACCGGATCATGCACGCGCGCAAGGCCGTCGCCGAACACCTGCCGGACCTGTCGGCCCCGGAGGTGCTGCACCGGCGCCTGGCCGAGCTGGCGGGCTCGGAGAAGCTCGACGCGCCGGGCTCGGCACACGTGCGCAGCGGCGGCGAGCGCCGAACCCGCCTGTGGACCCGGACGGCCGTCGCCGCGACCGCGCTCATCGTCGGCGCGACCGCGCTGACGATCCGGGTGGCGCCGACGCACTACGAGCCGACCCCCGCGCCCGGTACCCCCATCACCGGGGTGCCGCCGCTGACCGGTCCCGGCCCGCTGACGAAAGGGCGGCGGCACCTGCGCGACCAGCTCAGGCACCAGCTGAGCGGCGGCCCGGAGCGGCTTGCGCCCACGGCCGAGTAGCCACCGCGCCCCGTACGTGAGTGGGCCCGCACCGTCGCCGGTGCGGGCCCACTCACATGTCGTACGCCGAAACGCCGAAACGCCGTAAAGCCGTAAAGCCGTAAAGCCGTAAAGCCGTAACAGCGTCGAGACGTCGAGACGACGTCAGCTCAGCAGCTCACGCGCCAGCTTCGCCGTCTCGGTCGGGGTCTTGCCGACCTTGACGCCCGCGGCCTCCAGGGCCTCCTTCTTCGCCTGGGCGGTGCCCGACGAACCGGAGACGATGGCGCCCGCGTGGCCCATGGTCTTGCCCTCGGGGGCGGTGAAGCCCGCGACGTAACCGACGACGGGCTTGGTGACGTTGGCCTTGATGAAGTCGGCCGCGCGCTCCTCGGCGTCGCCGCCGATCTCGCCGATCATGACGATCAGGTCGGTGTCGGGGTCGGCCTCGAACGCCGCGAGGGCGTCGATGTGCGTGGTGCCGATGACCGGGTCGCCACCGATGCCGACGGCGGACGAGAAGCCGATGTCACGGAGCTCGTACATCATCTGGTACGTCAGCGTGCCGGACTTCGAGACCAGGCCGATGCGGCCGGGCTTGGTGATGTCGCCGGGGATGATGCCCGCGTTCGACTGGCCGGGGGTGATCAGGCCGGGGCAGTTCGGGCCGATGATCCGGGTCTTGTCGCCCTTCGACTTCGCGTACGCGTAGAACGCGGCGGAGTCGTGGACGGCGATGCCCTCGGTGATGACGACGGCGAGGGGGATCTCGGCGTCGATGGCCTCGACGACGGCGGCCTTGGAGAAGGCCGGCGGGACGAAGAGGACGGAGACGTTGGCGCCCGTCTTCTCCATCGCCTCGGCGACGGTGCCGAAGACCGGGATCTCCGTGCCGTCGAAGTCGACCGACGTGCCCGCCTTGCGCGGGTTGACACCGCCGACGATGTTGGTGCCGTCACCGAGCATCAGCTTGGTGTGCTTCATGCCCGTGGCACCGGTCATGCCCTGGACGATGACCTTGGAGTCCTTGTTGAGGAAGATAGCCATGGCTGTGGTGTTCCCTCGTCCCTTACTTGGCCGCGGCCAGCTCGGCGGCCTTGTCGGCCGCGCCGTCCATGGTGTCCACGCGCTGCACGAGCGGGTGGTTGGCGTCGGAGAGGATCTTGCGACCCAGCTCGGCGTTGTTGCCGTCGAGACGGACGACGAGCGGCTTCTCGACCTTCTCGCCCTTCGACTCGAGCAGGGCCAGGGCCTGGACGATGCCGTTGGCGACCTCGTCGCAGGCGGTGATGCCACCGAAGACGTTGACGAAGACCGACTTGACGTCGGAGTCGCCGAGGATGATCTCCAGGCCGTTCGCCATCACCTGGGCGGAGGCGCCGCCACCGATGTCGAGGAAGTTGGCGGGCTTCACACCGCCGTGCTTCTCACCGGCGTACGCGACGACGTCCAGGGTCGACATGACCAGACCGGCGCCGTTGCCGATGATGCCGACCTCGCCGTCCAGCTTGACGTAGTTGAGGTCCTTCTCCTTGGCCGCGGCCTCGAGCGGGTCGGCCGCGGCCTTGTCCTGAAGGGCCTCGTGGTCGGGGTGGCGGAAGTCGGCGTTGTCGTCGAGCGACACCTTGCCGTCGAGGGCGATGATGTCGCCGGAGGCGACCTTGGCGAGGGGGTTGACCTCGACGAGGAGGGCGTCCTCCTCGATGAAGGTCTTCCAGAGCGTGACGAGCACGTCGGCGACCTTGTCGGCGACGTCGGCCGGGAACTTCGCGGCGGCCGCGATCTCCAGGGCCTTCGCCTTGTCCACACCGACGTTGGCGTCGATGGGCGTCTTGGCGACGGCCTCCGGACGGGTGGCCGCCACCTCCTCGATCTCCACGCCGCCCTCGACGGAGGCGATGGAGAGGAAGGTGCGGTTGGTGCGGTCCAGGAGGAAGGAGACGTAGTACTCCTCGACGATCTCCGGAGCCGTCTCGGCCATCATCACCTTGTGGACCGTGTGGCCCTTGATGTCCATGCCGAGGATGTTGGTGGCGTGCTCGACGGCCTCGTCGGGCGACGCGGCGAGCTTGACACCGCCGGCCTTGCCGCGGCCGCCGACCTTCACCTGCGCCTTGACGACGGACTTGCCGCCCAGGCGCTCGGTCGCCTCGCGGGCCGCCTCAGGCGTGTCGATGACTTCACCGGCCAGCACCGGTACACCGTGCTTGGCGAAGAGGTCCCTCGCCTGGTACTCGAACAGGTCCACGCGCGTCCGTCCCTATCAGTGATCTCGCGGTTCGTTGTCTGCGTGGGCGTGCCGCGATGGGCAACGTGACTCCGCTGTCACAAGGGAGGCGTACGAGGCGTACACAGTGGCCGAGTACGCGGCATGTCCGTATCGCAGGTTATCGCCGCGCGGCGACGCCTTCTAAATCGCAGATCACACCACGGCGGTGATACCGGTCACAGAGTGCCCTGTTTGTCGGTCTTGGAGCGTGAGCGGTGCCCTCACGGTGTCCGCTCCTCACGGTTTGCCGGTCCTCACGGTGCCCGGTGGGGTGCCGTGCGCACGGTGGCGCCCGACACCCCACCGGATCACCGTCGGTTCATCGACGGGTCAGCGACGGGTCACGGGATCTGTTTGTACAGAGCCGAGACCTGGTCGCCCGTGAGGGTGTAGTTCCAGGCTTGTACGTCACTGATCTTGCCGGGGAGGTAGTCCGTACCGCTTCCGGCCCATTTGGCGCGTCCGACGGTGAAGGGCCCGGTGGCCGACCAGGGGGTGACGCCGGTGACGGTGGCGGCGAGGGTGCCGTTGACGTAGAGGCGGCCGGTGTCGGTGGTGGCGTCGAAGGTGCCTACGAGGTGGGTCCAGGTGTTGGCCGTGGCGCCGGAGGCGTAGGCGATCTTGTTGGTGGGCGCGACGGTGTCGGTGTCGGGGAAGTGCAGCGACCAGCCGGGGTTGCCGGTGTGGACGGTGTCGTACTTGAGGAGGAAGGCGCTGTCCTCCGTGCCGTCCTGGGCCGCGACGGTGGCGTTGTGGGTGGGCAGGGAGTCGAGGTCGACCCAGGCGGAGACCGAGTAGCTTCCGGTGGTGTCGAGGACCTGGCCCCCGGTGGTGGCGTTGCCCGTGCTTCCGTCGAAGCCGAGTACTTCGCCGTGGGCGGAGTCGTTGGTCCAGGTGGTGGTTCCGTTCAGAGTGAGGGGGCTGGCGCCCACGGAGTAGTCGTTGACGGAGTGCGGGGTGTCGGTGGGAGCGCTGTCCGCCGCGGTGGTGGCGCCGTAGCCGTCGTCCAGGCGCCAGGTGTCGTGCGGTGAGAGGATCGCGCTGGTCTCGGCGCCGTAGCCGGCGTCGGTGAGGTTGACGTGGTCGCCGGTGTCGGCGGCGGCGCTGAGCTTGTTCTCGCCGTTGGCCGTGTCCGTGACACCCAGGGCGGTGTCGAAGTCGGCGTAGTAGACGGCGGGGGTGCCCCAGGGGTTGCCGAGGTTCATGCCGCCGAGCCAGGCGTTGACGTTGTCGCGGTATCCGTCGATCGTGCTGGTGCACGGGTCGTCGGGGCTGCTGCCGCCGCCTGCGTAGCCGTCGCAGGGGGTGAGTGCGGCGAGGGTGGTGGAGATGCCCCATGCCTGGAGTTGCTGGACGAGGGCGGTGTAGCCGTTGGCCTCGAGATCGTCGTCGATGGCGCCGTGCAGCAGGTCCTCCAGTCCTTCGTCGACCACGACGCTGGTGATGCCGGGCTGGTCGAGGATGTCCCGGTCGATACGGGACAGGGCGGAGGGACCTCCGATGCGGCCGCCGGCGCTGTTCGTCTGCGCGTAGTCCGTCATCAGCTCGTTGGACTCGATGCCGGCTGCGATGGTGCCGTACGGGCTGGACGTGGTGGGTTCGGCGGCGGCGAGCATGTCGGACAGGCGCCGTCCGTTGGTGACGGGCTTGGTGTTGGGCTGGAACGGGTCGATGAGTCCGTCGCCCAGGACCGCCTTGGTGGGGGTCCCGGCGGAGGTGACGTCGAGGTTGGTGACGAGGTCGGTGAACCAGCCGGAGTACTGGCCGCTGAACGGGCTGCCGGTGGTGTCGGTGGTCTGGTCCCCGCCGCCGATGGCCGTCAGGTACTGGTAGGCGTTGTTGGCGAAGGAGTGCTGGACCAGGTAGGGGACCGAGTTGGACAGGTGGAAGGAGACCAGCTGGTAGTGGCCTGCGGTGACGTCGAAGGTGAGCGGGTCACTGTAGACGGAGCCGCCGGCGGGGATGGTGACGGACTGGGATCCGGCGAAGGTGAGGCTGGTCGGGGTGGCCGCGGGTATGGAGGAGGGGGAGCCCGATCCGGAGTCCGGGGCGATGGTGACGTGTCCGATGGACAGTTTGCTCTCACCCAGGGCGTTGTCCAGCTTGACGCGGACGGTGCTGCCGGAGATCGAGGGCTTCATCGCGATGCGGAAGGTCTGGTCGGAGAAGTTACTGCCCTGGAAGTTGTACTCGCCCTCGTTCGGGTTGGCCCAGGTGCCGGTCCAGTTCGCTCCGGAGGCGGTGGCGGCGGTGGTGCCGTCGGCCTTCGGTGTGTGGTGGGTGGTGTCGCGGGTGGCCATGCCGAAGATGTGCATCGCCTGGGTCTGGTAGCCGATGTGGTTGCTGACGTCGGGCAGGGTCACCGAGGCGATGGTCTTGCTCGGGTCGAGCGGAACCGAGAAGGCGTACATACGGCGCGCGTACGCCTTCTGCCCTGAGGTCTTGTTCTCGTGAGGGAAGACCATCGCGGCGATGGAGTACAGGTTGTCGCTCCACCCGGGCACGGTCAGGTGGGGCCTGGTGGTGGTGCCGTCGGTGTAGGTGATGGTGACGGTCGGCACGCAGGGGCCCACCGGGGTGGTGCCGGAGAAGCAGTAGGAGCCGCTGACCCAGTTGCCGGCGGGCACGTACGGCGCGGTGGCGTCACCGGCGATGGCGCCGGGGGAGGTGAGATGAGACCAGGTGGAGGTGGTCAGGAACTCCAGGGCCGAGCCCGAGCCGGAGAAGGCGACGGTCTGGTTGGCGGCGAGCACGTTGTCCTTCTGGCCCGAGCCGAAGGCGGGCAGCGTGAACGTCGCCCCGTTCACGGTGAGTTTGCCGCCGCTGGTCCAGCCCGCGTTGTTCAGGTCGGTGGCGGAGAAGCTGTTGCCGCTGCCGTCCAGGTCCGCCTGGGCGGGGTTGGAGTCGGTGCTGATGCCGGTGTTGTCGAAGCAGGCCGCCAGGCTGGAACAGGTGGTGTTGGGGATGTCGGCGGCCAGGAAGGGGTAGCCGGTGGTGCCGGAGTCGTCGCCGGCCGCGTCGACCGCGTAGACCCACAGGGTGTGCGGGCCGGGAGAGTACGGCGTGATGGTGATCTTCGCCGCGTCGGAGGAGGCGGTGACGGTCTGGGAGGCGGACGGGTTGCTGGTGGCGGGCGGGACGTCGATGGAGTAGACGAATTTGGTGGCGCTGGCCCCGGAGGCGACCGACACGTCGAAGGTGCCGGCGGTGCCCGCCGCGGCGCCTACTGCGCCGCCCTGGTCGGTGTTGGGGTAGAGGCTGTTCTCGGAGGTGACCTGCGGCGCGTTCGGCGCGGTGGGCTCCGCCGTGAAGTGGCAGGTGACCGAGTAGGAGCTGGTGTACTGCCCGTCGGTGGTCTTCACCCGCCAGTCCACCACCTGGCCGTCGGTGAGCGCGCTGGTGAAGCTGGACGGCAGACTGTAGGAAGCGTAGGAGCCGCTGGAGAGGTTGTCGCCGCTCAGTCCGGTGTGCGTCGTGGACGAGCCGTCGATCCAGTACTCGAAGGTGGCCCGCTGCTTGTCGCCGTCCTTGTCGGAGACCTTCGCCTTCAGCACCGGCGGGGTGGCGGCGATGGTCTTGCCCATGTACGGGTAGGGGCTGCTGGTGTCGCAGGCCGCGTCGTCCGAACCGGAGACCGCCGACATCGACGACTGCGCGGGGGTGTACGGGGTGAAGTCGTAGTAGACCTGAAGGCTCGGGTTGTGCGAGAACCGCGAGAAGCCGTTGCCGTCATGGTTCGACTCGGCGCCGTCCTCGCTGAGGGTGACGGTGAAGGTCGACGCGTGCCCGGACGCCTCCTTGGAGATCGGTGTGTACACCGAGAGTCCGTGACTGACGTTGCCGTTGTTCGGGCAGTACGTCGGGTTGTACGAGCGGCCGAAACCGGCCGAGGTGGAGTAGCTGTTGTAGCCGGGCCGGTTGTTCCAGTCGGTGCCCGAGCCCATGCCCTTGGACCAGTGCAGATTGACCGTGTACGTGCCCGAGCAGGCCGCCGAGTAGACCTCGGTGGCCTCCACGGTGGCACTGTGGATGTGCGAACCCCAGATCGTGGACGAGAGCTTCCACTGGTAGATCGCGTGCTGGCGTCCGTAGCAGCCGCCCCAGCTGTTGTAGCCGACGCCGAGGCGGCCGTAGTCGCCGTGCGAGGTGGTCTCGTTGTAGAACGAGGTGCTGGGGCAGCCCTGCTTCACCTCGTCGAAGGCGGGCGCGGACGGGGAGTACGGATGCCAGTTGAACGTCGGGTCGACGTAGACCGGGTAGACCGTCGACGGGTCCTTCAGCATCCTGGTATCGGGCCTGAGCGACAGCGTGGACGCGGACACCGCCGTGGCGACCGGCGCGATGCGGGCCACCATGCCCGGCTGCCCGGCATCGGAGCGGTCGGGGGCCACCTTGACAGCTGTGGCCTGCCTCGACCCGGCAGGAGAGGACGCGGACGCTGACTTCGGCGCCGGCTTCGATGCCGACCGGGCCTTGTGCAGCGTCGTGTTGGAGTCCCACATCAGCGGCGCGGCGGCGTCAAGAATCTGCTTCCCCTGACGGTTCGTCACGGCAAGTGATCCGTCACCGGCACGGTGCAGGCGTCCGCCGCTCACCTTGGTCGTGAGGTTCAGCTCACCCAGGGCCGGATCGTGCGCGGCGGCAGCGGACTTGACGACCAGGGTGTCCCGGAATCCGCCGCTCGCTGTCGCCGACACCACCAGGTCCACCGACGGCAGCACGGACTTGTACGTCGCCGTCGCGCCGTGCACCGCGGGCGCGGGCAGCTTGCCCGGCCAGTCGACCGTCATCGTGGTGGAGCCGGAACGGGTGGTCACCAGCGGCCCGGTGCCGCCACCGGAGAGCGTCACCGTGCCGTACGCGGTGGCCGCGGGAGTCAGGCGCCCGCTGGATTCCCGATGGAGCGTCAGGTCGATCTTGGTCCAGTGGCCGTGCTGCTCGGTGCGCACCGGATGGGGATTGGCGGTCAGTTCGAACCCGCCGCCCGGTGCGGCGGTGACCTGCTGAAGGGGTGTGGTGAGCGCGTCGACGACGACCGGGGAGCCCTTCTTGGCCGCCTGGGCGGCGGCAGTACTCATCGCCTTGAGCTGGGCGGCCGACGGGCCGTAGCCGTCCGGGAGCTGAGGCGCGTCGGCCGAGGCCGCCCGGCCCTTGGCCTGAGGCGCGGACTGTCCCGTGGAGTAGTGCGTGCCGTCGTGGCCGGACTGTGGTGCGACGGCCTGTGCGGCGGGCAGTCCTGCCGTGCCCGCCAGGAGTGTGAGGGCGGCGGTGACGAGTCTTCGCCGCCGCAGGACGCCGCGCGGTCTACGGCGTATGTCGAGGTTCACCATTTGCGCGAGATCTCCATATCCGGCCGGGCCGAAACCAGGTCAGCGCCTTTGGCCCGCACCAGCCAAGCCCCGCCCCGTCATGGTTGATTGACGGAAGGATTACCTAAACGCATCTATGCGTCAAAGGTAAAGAGTCCCCCGAAGTACCTGCCCAGTTCACCCCTTTGAGCCTGATCCGCGCCATGCCTTGGCATGGTGGCCCACCCCTGGGAGCGGTCCGAACACGGCGCTTTTCGGACCGAGTTGGGCGTCGAACGGTTTGCCCGACCGAATTTCCGCATATGCGGATGTGGCTGTTTTATGACCGAAAAAACACAGCCATGTTGAAGGTTTGTGAAGGGGGGTGGCAGGCAAAGATCCCGCTCGGACTTGGCGATCACCAGAAAGTGAGAGTGTCGTGTCGGATGGCAGACCCGGGCGCGGTACCGCGCGCCGAATATGGAACCGGACGAAACGCGGCGCCCTGCCACGGGTACTGGTCGTGCTCGCCCTGTCCGCGACGAGCCTCAGCGCGGGCATCGAGGCGGCCTCGGCCGTAACCCACCGGCATCCCCCGAAGACGGCGCACGCCAAGCCGGTCTCGGTCTCCCCCGTCACTTCCCACTACCACCGGCTGAAACCGCCGCCCACCCATCGTCTGCCCAAGACCCGGTGGCCCAGCGGCAGCGCCACGGTCACCCTGCCGGCCTCTGCCACGACGGCCTCGGTCCGCGCCGGAAAACTGCCGGTCTGGCTCGCCGACGCGCCGGGCAAGCAGGCGGGCGCCAACAAGCGTTCTGCCGACGGCACGGCCACCACCGCCGATGCCACGACGACGGTCCGGATTCTTCCGCAGAGCGCGGCCAACGCGGTCGGCGTCCACGGCGTTCTGGTCGAGCTCGCTCCGGGCAGACACACCGGCCCGATGCGAATGACCTTGAGCTACAAGGCGTTTGAGGGAGCCTTCGGTGCTGACTGGTCGGGTCGCCTGGGCCTGAGCCTGCTGCCCGCCTGCGCGCTGACCACCCCCGACCGGGGGGCCTGCCGCGTCCACACGCCCCTGGCCACCAGGAACAACGCGCGCACCGACCGGCTCACCGCCACCCTCCCCGCCGCGAAGACGTCGAAGTCGGCATCGACCACGGACTCGCGGAGCACCAGCACCAGCACCAGCACCAGCACCGGTGCCACCTCCAGCAGCACCATGCAGCCGATGCTGCTCGCGGCGGCCAGCACCACGTCGTCCTCCGGCAGCGGTGGCGGCGACTTCGACAGGACCAGCCTGAGCCCGTCCGGAAAGTGGCAGGCCGGCGGCAGCTCGGACTCGTTCACCTGGTCGTACCCGATCAACACCCCCGCCGTTCCCGGCGGACTCGGCCCGAACCTCTCCTTCGGCTACGACTCGCAGTCGGTGGACGGACTGACGTCCTCGACGAACAACCAGGCGTCCGTGGTGGGTGACGGATTCAGCCTGGGCCAGAGCTTCATCGAGCGCGCTTACCAGTCCTGCCGCCAGAACCCGTCCGGGACCACCAAGACCTGGGACAACTGCTGGTCCGCGAAGAACCAGATCACCCTGTCCCTGAACGGCAAGTCCAGCACCCTGATCAAGGACGACACCACCGGTGCCTGGCACCCGCTGGCCGACGGCAACGAGAAGGTGGAGCACCTCACCGGCGCGACCAACGGCGCCCACAACGGCGAGTACTGGCGGGTCACCACCGACGACGGCACCCAGTACACCTTCGGCCTCGACCGGCTGCCCGGCTACGCCGGCGGGGACGCCACCACCGACTCGGTACTGACCGAACCGGTCTACGCGACCACCTCCGGGCAGCCCTGCTACAACACGACGTTCGCCAACTCCTGGTGCCAGCAGGCATACCGCTGGAACCTCGACTACGTCACCGACACCCACGGCGACACCGTCTCCTACTTCTACACCCGGCACACCGCCTACTACGCCCGCGACCTGGGCACCACCGCCAACACCCCCTACACCCGCGACGCCACACTGGCCAAGATCGAGTACGGGCAGCGGGCAGGCTCGGTGTACTCCACCAGCCCGGCGGCGCAGGTGCTGTTCACCTACAACGGCCGCTGCAACACCTCCTCCACCGGCTGCGCCACCTCCACCCTGTCGTCCTCGACGGCCACCGACTGGCCGGACGTGCCCTACGACCTGCACTGCGCGCAGAACGCGTCCTGCTCGGTCAACTCGCCGACGTTCTGGAGCGAGGAGGAGCTGACCGGCATCCAGACCCAGGCGCTGGTCGGCAGCACCGAGGAGGATGTGGACAAGTGGGCGATGACGTACTCGTTCCCTGCCACCGGTGACTCGACGACACCGTCCCTGTGGCTGGACTCGATCACCCGCACGGGCCAGGACACCAGCGCCGGCGGTTCCAGCTCGCCCGTCACCCTGCCACCGGTCACCTTCTCGGGCACGCCGCTGTCCAACCGCGTCAACACCACCGACGGCTACGCCCCGATCACCCGCTACCGGCTCAACAAGATCGAGACCGAGACCGGCGAGCTGATCAATGTCGGCTACTCGTCCCCGGACTGCGCCACCGGCACCCCGTCCGACCCGAGCCAGAACACCAAGCGGTGCTACCCGTCGTACTGGACACCGAGCGGGACGACCTCGCCGATCGAGGACTGGTTCAACAAGTTCATCGTCACCGGCGTGACCGAGCAGGACCCCACCGGCGGCGGCGTCAACGACACCATCACCACCCACTACACGCCGGTCGGCTCCCCGGCCTGGCACTACGACGACAACCCGCTCACCCTGTCGAGCCAGCGCACCTGGAACCAGTGGCGCGGCTACCAGGGCATGAAGGTGACCACCGGCACCTCCCCTGACCCGGTCACCGAGACCGACTACACCTACTTCCGCGGCATGGACGGCGACACCCTGCCCAACAGCGGAACCCGCTCGGTCAGCATCAGCGACTCGCGCGGCGACACCGCGGTGACGGACCTGAACCAGTACGCGGGCGACCTCTACGAGACGATCACCTACAACGGCTCCGGCAGCGGAAAGATCGTCACCGACACCATCACCGACCCGTGGACGTCCACCGCGACCGCCACCCACGCGCTGTCCGGCTCGCTCCCCTCCCAGCAGGCGTTCCACACCGGCGCGAGCAAGGAGCGTGCCTACACTCCGCTGGCCTCCGGCAGCACGCGGGAGAAGGAGACCAAGTACAGCCACGACTCCCGCGGCCGCGTGACCCGGACCGACGACCTGGGCGACCCGACCGTCTCCACCGACGACCTGTGCACCACCACGTCGTACGCCGACAACACCAGCGCCTGGATCCTGGACACGGCCGACGAGACCCTGACGGTCTCGCAGAAGTGCTCGGTCACACCCACGTTCCCCGGCGACGCCGTCTCCGACACGCGCACCTACTTCGACGGTTCCACCACCTTCGGCGCCGCCCCCACCAAGGGGGACACGACGATGGTGAAGCAGGCCGGCTCCTACAGCGGCTCGACGCCCGTGTGGATCACCCAGTCCACCACCACCGTGGACGAGTACGGCCGCGCGAAGACCGCCACCGACGCGGACAACCGCACGACCACCACCGCCTACACGCCCGCCACCGGGGCCGAACCGACCAGCATCCAGGACACCGACCCCCTCGGCCACGCCACCACCACCGCCTACGACGCACGGCGCGAACTGCCGGTGAAGATCACCGACCCGGCGGGCTACGTCACCTCCGGGCAGTACGACGCGCTCGGCCGCACCACCGCGAAATTCGCACCGGGCATCAGCAACGCGGTCGCCGAGTACACCTACTCCCTCTCCAACAGCGCGCCCTCCACGGCCACCACGAAGATCCTCAACAACGACGGGTCCACCTACCGGATCAGCGAGTCGCTCTACGACGCGCTGCTGCGCGAGCGGGAGACGCAGACCGCCACCGAGGACGGCGGCCGGGACGTGACCGACACCGTCTACAACACCGACGGCTGGACGGCCAAGACCACCGGCGCGTACTACACCACCGGCTCCCCGAGCGGAACGCTCGTCCAGGCGCAGGACGGTGACATCCCCTCCGAGACCGGCTACGCCTACGACGGCGCGGGGCGCAAGACCACGGCGACCTCGTACGCCCTGGGCAGCGCGACGTGGCACACCAGCTACATCTACGGCGGCGACTTCACCACCACCGTGCCCCCGGCCGGCGCCACCGCGACCACGACGCTGACCGACGTCCGCGGCCGCACCACCGACCTGTACGAGTACCACAAGGGTGCGGCGGCCGACCCGGTCAACGACCCCGCGTCGGACTACTCCGACACCCACTACACGTACTACCCCAGCGGCAAGCAGGCCACGGTGAAGGACGCCGCCGGCAACACCTGGTCGTGGACGTACGACCTGCTGGGCCGTCAGACCTCCGCCAGCGACCCGGACACCGGCAAGGCCACCAGCACCTACGACAACGCCGGGCAACTGCTGACCCTCACGGACGCCCGCAACAAGCAGACGACCTACACCTACGACAACGACGGCCGCAAGAAGGCCACGTACGACACCACCGGCGGCGCGCTGCCGTCCAGCGGTAACCAGACCGGCGCCTGGACCTACGACACGATCAAGAAGGGCTACCCGACTGCCGACACCGCCTACCAGCACGGCACCAGCAGCCCCTCGGTGACCCACCAGATCCTCGGCTACACCGGCATGGGCAAGGTCGCCGCGAGCAGGGAATCGCTGGCCAACCTGCCCTCCGACGAGGCCGCACTCGCCCCCTCCGGCGGCTACCTCACCTCGTACAGCTACAACATGATCGGCCAGGTCGCCACCCAACAGGACAGCGCCGCCGGCGGGCTGCCCACCGAGACCGTCGCCACCGGCTACGACAACTACGGCCAGCCCACCAGCCTGAACAGCACCGGCACCACCGCCTGGCCCTACGCCGACGCCATCGGCTACGACGAGTACGGCAAGGTCCTCCAGTACACCCTGGGCGGCTCCGGCAACTGGGCCGATCTGACCCTGACCTACGACCCGCAGACCGGCGCCCTCACCGACACCAAGACCACCGACTCCACCAGTACCACCGTCGTCGACGACACCCACTACACCTACGGCGGCGGTTCCGTCTCCAAGGGCTCCGGCCTGGTCACCGCCACCACCGACCAGCAGAACGGCGCCGCGGTCACCGACACCCAGTGCTACACCTACGACTACGCCACCCGGCTGTCCGGCGCCTGGACCGCCACCGACAACTGCGCCGCCACCCCCACCACCGGCGCCAGCTCCACCGTCGGAGGCCCCAACCCCTACTGGACCACCTGGACCTACAACGCCGCCGGTGACCGCCACACCGAGACCGACCACGACACCAGCGGCACCACCACCAACGACGTCACCACCACCTACACCTACCCCGCCCAGGGCTCTGCCACCGACCAGCCCCACACTCTGACCTCCACCCAGCGCTCCGACCAGTCCTGGTCCCACACCTACACCTACGACGCCTCCGGCGACGTCACCGCCATGCCGGGCGGCACCAACGGCAAACACCTGACCTGGGACGACGCCGGGCACCTCGCACAGATCGACGACAACGGCAGCACCACCGGCTACCTGTACGACACCTCAGGCAGCCTCGTCCTGCGCACCGGCCCTTCCCAGGCCACGCTCATCGTCGGTGACGAACAGATCACCGAAGACCTCTCCACCCACGCCCTGTCCGGCACCCGCTACTACAGCGTGGCGGGAGCGACCATCGCCGAACGCTCCAGCAGCGGCCACATCCAGTACCTCATCCCCGACCGCCAGGGAACCGACTCCCTGGCCGTCGACGCCCAGAGCCAGGCCGTCACCCGCCGCCAGTTCACCCCCTTCGGCGCCACCCGCGGCACCGCGCCCACCACCTGGCCGGGCGACATGGGCTACGTCGGCGGAACCAACGACCCCACCACCGGCCTGGAGAACCTCGGCGCCCGCGAATACGACCCCACCACCGGCCGCTTCCTCTCCGCCGACCCCGAGCTGGAGACCAACGACCCCAAGCAGCTCGCCGGGTACGACTACGCCGGCAACGACCCCGTCACCAGCAGCGACCCCACCGGGCTCGAATCCTGCTACCCGCACTACTGCTCCGGCAACAACGGCACCTACGGCGACTACCACTCCGAACAAGACCCGGCATCCGACAACTACAAGGGCTCCAGCCACTACTGCGACACGCACAAGTGCGGCGGAAGCACCGGCCAACACAGCTCCCCCGTGCACACGAAGAAGCATCAGAGCACCGGTGGGTGCGACGCGAGTTGCCAGCAGGCCCTGCGCGCCCTTCTGATGCACAAATGGAAGGACGACTCGAACGAGAAGAACATCCACGCGGCGCTCGCGGCCCAGCTCCGGAACTACGTCCTGGCCGTCGCGGGCAACACGCACCCCTGCCAGGAGGGCGCGTCCGTGGCCTCGGGGACCATGGCCGCCTGTGACCAGCTCGGCGGCAACTCGCCCCAGCTGAGCTGGACGGACCTGCTCAAACTGTGGGCCGGTGGCAAGGGCGCGAACGTTCCGTTCGACGCGGGCAGCCCCCTCACCCAGAAGTTGGCCGGCGACAAACACAACGTGGCCATCCTGCAAGGTCTGATGAAGCAGATCGAGGCCGACGGCTTCAGCACGGACATCAGCGCGCTGGGCAAACAGGACGACTACGTCGACGGCAAGAACCTCGGAGAGAAGATCGTCAACCTTCCCAAGGACCTCACCGGAATGGCGACCAACGGACACCACGGCACCGGGGTCCCCGACGCCTTCACAGGTGGCTACGATGAGGTCTACCAGGTGATCAACGTGTCACCGAAGAAGCGCAGCTTCACTGTGGCCTTCGCGGCCTTCAACGACACCGGGACGGCCTCCCTGACACACCTCTTCCCCGATACCAAACAGGGCTTCGGCGGGGCCAGTGTGTACCAGACGTACTACTGGACCATGGAGGTGGGCTGACGATGGACCCGGAAGGTGCCACCAGGGTGTCCGCGCATCCGGACACGGGCCCCGGCGGTCAGCCTGACCGGTTGTGGCGGTCGGCCCGCTGGGTGCTGCTGGCGGTGCTGCTGCTGTCCTTCACCACCGCGCTGCTGCGTGTCGTGCCGGCCTCCGGGTCGACGGGCAGCCTGGTGACGGACATCAAGGCCGGGCGCACCCACACCGTGTGGACAGACCTCCAGGGCACGGACGTCACGGTCCGCTGGGGTGGCCTGCTCACGGAGCGCAGCTACGTCTACCGGCCCGTCGACCCCACTCAGGATTCGGTCCCCGAATTCATGGCGACCGTCCGCCGGAAGGCGGGCTCGGCCGCGGACCAGGTTCGATTCCGTGACTTCGACGCGACATACGGCGCCGGCGGCCTCGGCCTGCTGCTGCCCGTCGCGTACGTCCTGCTCACCCCCTGGTGGTGGCTGCGGCTGGCAGCGGTGCTCGCCGGACTGGCCGTCCTGGCCCGGATGCTCACCGCGAGCGGGCACCGCCGGGCGAGCGGGCCCGCCTGGGCGTTGGCCGGGCTGGTCACCGGCGTCGGCCTGCTCGGTTACCTGTGGGCCGAACCGGGGGGCACGCCCAAGGGCGGCCCGCCTGGTTCCGCGGCCGGGGCCCCGCGGTGGTGGCGGGCATGGCTTGCCACGCTGATCACCGCTGCCGGTCTCGGGGCGGTGGGGGTTCTCGTCCTCGTAATCGGCGGCCGACTCTGAGCTGAGTCGCCGACCCACGGCGCGACACCTGGTGGGGGCCTCACCGTGCGGGATGCGCACGGTGAGGCCATCCGAAGGAGATCCGTCGCGCTCGAAGGATCTCCGTGGCGGGCGGCCCGCCCCCACGGACCGCCCGCCCACACGCCGACCGGTTCGGCCCGCTCACGCCGACGGATCTCGGCGGGGCGGGCCGGAACGGCGTCGGTCAGAGGCCCGTCGCGGCCTGCCCGGCCTGCCCGTACCGGGGCACGTGGCTGGGCGTGGCGGAGTGGGCCAGAGTATGGGCGCCGGTGACCGCGTGGCCCGCGAGCGGGTGGGCGTCGGTGGTGACGGGGCCGGTCAGCTCCTGCGCGAACGGGGTGACCTCGGCGGCCGTGCCGTGCGCGAACGGCACCGCGTCACCGCTGACGACCGAGTGCGCGTACGGCGTCAGGGCGTCGCTGACGACCGAGTGCGCGTACAGCGTCACGGCGTCGCTGACGACCGAGTGCGCGTACGGCGTCGCGTCACCAGCCACGCCGTACGCCAGGCCGCGCCTGTCGGCGGTGACGCCCTGCGCGACCGGCGGCACCGGGCCCGCGCCGCCCCGCGCGTACACCCCCGGAAGCCCGAACCCCGGCAACGCGGGCGGCTCGAACCCTCGCAGCCACGGCACGCCCCCGGCAACCTTCTGCCCCACGGACTCCACGGCCCGGACGACGGGCGCCACACCCGGCCGCGGCGCGCGCAAGGCGGCGCATGGCGGAAACGGGAAGCACGACGGCAGTCGGGGAAGTCACGGTGCGCCGCTACGTGCACGGTCCGCGGGAGTCAGCGCAAGGCCCTGTTACCGATGGGTTCTCATATCCGCTTTGCCGTTCCTCCCCCCGTATCCGCCATCGCGTCGGGTATCGGCAGCGGCCGCTTCTCGATGGCCGCCGCCATGACCTCGGGAAACAGGTCGGGCGTGCAGGCGAACGCCGGCGCCCCGAGCCCGGCGAGCGCGGCCGCGTGTTCCCGGTCGTAGGCGGGCGCGCCCTCGTCGGAGAGAGCGAGCAGCGTCACGAACTGCACGCCGGACGCTTTCATCGCGGCGACCCTCTTCAGCATCTCGTCGCGTATACCTCCTTCGTACAGGTCGGAGATGAGGACGACGACCGTCTCGGCGGGCCGGGTGATCTGCGACTGGCAGTAAGCGAGCGCCCTGTTGATGTCGGTGCCGCCGCCGAGCTGGGTGCCGAAGAGCACGTCGACCGGGTCGTCCAGCTGGTCGGTCAGGTCCACGACGGCCGTGTCGAAGACGACGAGCCTGGTGGAGATCGACCGCATGGAGGCGAGCACGGCCCCGAACACCGACGCGTACACGACCGACGCGGCCATGGAACCGGACTGGTCAATGCAGAGCACGACCTCCTTCTTCACCGACTGCGACGCCCGCCCGTAGCCGATGAGCCGCTCGGGCACGACCGTGCGGTACTCGGGCAGGTAGTGCTTGAGGTTGGCCGCGATGGTGCGGTTCCAGTCGATGTCGTGGTGGCGCGGCCGGTTGACGCGGGCGCTGCGGTCGAGCGCTCCGGTGAGCGTGGCGCGCGTCCGCGTGGCCAGCTTCTTCTCCAGGTCGTCGACGACCTTGCGGACGACCGCGCGCGCCGTCTCCTTCGTCTCCTCCGGCATCGCCTTGTTGAGGGAGAGCAACGTGCCCACCAGATGCACGTCCGCGTCGACCGCCTCGAGCATCTCTGGTTCGAGCAGCAACGTGGACAGGCCGAGCCGGTCGATCGCGTCGCGCTGCATGACCTGGACGACCGGGGACGGGAAGTAGGTGCGGATGTCCCCGAGCCAGCGCGCCACGGACGGCGCGGAGGCCCCGAGCCCCGCGCTCCGACTGCCGCTGCCTCTGCCACTGCCTCTGCCGCTGCCGCTGCCCGCGGGCTGCTTCGTGCCGCCGCCGTAGAGCGCGGTGAGCGCGCCGTCCATCTCCGCGTCCCGCGCGCTGAGCGTGCATCCCGTGCCGTCGGCTCCGCCCCCACCCAGCACGAGCCGCCACCGCCGTATCCGCTCGGACCCGCGCACATCTTCGCCGCTCACCTCGACACCGCTCCCCTCGGCACCGCTCCCCTCGACACCGCTCAAGACGTCCTGCGCCATCCCGCCACCTCCACAACGTCGTTGTTCCGCCTGAGGCCCGGCAGCCGTTCACCCCGGCACCGGCTCGCCCGCCTCATGCCGCCACCCCGGCCCCGGCCCCGGCCCCGGCCCCGGCCCCGAGCAACATCCGCACTACCGGCACCACGGCGTCCGCGCGGGCCGGGTTGAGCTCCTCCGCGAAGCCGTGCGGTATTCCGGTGAGCGCCGTCGCCGCGCCGGAGGCCGCGGGACCGCGCCGGACCAGTTCGCCGAGCGTGCGCCGCACCCCGGCGTCGTACGCCGAGAACGTGCGCCGCAGCAGCGGTAGTACGTCCGTGAACGCGTCCGGCGACACCTCCATGAGCCACCCGTCCACCAGGGCGAGCAGCCGCTCGTCGTGAACCAGCAGCAGTCCGCCGCCCGAGCCGCCACCCACGAACCCCTCGATCCACGCGGCCGCTTCGGCGGGCGGAGTACCAGGAGACAGGGCGAGCCCCATCAACCGCGCTGTCTCGTCGTCCGCCAGCTCGCCCTCGTCCAGGAGCAGCCGAGCGCACCGCCCCCGCACCTCGCCCGCTGTGCCTTCGCGTACGGCCAACGATCGCAGTACCGTCCGCCAGCGCTCGCGCAGTCCGGTCTCCTCCAGGAGCGCTACCGCCGCGTGCACTGCGTCCACGTGGCCGCGCATCTGCGTGGCCGCGTCCGCGTCGAGGCCCGCGCAGGCCGGCGGAAGCCCGACGAAGACCCGCTCGGCGAGGCCCGCCGCCACCTCGGCGAGTGCACCGGTGTCGGTGCCGCGCACATCCCCGTAGCGCAGCGACCGAACCAGGGCGGGCAGCGCCTGAGCGAGGTGACCGACGTCGGCGTCGAGCGCGGCGCGGTCGGCGAGCACGCGCATCACGGTGGGCAGCGCGTCGGGCAGGCCCGCGAGCAGGCAGCGCTCCGCGAGCGCCGTGACGTCGGTGAGCGCCTCGGCGGCGACGGCGTCGGACTCGGCCCTGGCGGTCGCCGCGCCGAGCACGGTCGTGCCCCACACCCCGGCCTCGGCGACCCGTACCGACAACTCCGGTTCCCAGCGCAGCCGCCATGTCTCGCGGAACGTGCCCGTGGAACCGCGGGCGGAGTCGGCCGGTTCGCCCCAGTGGACGCCGAGCAGCCGCAGCCGGTGCAGCAGTCTGCTGCGAGCGGCGTCGGTGTCGCCCCGGAGGTCGAGGTCCAACTCCTTCTCCAGCGCCGCTGGTTTGAGGCGCAGGGAGCGCTGCGTACGGGACAGATCGCGCTGGAGCGGCACGGCGGGCGCCGCCTCGGGCACCTCTCCCAACACGTCCCCGACCACCAGCCGGTCGTGGATGAGAGCCAACGGGACGTCGGAGCCCTCGCAGAGCACGGCCCGCACCGCGTCGGTCGTCTCGCCGAGCCCGGCGAGCGGCCTGCCGCGTAGCGCCGCGAGGGTGTCGGCGAGCCGCACCGCCTCGATGACGTGCGCGGACGACACGATGCGGCCCTCTTCCCGCAGCAGCCCCGCGACCTTGGTCAGCCACCGCTCCACCGGCCGGTCCGGCACCTCGAACAGATGCCGGTACCAGCCCGGCGACTCGATCCCCGCGCCATAGCCTCCGGCCCTGGCCAGGCGGCGGTGGGTCCATGGCACCCACGTCATGTCGACCTTCGCCTTCGGCAGTCCCTTGAGCAGGGCGCGGTCGGCGGCGACCGTCGTCCTGCGGCGCAGCGCCGGCACGTGCCACGCCCCGCACACGACGGCTACGTCGTCCCCGAACTCGCGGCGCGCCGCCCGCACTTGCAGCCGCATGTACGCCTCACGGACCAGGTCGTGATCGTCCACCGCGTTCCATCCGGTGTCCGGGTCGACGCTGTCCCCTGGACACTCCTGAATCTCGCACGCCTTGTGCGTCTCGCACGCCTTGTGCGCCTCCTGCGTCTCGTGCGCCTGATGTGCCTCGTGTGCCTCGTGTGCCTCGCGCAAGGCGGCCATGGCCTCGCCGAGCGCGGTGAAGGCTTCGCCCTCCCGGTGCTCGACGACGTCCTCCCACCAGCGCTCGGGATCGTCGTACCCGGCAACTTCGGCGAGCGCCCCGATGGGATCCGTCCGACCCGGCCGCGGCGGGCGTGCGCGCATTGCCAAGGTGTGCGCCGCGGGCAGGTCGATGAAGCGGACCGGGACTCCGTGCCGCAGGGCCCAGTCGATGGCCACCCACTCGGGCGAGAACTCGGCGAACGGCCAGAACGCCGACTTCCCCGGCTCGTCCACCACGTGGGCGAGCAGGGCGACAGGCGGCCGCATGTCGTCGTCGGCGGCCAGCTCAACCAGGGCGTCGGCCTCCGGCGGGCCCTCGACCAGCACTGCCGCCGGTCCGGCCGCCTCCAGCGCGCGGCGCACAGCTCGCGCCGAACCGGGCCCGTGGTGACGTACGCCGAGCAGAAGCGGCCCGCTCATGCGCTCACCTCGCGGCAGGCGCGGTAGAAGTCCTTCCACCCGTCGCGTTCGCGCACGACGGCCTCGAGATACTCCTGCCAGACCACCCGGTCCGCGGCCGGGTCGCGGACCACGGCGCCGAGGATGCCCGCGGCGACGTCCGAGGGCCGCAGCATCCCGTCGCCGAAGTGGGTGCTGAGAGCCAGACCGTTGGTGACGACAGAGATCGCCTCGGCCGTGGAGAGGGTGCCGCTGGGCGACTTCACCTTCGTACGTCCGTCGGTCGTGACGCCGTCCCGCAGTTCACGGAAGACGGTGACGACCCGCCGGATCTCGTCGACTCCGTCCGGCACCGCCGGCAACTCCAGCGAACGGCCCACCTGCTCGACCCGGCGCGAGACGATGTCGACCTCCGCCTCGACACTCTCCGGCAGGGGCAGCACGACGGTGTTGAAGCGGCGGCGCAGCGCGCTCGACAGGTCGTTCACGCCACGGTCGCGGTCGTTGGCGGTCGCGATGAGATTGAACCCGCGGACCGCCTGCACCTCCTCCCCCAACTCCGCTATCGGCAGCGTCTTCTCGGACAGGATCGTGATCAGCGTGTCCTGCACGTCGGCCGGGATACGGGTCAGTTCCTCGACCCGCGCCGTCATCCCCTCCGCCATCGCCCGCATGATCGGGCTCGGCACCAGAGCGTTTCGGCTCGGCCCGTGCGCCAGCAGCTGCGCGTAGTTCCACCCGTACCGGATGGCCTCCTCCGGCGTGCCCGCCGTGCCCTGCACGAGCAGCGTGGAGTCCCCGCTGACCGCGGCGGCGAGGTGCTCGGACACCCACGTCTTGGCGGTGCCCGGAACACCCAGCAGCAGTAGCGCCCGGTCCGTGGCGAGCGTCGTCACGGCCACCTCGACGATGCGGCGCGGGCCAACGTATTTCGGCGAGATCACCGTGCCGTCCGGCAGCGTGCCACCGAGCAGATACGTGGCCACGGCCCAGGGCGAGAGCCGCCAGCGGGCCGGGCGCGGCCGGTCGTCCTGCGCGGCCAGCGCGGCCAGTTCGTCCGCGAACGCGTTCTCGGCGTGCGGACGCAGTGCGGCCTGGTCCTCGATGGAAACGGTCATGGCTGTCCCCCTCCGTTTTCGCACAACTCGAACCATCACGACTCGGACGTGACCGCCCGGTCGTTCGATGGGTTCCACCGTGCACCACGCCACTGACAATCGACGTTGGCCGCGCCATCGCCGCAGGTCAGAGCGGGATCGGACGGAATTGTCAGTGGGGGGTCCTACCGTCGACGACATGACTCAGCAGGGGGTGCGCTGGACGGCGGATCAGGTGCTGGCACTGGCGCCTGACGCCGCGTCACGCAAGGCGGGAAGCAGACTCGGGGTGCCCGGTCCGTGGTCGGAGACCGGCGGTTCACAGGAGGGGGCGGTATGGGGATTGTGCAGAGGAAGCGGCAGCAAGCCGTATCAGACGATCGTGGACACGGGCGCCGGCGGGCGTGCTGAAGCCGGTGGGGGTTCGGGTGCTGACGGGGGTTCGGGTGCCGACGTGGGTTCGGGCATCGGCTCCGGCCCGGGATACAAGTGCAGTTGTCCGAGCCGCAAGTTCCCGTGCAAGCACGCGTTGGGGCTGCTGCTGCTCTGGGCGGAGGGCGAGGCCGCTGTTCCGGGCGGGCGGACGCCGCCGGAGTGGGCGGAGCAGTGGCTCGCGGGCCGCAGGCAGCGGGCGGAGGGGAGGCAGTCGGCGCGGGCGGCCGCACCGTCGGCGGGCTCCGCACCGGCCGACCCGGAGGCGGCCCGGCGCAGAGCGGAGCGCCGCGCCCAGCGGATCACCGCGGGTGCCCACGAGCTTGAGCAGCGCCTCGCCGACCTGCTGCGCGGCGGCCTCGCCCACACGGAGCAGGCGGGATACCGGATGTGGGAGGAGACAGCGGCCCGTATGGTCGACGCCCAGGCGCCCGGCCTCGCCGCGCGCGTACGGGAGTTGGGGGCGATACCGGCGTCGGGGCCGGGCTGGCCGGCGCGACTGACGGAGGAGTGCGCGCTGCTCCACCTCCTCGACCAGGGCTGGCTGCACCGTGCGGAGCTGCCCGAGGACCTGGCGGCGACGGTGCGCGCCCGCGTCGGGCTGCCGCCCACCGAGCCCGGACGTCCGCTGCGTGACCGCTGGCTGGTCCTCTCCCAGTACGACACCTCGGACGGGCGTATCACCACGCGCCGCATATGGCTGTACGGGGCGCGTTCGGCCCGCACGGCGCTGCTTCTGTCGTACGGGGCGGCGGGCCGCAGCCCGGCCCTGGCGCTGCCGGTCGGTCTTGCGCTGGACGCCGAGGTGGCGCCGCACCCCGGTGCGGCGGCGCTCAGGGCGGAGCTCGTCGAGCAGTTCGCCGCGCCGGAGCCGGGCGGCGCCCGGCCGCCGGGAGTCGGCGTGGGCGCGGCGCTCGCCGCCTACGGGGAGGCGCTCGCGGCCGACCCGTGGCTGGATTGGTGGCCGGTGACCCTGGCGGAGGTCATACCGACTCCGACGCCGGACGGCGGCTGGCAACTGGCGGACACCGACGGCAAGTCGGCCCTGCCCGTCCCCGCGCAGGCGGCGACGTCACCCGGCCTGTGGCGGCTGGCCGCGGTGTCGGGCGGTGCGCCGGTGACGGTGTTCGGCGAGTGCGGGCACGCGGGATTCCGCCCTCTGGCGGCATGGGCGAAGCAGGCGGATGAGGTCATCGCGGTTGGCTGAGGCCGGCGTCTCGCGCGTCGGCCGGACGGAAAGGGATCGGCGTCAGCCGCCGCGGACACGGACAGCAGAGCGGAGAAAGGCAGGAACGTATGACGACTTCCTCGATATCCACGACATCCACGGCTCCCACGGCCCCCACGACCCCCACTCACCCCGACACTCCCAGGACTCCCAGAACTCCCACTCACCCCGACACTCCCAGAACTCCCGCGCACGCCGACGCTCCCAAGTCCCCCGTCCACCTCGACACTTCCCATACCTCCACACACCCCACGGCCTCCGCAACCTCGGCGGTTGCCTTCGACGGGGGCGGGCTGGGCTGGAACGGGCTGGGCTGGGACGACCTGGTCACCACCGCGCTGCTCGGCACGGAGCGGCGGCCGTCGGCCGAGGCCGACGCGCTGTGGGACGAGGCGGCCGTGCTGACGGTGCGGCGGCGGGCCGGGCTGCGTCCGGGCGCGGCCGCGAAGCCGCCCGAGCCGGCCGACGACGATCCCCGACCGCCGTTGCCCGCCGCGGCCAGGCGCCGCTTGGCGATGCTGCTCACCGACCGGCCGGGCGCCGGCACGACCCGCCGCGGCTCCACGCCCGATCTGCTCGAACTACTGCCGCAGTGGCTCTCGACGGCAAACGCGCACGGCTACGCGCCGCCGCCCGAACTACTGCCCGCGCTGCTTGACGCGGCCCGCGGGCGTACGGATCTGCGGCCGCAGGTCCTCGCGTTCGCGGGGCCGCGTGCGCTGTGGCTGGCCCGGCTCAACCCTGATTGGAGGTTCGCGCTGCGCGCCGCGCCCGGGGCTGGTGCCGCGCTGCCCGATCCGGAGGACGCGGAGCGCGTACGTCGGCTCTGGGAGGAGGGGTTGTTCGCTGAGCGGGTGGCGCTGCTCGCCGCGCTGCGGGCGAGAGCGCCGCAGAAGGCCCGTTCCCTGTTGTCGGGGACGTGGCGGACGGAGCGTGCCGAGGACCGTCTCATGTTCCTCGACTCGTTGCGTACGGGCTTGGAGGACGCGGACGAGCCGTTCCTCGAGCAGGCACTGAGCGACAGAAGCCGTAATGTCCGGGCGACGGCGGCCGAGTTGCTCGCGGCGCTGCCGGGCTCCGCGCTCGCCGGACGGATGGCGGAGCGCGCCCGGTCCTGCGTGGCCCTGGACCGTACGACGGGCGCGGTCGTCGTGGAGGCGCCGCACGAGTGCGACGCGGGCATGGAGCGTGACGGTGTCGCGGCGAAGCCACCGGCGGGCCGGGGGGAACGGTCATGGTGGCTGGGCCAGTTGGTGGAGGCGGCACCGCTCGGCTGCTGGTCCGACCGGCTCGGCGGTGGCACACCGGAGGAGATCGTGGCGCTCGACGTCGCCGACGACTGGCGCGGCGAGCTGCACGCCGCGTGGTGCCGGGCCGCCGTGCGACAGCGGGACACCGGCTGGTCGCGGGCGCTGCTCGGCGCGCCCACGGCGTCCGGGGCGACGGGGCCCGGGGCCGTGTCGTCGGCGGAGCGGGCGAAGCTGCTCGCGGCGCTGCCGGATGCGGAACGGGCCGGGTGGGTGGCGGAGTTCATAGCGGCGCACGGCCTGTCCGAGGCGTTCCAGCTGCTCGGGGTGTGCGCCACGCCCTGGGCCCGGCCGCTCGGGCGAGCCGTGATCGACGCACTGAACATCGCGCGGGACACGGGGAGTTACCCATGGAGCTTCAGCGGAGTGATGGGCCTGGCCGAGCGGTGCCTGGACCCCGAGGAGTCGGGGCATCTGGACACGCTCACGGCGGCCGTGGAGGACCCGGAAGGCACCGCGCCGGGATCCGGGGGGTACTGGGCGGAGGCGTTCCAACGGCTGGTCGGCACGCTGCGGCTGCGCCGCGACATGCGGGCGGAACTGGCCCCGCCCACGCCGTAGCCGCCGGCCGGGCCGCACCGCGCCTGCCTCCGAGCGGGCGGGGGGCCGCGCCGATCCGCGACTCCGCCACGTGGACACGGCCGGCCGCCCCGCACTCGCGCCCGGCGGCGAATCACCAGCCCCCACGGCTGAAAGCCACGGGGCTCCGCCCCGGACCCAGCTCCTCAAGCGCCGGAGGGGCTTGGTCCGGCGACGGCGGAGCGCTACGCGTCGGCCGGCTGACGGACGTTGGCCCTGACCCAGTCGACGATGGACGCCGTGGTCGCGCCGGGCGTGAAGATCTCCGCGACGCCCTGCTCCTTGAGCGGCGGGATGTCGGCCTCGGGGATGATGCCGCCGCCGAAGACCTTGATGTCGGCGGCGTCACGCTCCCTGAGGAGCTCGATGACCCGGGCGAACAGGGTGTTGTGCGCGCCGGAGAGGATCGACAGGCCGATCGCGTCGGCATCCTCCTGGATCGCGGTGTCCACGATCTGCTCGGGCGTCTGATGCAGCCCCGTGTAGATGACCTCCATACCTGCGTCGCGCAACGCCCGCGCGATCACCTTGGCCCCGCGATCGTGGCCGTCGAGGCCCGGCTTCGCGACGACGACGCGGATCGGACCGGCTGCCACACCCATCACTGCCTCCCTGAGCGAATGAAAGCGTCTGAACTCCCGGGGCCCTGGTACCACCCGGGCTTCGGATGCCCGATTCGGATGCCCGATTTCGAGCGACCGAGTGAACGAACGTTATCGACAGCATCCCGCAACCGGCCGTTTCACGGTGCTGACCGAGGGGGAAATCACACGGTGGGACACATTCGCTGCGCGCCACGACCGCACCAGGCGGCTCACCCGTCGCATCCGGGACAGGCGCGAGGGGAGCCGCTACGAGGTCGCCGGGCCACCGCGCCGACAGCCGCACGGCGCGGTGGCGCGGTGTTCCGTCCGCCGCGCCACCGGGCCGGTCATCACAGCGCCCACGCATCGGTGCGCACCGTGGCCGCCGTCGGCCTCGCCGCGGTTCCCCGTGAGGGCACACGGGGGACAGAGGCGTCCTTCCGGGTGCCGACGGGAGGTCGGCCGATGAAGGTCACGAGTGTTCTGCCCTTGACCGCACTCCGACAACGGCTGCCCGCGAGGCTGACCGGACTCTCGCTCGCGTTGCTCAAGGCGACCGCGCTCGAGCTGGCGATCCTCGCGGGGCATCTGATCCTTTATCCCTCGGGCGTGCTCCCCGAGCGCCGACATCCCCGCGCGCTGCCATCGGCCCGGCTGCCCACGGCGGACGGGCCGCCCGTCCTGCTGCTGCACGGCTTCATAGACAACCGTTCGGTGTTCGTCCTGCTGCGCCGCGCCCTGGAACAGCACGGGAGGCAGCACGTCGAGTCGCTCAACTACTCGCCTCTGACCTGCGACATTCAGGCCGCGGCGACGCTGCTCGCCCGTCGCGTCGAGGACGTGTGCGCGCGGACGGGCCGGCAGCGGATCGACATCGTGGGGCACAGCCTGGGCGGACTCATAGCCCGTTACTACGTGCAGCGTCTGGGCGGGGACGCACGCGTGCGCACCCTGGTCACGCTCGGCACGCCGCACGCGGGCACCCGGGTGGCGCCGCTCGCCGACGCGCATCCGATCGTGCGGCAGATGCGTCCGGGCTCGTCGGTGGTGGAGGAACTGAAGCGTCCGGCGCCGGGGTGCGGGACGCGGATCGTGAGTTTCTGGAGCGACCTGGACCAGCTGATGGTGCCGCTGGAGACGGCGTGCGTGGACCACCCCGACCTGGACGTGCAGAACGTACGGGTGACGGGCATCGGGCATCTCGCGCTGCCGGTGCACCCCGCGGTCGCGGCCGGCGTGCGTCGGGTTCTGGACACCGGGCAGGCGGAGGGGGGCCGCCCCGCGACGTCGACCGGCGGCATGACCGTGGCGTGAGCGTCGAACGAACCTCGAACTCAGCGCCAAGGCTGCGCCCATAGTCCACCGAAAGGAAGCGAATTGCCCGTTTCCGCGGGCATGAGGCCGGTGGAAGATTGTCGTGCCCTCGTACCGCCGGGTACAGTCACCGCACTGCTCTGGCAGCCCCTGTTGTCGAGGCGAAAGAGAAGTGGGTGAACGACCGTCATCCGTCGGGTACCGCGCACTACGCGGCGTACGACGGTTACTCCACGACCAGCTTCGCCAACGACCCGCTCTTCGGTGACCTGCAGGGCGACGACGACCCCTACGACACCGGCTCGTACGACACCAGCACGTACAGCACCGGCTCATACGAGACCGGCACGTACGGCACCGGCTCGTACGACACCAGCACGTACGACACCGGCTCATACGAGACCGGCACGTACGGCAACGGCACGTACGAGACGGCCACGTACGACACCGGGCAGTGGTCCACCGACCCGGGACAGCACCAGTATGCTCCCGCCCCTGCGCCCGCGCCCGCGCCCGCCCACCCCCACACCGAACCCGGATACGGGGGTTCGTACGGAGGCGCCTGGCACGAGCAGCTCGGCGCGATTCCCGCGCAGGGCGGGGCGGCGGCGGCCGAGCAGTACCCGGGGCACGAGCAGCAGACCGGGCAGTGGGACACGGCGGCTTACGCGACGCAGACGGACGCGACGCGGACGTTCGAGGTCCAGGACTTCGGCGCCACCGAGTTCGACTCCGGCGCGTACGACGCCACGCAGTGGAACTCCGCCGGTGGTGACACGGGCCCCGCCGCGCCCGGAGTCATCGCGCCCGAGCCCGTCGCGGACCCCGAACCCGAACCCGAACCGGCCCCCGCGCCGGCGTCCGCCCCGGTCCCCCGCACGACCCGCGCCGCGTCACGCGGCCGTGGGCGGCGCCGGACCCCCGCCAGGCGGTCCGCCCTGCTCAGCGTGGCCGTTCCCTCGGTGTGCGTGGTCGGGGTCGCCGGGATCGCCGCGGCCGCCGTCGGTGTCGGTGGCGGCGACGACGGCAAGGACGCGCAGGCCGCGGCGGCACCGGACCCCACCGCCGTACGGCCCTCGGCGGCCAACAACAAGCTGGACACCCAGTTGCGCGGCCTGTCCGCGGGCGCGGACGACTTCGCGGACCGGGCCAGCCGCACCCAGGAACGTATCGACCTGAAGGCCAAGGAGGAGGCGGACCGCAAGAAGGCGGCCGCCGAGGCCAGGCGCAAGGAGGCGCTGCGGCCGAAGTACGCCCTGCCGGTGAAGCAGCACGGGCTGAGCGCCTACTTCGGGCAGGCCGGGATCAACTGGATGTCCGTGCACACGGGCATCGACTTTCCCGTCTCGTACGGGACGCCGGTGATGGCGGCGACCGACGGCACCGTCGCCACGAAGTGGAACAGCGCGTACGGGAACATGCTGATCCTCACCCGCAAGGACGGCACACAGACGTGGTACTGCCACCTGTCGTCGTACGTCGTGTCGAGCGGCCCCGTGAAGGCCGGTGAGGTCATCGCGCACTCCGGCAACTCGGGCAACTCGACCGGCCCGCACCTGCACTTCGAGGTGCATCCGCACGAGGGCGCGGCGGTCGACCCGCTGCCGTGGCTGCGCTCGCACGGTCTCAACCCGACCTGACCCCGTCTCGCCTCCGCTCCGCGCCGCCACGACCGTCGAGCCTGCCCTGCCGTCCGCCCGCCGCAGCCGGCCCGCCCGCCGCTACCGGCCGGGTCGCCACTGCCGGTCCGGCCGCCACAGCCCGGTCGGGCCGCTACAGCTTCTCCACCGGCGCGTACCGCAGCAGCAGGCGCTTCGGCTTGGGGTCGCCGAAGTCGATCGTCGCCTCCGCGTTGGCGCCCGTGCCTTTGACGCCGACTACCGTGCCGAGGCCGAACTGGTCATGGGTGACGCGGTCGCCCACGGCCAGCGAGACCACCGGTTTCTCGGCGGCCCCCGCCCCACCGCGGCGCGTCGCGAACGCCGGGGTCGAGCCCGTGCGCGAGCGCGACGACGACAGGGACGCCGCGATGCCGCCCGCGGGCCCGCGCAGCCCGGACGAACCGGATGAACCGGATGAACCAAACGAGCTGGAGGAGGCGGACGGCGTGGAGGCGCCCGTCCGCTTCCAGTCCAGGTGGGCGGCCGGGATCTCCTCAAGGAACCGGGAGGGCGGGTTGTAGGACGGCTGGCCCCAGGCGCTGCGCATCGAGGAACGGGTGAGGTACAGCCGTTCCCGGGCGCGGGTGATGCCGACGTACGCCAGGCGGCGCTCCTCCTCCAGTTCCTTGGTCTGGCCCAGGGAACGCATGTGAGGGAAGACGCCGTCCTCCAGGCCGGTGAGGAAGACGACCGGGAATTCGAGGCCCTTGGCGGTGTGCAGGGTCATCAGGGTGATGACTCCGTCGCTGTTCTCCTCATCGTCCGGGATCTGGTCGGAGTCGGCGACCAGCGCGACGCGCTCCAGGAAGTCGGACAGGCTCCCCGCCGCCTCCTGGCCACCCGCGACCTCCTGGCCGTCCGCCGCCGTCCCCTCGCCGTCCGTCGCCGTCTCCTGGCCGTCCGTCGCCGTCTCCTGGCCGTCCGCCGTCGTCGCCTCGCCGTCCGCCGCCGTCCCCTCGCCGTCGGCCACGCCCCCGGCTTCCTGCTCGAACTCCAGCGCGACGGCCGCGAGTTCCTGGAGGTTCTCGATCCGCGTCTCGTCCTGCGGGTCGGTGGAGGACTGGAGCTCGGCAAGGTATCCGGTGCGTTCGAGGACGGCTTCGAGCACGGTCGCCGGACCGGCGCCGGACTCGACGATCGTGCGCAGCTCCTCCATCAGCGTGTTGAACCGCCGTACCGCGTTCGACGAGCGGGCCGCCATCCCGTACGCCTCGTCGACGCGGCGCAGGGCCTGGGCGAAGGAGATCTTCTCGCGTTGCGCAAGGGCGTCGATCATGGCTTCGGCGCGGTCACCGATGCCGCGCTTGGGCACGTTGAGGATGCGGCGCAGCGGGACGGAGTCCTCCGGGTTGGCCAGGACCCGCAGGTAGGCGAGGATGTCCCGGACTTCCTTGCGCTCGTAGAAGCGGACGCCGCCGACGACCTTGTAGGGCAGGCCCACGCGGATGAAGACCTCTTCGAAGACGCGGGACTGGGCGTTGGTGCGGTAGAAGACGGCGACGTCGCCCGCCTTCGCCTCGCCCTCGTCCGTCAGCCGGTCGATCTCGTCGGCGATGAACTGGGCCTCGTCGTGCTCGGTGTCGGCGACGTAGCCGGTGATGCGCTCGCCCGCGCCCGCGTTGGTCCACAGGTTCTTGGGGCGGCGCGACTCGTTGCGCTCGATGACGGCGTTGGCGGCGGAGAGGATCGTCTGCGTCGAGCGGTAGTTCTGTTCGAGCAGGATCGTCGTCGCGTCCGCGTAGTCCTCCTCGAACTGGAGGATGTTGCGGATGGTCGCGCCACGGAACGCGTAGATCGACTGGTCGGCGTCGCCGACCACGCAGAGCTCGGCGGGGTCCGCTTCCTCTCCTTCCGTCGGCCCGACGAGTTCACGCACCAGGGCGTACTGGGCGTGGTTGGTGTCCTGGTACTCGTCCACCAGAACGTGGCGGAAGCGGCGGCGGTAGTGCTCGGCGACGTCCGGGAAGGCGCGCAGCAGGTTCACCGTCGTCATGATCAGGTCGTCGAAGTCGAGGGCGTTGGCCTCCCTCAGCCGTGCCTGGTACATCGCGTAGGCCTGGGCGAGGGTCTTCTCGAACCCGTCGGCCGCGGTCGCGGCGAAGTCCTCCTCGTCGATCAGCTCGTTCTTCAGGTTGGAGATCTTGGCGCTGAAGGACTTCGGCGGGAACTTCTTCGGGTCGAGCTCCAGGTCGCGACAGACCAGGGCCATGAGCCGCTTGCTGTCGGCGGCGTCGTAGATCGAGAACGACGACGTGAAGCCGAGCTTCTTCGACTCGCGCCGCAGGATGCGCACGCACGCGCTGTGGAAGGTGGAGACCCACATGGCGTTGGCGCGCGGTCCCACCAGGGACTCGACGCGCTCCTTCATCTCGCCCGCGGCCTTGTTGGTGAAGGTGATCGCGAGGATCTGGCCGGGGTGGACGCCGCGCTCGGCGAGCAGGTACGCGATGCGGTGGGTCAGGACACGGGTCTTGCCGGAGCCCGCGCCGGCGACGATGAGCAGCGGGGAGCCCGCATGCACGACGGCCGCCTTCTGGTTCTCGTTGAGCCCCTCGAGGAGCGTCGCCGGGTCGACGGCAGGTCTCGGGGCCCCGTCGCGGTAGTACGCATCCCGGGGCGGCGGCGTGTCGAACTTCCCGCCGAACAGATCGTCCGGGATCGGCTCGGAGGCCCCCTCGTGCTCGGGGTCCGTGTCCTCGGGCGGCGGCGGGGGCTCCTCCGCGCCGTTCCGGAGGCTCGCCAGGAAGTGATCGTCAAAGAGGCTGCTCATCGCTCTCCGAGTCTAGGTCCCCCCGCCGACACTCCGCCCAGCCCTTCCCCGAAGGGGCGGGAACCACCCTCGTCACGCTGTGCGTACGCTCCCGCACCCCGCGCCAAGGTCACGAAAATGTATCGGGCATATCGACCATCAACCTTCACAGCAGCCACACGAGTTGGCTACGGTGCAGCGCGGGCAGCCCGTCCCCCCGCCCGCGAGAAGACGCGGCGAGCGGGCAGCCCCCGCCGAGTCCCGTACGCCGAGAGGCAGGGAACCGGGGACCCAACCGACCTTGGGGTGAATCGGCCGACGGCCCGGCACGACAGGCACGACAGGGCAGTTGACCGTAGGGCAGCCTTCCGTACGACGCACGAGCTGTACCGCCCGAACCCGACAGCTAACCCGGTAGGCGGACCACGGAAGGAGTCGCCTCCCTTGGCGTCGCACCGCAAGCCGCGCACCCGCCCACTGATGTCGGTCGGCCTCTCGACCCCCGCGGTCGGCATCACCACCGCCGCCCTCACCTCGGTCGCCCTGCTGTCGCAGACGGCGCAGGCCGCCCCCGAGCGGCCGGCGAGGAAGCCGACCCTGGAAGAGGTGCAGAAGAAGGTCGACGGCCTGTACCATCAGGCCGAGGTCGCCACGCAGAAGTACAACGGGGCGAAGGAGCGGACCGACAGCAAGAAGAAGCAGGTCGACAAGCTCCTCGACGACATAGCCGAGCGCACGCAGAAGATGAACGCGGTCCGCGAGCAGTTGGGCCAGTTCGCCGCCGCGCAGTACCGCGACGGCGGGATCGGCGACACGGCGCGCATGTTCCTCACGGACAACCCTGAGGACTACTTCACGCAGAGCCACCAGATGAGCCGGATGACGGACCGGCAGCAGAAGGTCGTCGACGACTACCGGACCGAGCAGCGCGCGACGGCGCGCAAGCGCGTCGAGGCGCAGAAGGAGCTGACGCAGCTCACCTCGGCGCAGACGGAGCTGAAGAAGTCGAAACAGGCGGTGCAGGCCAAGCTGGCCGACGCCCGTGATCTGCTCTCCAAGCTGACCGCCGAGGAGAAGGCGCGGCTGGCGGAGATCAAGCGGAAGCAGGAGGAAGAGGCCCGCAAGAAGGCCGCCGAGCTGGCCCAGAAGCAGAAGGAGGCCGAGGAGGCCGCCGCGCGGCAGAAGGCGCAGCAGGACCAGCAGTCCGGCTCGGGCACGTCCGGCTCCGGCACGTCCTCCGGCTCCACCGGCTCCTCCACGTCCAGCTCGTACGCGACCCAGGCCGCCAAGGCCCTCGCCTTCGCCAAGGCGCAGATCGGCAAGCCGTACGTGTGGGGCGCCACGGGCCCGGACTCGTACGACTGCTCGGGGCTCACCCAGGCGGCGTGGAAGGCGGCAGGGATCTCGCTGCCGCGCACGACGTGGGACCAGGTGAAGGTCGGCAAGACGGTTCCGCTGTCCGACATCCAGCCCGGTGACCTGGTCTTCTTCTACGACGACATCAGTCACGTCGGCCTCTACCTGGGCAACGGCATCATGATCCACGCCCCGAAGCCGGGCGCGTACGTGCGCGAGGAATCCATCTACTACGGCGGTGCCGGCATCATCCACAGCGTGGTGCGCCCCGCCTGACGTACTCGCGGGGTTACGTTCGGGCGGTGCCAGGCCCGAACGTAACCCCCCACTCCTCCGGCTCCTCCGGCTCCTCCCATTCCCCCCGTTCCCACCGCTCCCCCCATACCCCGCATACCCCCCGCTCCTACCGCTCCCGCTACTGGTCCCAGCTGCCGCCCGCCGCGGGTGCCGCCGTGATGGCCACCGGCATCGTGTCGGTGGGCCTGCACACCGTCGGCCCGGAAGCGCTCTCCGTCCTACTCCTGGCACTCGGCTCCGCCCTGTGGCTGGTACTGGCGTACGACTACACGGACCGGTTCGTTCGCGACCGGGCCCGGTGGGAACGCGAGGCGGACTCGCCGCCCGCGCTGACCGCCGTCGCCGCGACGACCGTGCTCGGCACGCGGTACGCGCTGCTGGGCTGGGACTGGCTCGCCGGGGTGCTGCTGGTGATCGCGGTGGTGGTCTGGCCGGTGCTGCTGTACGTCGTCGTACGGCACTGGCGGCCGAGGATGCCCGGCGCGGTGTTCCTCGGCACCGTGGCCACGCAGGGGCTCGCCGTGCTCGGGGCGACGCTGTCGGCGCGGCTCGGTGTGGCGTGGCTGGGCTATGCGGCGATGGTGATGTTCTGGTTCGGGCTCGTGGTGTACGTGGCCGCGTTCATGCGGTTCGAGCTGCGCCAGGTACTCACGGGGGCCGGGGACCACTGGGTGGCGGGCGGCGCGCTCGCCATCTCCACTCTGGCCGCGGCGAAGCTGGTCCTGGCGGACCGCGCCGAGGGGCTGTGGAACACCGACGAGAGCCAGGTGCTGCGCGACATGTGCGGCCTGCTGCTCGCGTCGGCGGCGGCCTGGTACGTGGTGCTCGCCGTGGCGGAGCTGGTGGAACCGCGGCCGCGCTACGACGTGCGCCGCTGGTCGACCGTGTTCCCGATGGGCATGACCGCGGCGGCGACCCTGGCGGTCGCCACCGCGGTGGACACGTCCTGGCTGACCGGTCCCGGCCGGGTGCTGGTGTGGATCGGGCTGGCGGCGTGGCTGGCGGCCGCGGTCGGGGCGGGACGGGTGGTACGACGGGCGTCGCGGGGCGCCCACGGCACAAAGACGCCGACCGTCAGGTCCACAGGACCGCGATGAAGATGTTGGCCATGGTCAGGCCGCCGACCGTGGCGAAGAGCCCCTTCTCCGCCGTCTCCTCGTCCCTCTTCACGTAGACGATCCCGAGGATCACGATCAGGATCGCGAGCTTCACACCGATCTTGATGTTGTTCACGGTCGAGCCTTCGGCCTGATTGAGGCCGACGAGAGCGACACCGGTGACGAGCATGGTCAGCGCGCCGTGCAGCATGCCCTTGCTGAACCGGGCCGTGCCCTTCCCGATCGCCGGCATCTGTGCGAGGAATCCGCCGAGCAGCGCGGCGATGCCGATGATGTGCAGGCCGACGAAGAAGTGGAGGAGTACGTCCATGGACCGGAGCCTAACCGGGCGTCTTCGGGCACCGATCCGTCACCCTCCCCTCCCACTCGCACACTACTTACAACAAACCGGTCACTTGCGAACAATCCGTCACCAACCCGTGACGTAGAGGTTTAGCGTCCTTCGCCAGGTGACCGGCTCCCCTCCACCGCCAGAACCCGGGGCGGGCAGCCGGACACCACCGCCGAGAAACCCGGCGGCGGCCCGCTCCCCCTGCACATTCGGGCCGCCGCCGGACCCGCGAAGCACCGCGCTCGGCAGCAGGACGACCCGGGCCCCAGTGCCCGGAACCCGGAACCCGGAAGGACGTGGCTCGACGTGGCGGCAGCGCACCGCAAGCCCCGACAGCGCTCCCTCAGCGGCCCTACGGCCCGCACCGCGGCCACCCTCGCCATAGCCTCCGCCGCGACCGCGGCCGCCTTCGACGGCGGCGCGGCCCACGCGGAACCGGACCTCACCCCCGCGCAGGTGAAGGCGAAGGTCGACAAGCTCTACCAGGAGGCCGAGACCGCCACCCAGAAGTACGACGGCGCGAAGGAGAAGGCGCGCGCCGCCGAGAAGAAGGTGCGCGCCCTGCAGGACGAGGCGTCCCGCCGCACCGCGGCCCTCGACTCCGAGCGGCAGCGCCTCGGATCGGCGGCGGCCGCGCAGTACCGCACCGGCGGCATCGACCCGTCGGTCCAGCTCCTCCTCTCCTCCCGCCCCGACCGCTACCTGGACCAGGCCGCCTTCGCCGACCGGATGGACACCCGGCAGGCCGCGACGGTGCTGCGGGTGAGCAAGGAGCTGCGCGCGATCGACCAGCTGCACGACCACGCCGACCGGCAGCTGGCGGATCTGGCGGCGCGGCAGCGGGAGTTGGCGCGCGAGAAGAAGACGGTCGAGAGGAAGCTCACGGAGGCCCGCGCCCTCCTGGCCCGCCTCTCCCCCGCGGAGCAGGCGGCGTTCACGGGCGCCGGCACCGCCACCGGCGGCCCGGACGCGCGAGCCTCCCGCTCGTCGACGTCCACGCGCACAGCCCTGCCGCCCGTCGCACAGAAGGCCCCCAACGCCCGTGCGGCGGCGGCCATCGCGTACGCGTACCGGGCCCTGGGCCGCCCCTACGTGTGGGGCGCGACGGGCCCGGACGCGTTCGACTGCTCGGGCCTGACGCAGGCCGCGTACCGCGCGGCGGGCGTCTCGATCCCCCGCACCACGTACACGCAGATCAACGCGGGCCGCCGCATCCCCCGCTCCCAACTGGAGCCGGGTGACCTGGTGTTCTTCTACTCGGGGATCAGCCACGTCGGCCTGTACATCGGCGGCGGCCGGATGATCCACGCGCCGAACCCGAGCGCGCCGGTTCGGATCGCGCCGATCGACGAGATGCCGTTCGCCGGGGCGACGCGCGTCGTGTGACGAGCCCGCGCGCCCGCCCGCATAACTCGGTCGCACGACTGCGGCAAGCTGGTTATGGTGCCCGGATGACGTCGACGATCAGACAGTTCCAGGTCACTTTCGACTGCGCCGAGCCCGAGCGCGTCGCCCGCTTCTGGTGCGAGGTACTGGGATACGTCGTGCCGCCGCCGCCCAAGGGGTTCGACAGCTGGGAGGCGTTCGACCGCTCGCTGCCGCCCGAGGACCAGGGCGCGGCGTTCGCCTGCGTCGACCCGACGGGCGTCGGCCCGCGGCTGTTCTTCCAGCGCGTCCCCGAAGGCAAGGTCGTCAAGAACCGGGTCCACCTCGACGTACGGGCCGGTGCCGGCCTGGTGGGCGAGGAGCGTCTCGCCACGCTCCAGGCGGAACGCGCGCGGCTTGAGGCGCTGGGCGCGGTGTGCGTGCTGGTGCAGGAGGCCGACGAGTACAACGAGTCGTGCATCACCATGCAGGACATCGAAGGCAACGAATTCTGCCTCGACTAGATCGACTGGATTTATCGGATCCAGTAGACCCGGTAGATCCAGTAGACCCGGTAGATCGAGTAGATCGAGACAGACTCTTCTCCTCCCCCCAGTCGTTGTCACATATCGGCGGGGCGCTCCGTCATAGGGGTGCACCCGTCGACACGACGATGCGATCACGACCGAGGAGATGGACATGGAAGCCGAAGCCCGCCTCAACCTCTTAACCAACCCTGTCGCCGGCTCGTTCCTCAAGCGGATCGGCGCGGCAGGCGCCGTCGTCTCGAACTCGTCGCTGCCCGCGGCGACGCAGGAGCTGGTGAAGATCCGGGCCAGCCAGATCAACGGCTGCGGTTTCTGCACCGACATGCACACCAAGGACGCCGCGCACGCCGGGGAGACCTCGCTCCGCCTCAACCTGATCGCGGCCTGGCGCGAGGCGACGGTGTTCACCGACGCCGAGCGTGCGGCGCTGGAGCTGACGGAGCAGAGCACCCGGATCGCCGACGCGGCGGGCGGCGTCCCGGACGACGTCTGGGCGAACGCGGCCAAGCACTACGACGAGGAACAACTCGCGGCTCTCGTCTCCCTCATCGCCCTGATCAACACGTACAACCGCGTCAACGTCATCACCCAGCAGCCTGCGGGCAGCTACGAGGTGGGGATGTTCGGCTGACCACCAGCCGCTGCCGACCCTACGAACCGGTGCGGCGGGCGACCGGCCCGGCGCACCGGAGTGGTCAGATCCAGTCAGATCAAGTCAGATCCTCCAGGAACGGAGGCGGTCCGCGGCGTCGAACACGTCGAGACTGCCGTCCCGCAGGCCCTTGACCAGTTCGACCAGCGCCCCGTAAGGCGGGTCGACGCCGGCCCCCGCCTGCCGCATGTACTGAACCGCCAGCGCACACCCGAAAACGGTGTTGTCCGCAGGCAGCGGCTTCAGCGCGACGGTGGTGTGCAGCAGAGCGGCCGCACCCCATGCCTCGTCCGCCTCTTCACCGAGACGGGGGGTGTTCACCCGCTGCCGCGAGCAAGCGGCGGCAAGAGCGGAGTAGTCACGTACCTCAGGCGACTCGGGCAGCGCCGAGTCCTGGACGTCCAAGAGCCATCCGACGTCGACGTTCAGTTCCACGTGCCCCTCAGGCTGCCTCGGACGACGGCTTGGCCGTCGTGTCGTTTCCGGCGGGCGCGTCGTCGGGGAACGCGGCCCGGAACTCTTCCTTGTGGTCGTCGATGAACTTCTTGGCGCCCTCCACGAACACCCGGCGCGCGTGTTCACGCACGGTGATGTCGTGGACGTACGCCTTGACGCTCTTGCCGTCAGCGGCTGCGAGCGCCCGCACGACGACCAGCTCTTCCTCGGTGAATTCCACGTTCAATGCAGGCATACCTCCAGATTAGGGGTTCCGGTACCGGACCGGTACCGGAAGTCGTCGGTGCTCTCCCGGCACCCCTTGCACAGCCCACCCGGCAGAGCCTCCGGCCGCCCCGGACGACCGCACTCGGTGCACTCGACCAAGCGCCGGGGCTCCGGCCGGGCGGTCGGGACGGTGGCGCCGCGCGGTTCCCGTTGCGGCGGCAGCTTGTCGCGCAGGCGCCGGGCGAGGAAGGCGCGGGCGGAGTGGACGTGGGCCGGGAGGCTGTTGCTGAGCGCGCGGGCGAAGGCGTACGGGTCCGGGTCCCTGGCCAGCCACTCCGCTGCCGCGTCCTCCAGTTCCGCGCAATCCGCCGCCGAGAGGATCAGACGGGGATCGCTGAGGCCGTGACCATCCCCTCGTAGCGTGGAGCCCGTGATTGCAGGGGAAGTTGGGATTCATGGGGCCCAAGAAGAAGCCGTCGTACGACGCCGAGTTCCGTGAGGGTGCGGTGCGCATCGTGGTCGAGACCGGCAGGTCGGCCGGGGAGGTCGCCGAGGAGCTCGGCATCAACCCGGGCACGCTGCACAGCTGGGTGTCGCGGTGGCGGCGCAACGGGACGACGTCCTCGGACCGGCCCGCACAACCGACAGCCGCCAGTGGCGGTGGCGGTGGCGGTCGGGTGCGGGAGGCCGAGCGGGCCGAGCTGGAGCGGTTGCGCCGGGAGATCGGGGAGAAGAACAAGCGGATCCGGGAGCTGGAGATGGAGCGTGATGTCTTCAAGCGATGCATGGCCCTCTGGGTGAAGTGACCGAGAACGCTCCGGAGGCGGTGGTCGCCTTCATCGGTAACCAGAGGGCCGGGCACGGCGTCCCGCACCGGGTGTCCTGCCGGGTGGTCGGGGTGAGCGAGGCGTGGTTCTACAAGCGGCGCCGACGTCCCGACGAGCCGACGAAACGCGAGGTCAGGAGGGCGAGACTGGAGGAGCGGATCACCACTACTTCACCGCGTCCGGCGGCACCTACGGCTCGCCGAGGATCACCCTGGACCTGTGGGCGGAGGGCTGGAAGGTGTCGGTGAACACGGTCGCGGAGATCATGGCCGAGCTCGGTCTGCAGGGCCGCAAGCCGCCCAGGCGGCGGTCGCTGACCCGGCAGGGCAAGCGGAAGGCCGCCCCTGACCTGGTGCATCGCCGTTTCGACGCGGTGGCCCCGGACGTGCTCTGGTACGGGGACATGACGGAGATCGAGACCGGTGAGGGCAAGATCTATCTGGCCACGGTCATCGACGCGTTCTCTCGCCGTTGCCTCGGCTACGCCATGGGCGAGCACCATGACGCGGCCCTGGTCGGAGCGTCGTTGAAGATGGCCACCGCGACGCGCGGCGGCCGAAGGGACGGGACGATCTTCCACAGCGACAGGGGAAGTGAGTACACGTCAGAGGCGTACAACACCCTGTGTGACCGCCTGGGCGTGGTGCAGTCCATGGGGCGGGTGGGGTCGGCGCTGGACAACGCCGCCGCGGAGTCGTTCAACTCACTGATCAAGGTCGAGTACATACACCGGCACCGGTTCGCCACCCGCACCGAGGCCCGCCTGAAGATCGCCACCTGGACCACCGGGTTCTACAACCCGCGACGCAGGCACAGCGCGGCCGGCGGCCCGCCGCCGGAAGAGTTCGAACGGACCATCACCACAGCACGCAAGAAGAGCGACCAGAGATGCCAGGCCGCATAGGAGAGGTCTCTACGAAACCAGGGGATTGACATCTACGACCTCCTGCGCACCCGGGAGCTCCCCTCTCTCACCCTCGGCCGGGCCCGGCGCATCCCCGCCCACGCCCTCGATCACCTCATCACCACCCGACTCGAACAGGAAGCCGCCTAATGAGCACCCGCGACTCCGACCCAAACCCGACATCCCGGCGCGTCCGTGCCAACGGAGACGGCACCGTCTACCAGCGCAAGGACGGCCGCTGGGAAGCCGCCCGATACGTCCTCGCCCCCGGCAACACCCGCAGGCGCGTCAGCGTCTACGGCACGACGCGGGCGGAGGCCCTCGCCAGGCTGACGGAGAAGATCGCGGCCAGCAACCGCGGGGTCCCCATCGTCACCGCACAGGGCAGCCTCGCCAACTACCTGGCCTACTGGCTGGAAAACGTCGCCGTCCACCACCTCCGCGAAACAACCCACACACGCTACACCGCCGTCGTCGCCCAGTACCTCATACCGGGGCTGGGCCGGAAGAAGCTCGCCAAGCTCACCGCGAAGGACGTCCGGACCTGGCTCAATGAGCTGCGGACCGTTTGCCAGTGCTGCGCGCGCCATCGACGCGGGACGCGACCCGAACGCGCAGGCCAGCCGCCGCCCTCGCTGCTGCAGCCTCGGCCGCTGCTGCCACAAGCGGCTCTCGCCGCTGACGCTCGCGTACATCCACTCCGTGCTCAAGTTCGCCCTGGAGCACGCCGTCCGCGAGGAGGAGATCCCGCGCAACGTCGCACGGAACGTCCGCACCGGGACACCCCGCCCACGTCGGTTCAACCCTCTGACCGCCGACGAGGCCCGCCAGCTCCTTACCGCTGCACAAGGGCATCGGCTCGCCTCGCTGTTCGAGCTGGCGCTGCGCACCGGACTGCGCAAGGGCGAACTCCTCGGCCTGCACTGGGAAGACCTCGACCTCGACGGCGGCACGGCCAGCATCCGCCGCACCCTGCAGCGCACCCGAAGCAGCGGCATGGCCGGCTTGCCCACCAAGACCATCAGCTCCGAGCGGCGCATCGCCCTGCCCGCCCCCTGCATCACCTCGCTCCGAGCACACCGACAGCGCCAGGCCAAGGAGCGGAACCAGGTAGTTGCGGACCTGCAGGGCAGCGGATACGTCTTCACCCGGCCGGACGGGCACCCGATCGAACCCGCCACCCTCACCCGGCACTTCAACGGGCTCCTCCGTGACGCGCACCTGAGGCCGATCCGGTTCCACGACCTGAGGCACTCAACCGCGACGCTGCTCCTGGAGCAGGGGGTCGAGCTCGTCGTCATCAAGGAGCTGCTCGGTCACGCTCACATCGGGGTGACTGCGACGGTCTACGCACACGTCCGGCTCCGTCTCCAGCGCCAGGCCATCGACCTCCTCGGACACGCCCTCAGCAACCTCCCCGAGGCGGCCACTGAGCCCGACGGCGGCGACGAACCGCCACTTCGTGCAGCACCCGTCCACTGACGTTGCCGTCAACTACTGCCGTCAAGCGCCCACCGCAAGCCACCGTGGCCCCTCCGGAAGATCATTCTGGAGGGGCCGCCGTCATTATTTCAATTGCAGATTCTGCGCAGCCCCACCACGAATCATTGCTCCGCATTCATAAGTTCATGAAGCCCTACAGAGAACTTGCCTCGACCATGCAAAATAGATCGAGCCAGGCAGGCATTCGACTCACCATCCTTCAATAACACCATTCCACCAGGCGAAGCGAAGGTCATCGCGAATAGCCGAGTCAACCGTCTGTGCATATTGCTGAAATCGCCCCAAGGAATCATACAGATACTCGTAGTCCTCGACGCCAATGAGGATTCTCCTAACAAACGCCCACCTCCAGGAGATGTCAACGAATAGCGCGGCGGAGGAATTGATATAACTCAAGCCCAAGGTGTCATCATCGGGAACTCCCACAACCTCCCCACTATCGGCCACCACGCCAATCTCCCGACGCCAGTATGAGCCCAGCGAGTACGCCTCTACTCCGCGGCGCCGAATCGAGGGATCGTTCCCCGACTGAAGCGACCCGACGAGCTGGATTCCTCCCCGCCCACCGCCTTCCTCAAAGACGGCAATGCCATATTCTCGCAGGGCAAGAGAATCCTCCTCAGCAATGTTCCACCGCTGCTCTTCGCCCAGGCGAGAGGCTGGCAACCCCCAGCTGACCACTTGCGCCAGGGGAGCCGCGAGGCACTCTTCAAGCGTGGGGGGTACGTCACGGTTCATGTGGCACTTCTTCCTCTCGGAACACCGCAGGGCTTGGCCCGCCCATCTGGGCGGGCCAAGCCCTGATTCTATTCGGCGGGCAGGCGGCCCGCCTCGCGGGCAGCTAGCCTATCCATTCGAATCCCGGAAGGCCCGGCGGTGCTCCACGATAGCTACCCATGGCCCTCGCTATCGCACCGGCATTCTTTGCCCCGTTATTTATACCGTCAGGATTTAGAGTCCAGGATATATCAGCATTTCCATACCTACCCATCCTGGCCGAGCAGTTGTGCGGATCGGTAGTACAAGGGACTCGCTCAGAATATATTTCCGTCACATCATCAGGGGAGATTCCATTAGCATCGAGGTAATTGTCGAGGATCTCCTCCGAGTGCAGCCCACCGGGATCGTTTGCTGCCGCCAGGAATCTGGAATCTCCACCGCTGCCAATCCGATAGACAGCGACATTCTGCCCAGGCTTAACCCTGTTTACCATCCGCGCATTCATCGCAACCTGCGACGTCGTAGACGACGGATCATTTAGAGTGCAAACACCGTTGGTGTTGTGGACCAAGATTGGCGTGCCGCCCGCTACAACATAGTACGTGTGCTCGCCGGGCGGGCGTCACCTGCATTTTCGCTGGTCAGCGAATTCCAGCCTGTCCGTGGATGTGCGTGGAAGTGCCGTGCTGTGCGCCCGTGTTGCCGTCGGCGTTGCCGTCAGACGGCTGCGTGCGTGAGGGCGGTGGAGTGGGCTTTGGTCGGTGTCCTGCCCGGGTTGGGGTCGGGCATGGTCAGGGGGCCGTACGCTGGCCCGGCAACTCGGGCAGGCTTTGCCCCTGCCCGGAATTTGAACGAGTGGCCCCCTGGCCTTGCCCGACGCGGGCCCCGGCCCGGGGAGGTGGGTAAAGCCCACGGAGCCGCCCGACCCACCGCCGGACCTGCGCACCGGCCAACTCCCCGCCGTCGCCTCGCCGTCGGCCCGGCACTCGCCATGCGGGCACGTCCGGCTTTCTCCCTGCTTCCGGTCGTCCGCTACGCGCTTCTGCGCGGCCTGGTCGCTGGCCGGCCCGCGGTGGCGAAGCCGAGAGCGGGCCGGGTGGGCGGCCGTGCCGCGCGCGACCCGCGTCAGCGGGTCGCCTTGAAGACGTAGAGAAAGTTTGGACGCATCCCGCTTCGACGGTACGCCATGTCCCTCGGCTGGTCGTTCGGCTTGAAGTGTGGTCCTGCGGGCAGCCGGGTTGATCGCTGTTCGGCCGGTCCGGGACCGTGTGCTGGGGGTACCGTCTGAGTGTTGCCGCAGAACGGAGTTCGCCGTGTCGCAGAGCATCGAGGAACACGCCGGCGCTCGGATCGCCCGTATCCGGAAGCAGCGCGGCCTGACGCAGCAAGGGCTGGCGATGCGGGCGCACCTGTCGAAGTCGCTGTTGTCGAAGGTCGAGTGCGGGCAGAAGCCCGCTTCCCCGGCCCTTGTCGCCGCCTGTGCCCGTGCACTGGGTGTTTCCACATCCGACCTGCTGGGACAGCCGTACGCCGACGAACTGCGGCGCGACCGCATGGACGCCCTGATCCAGCCGATCCGTGAGGGGCTGGAGAACTGGGACATCGCTCTGGACTGGGAGACGGCTCCGCGCCCGGCCTCGTTGGTCTGGGCGGATGTCCAGCGGGCTCTGGAGCAGCGCCGTCAGGCGCAGTACACGGACATGGTGCGCGACCTGCCTGTGCTGATCGACGAGTCGGTGCAGGCGGTGCATACCAGTACCGGGGAAGAGCAGCGGCTGGCTTACGAATGTCTGGCGGAGACGTTCCGTTGTGTGTTCACCGTGGCGTGGAAGCTCGGCTTCCTCGATCTCGCCACCGTCGCGTTGGACCGGCTCGTGTGGACCGCGCCGCGCGCCGACGAGCCGGGACTGGCCGCGATGCATGCCTTTCTGCGTGCACAGACCACGTTGTCGTCGGGTCGGTACGACGTGGGTCTGCGGGTGGTTGATCGGGCTCTGCGGGACCTCGAAGGCCAGGAGTCACGCCGCCCGGCGGGCATTGAGGCGATGCGGGGCATGCTGCACCTGCGCGCCGCGACTATCGCGGGCCGGATGAAGGACCGGGACCATGCGGACGCCCGCCTGGCCGAGGCCCGTGCCCTTGCCCAGGCAACGGGCGAGTTGCCGGACTTCGGTGTCACCTGGGGGCCGGTGAACGTCGGTGTGCATGCCGTGGCGATCGCCTCGGAGGCTGACGACTTCGAGCGTGCGATCGCACTCGCCGACAACGTGCGGATTCCACGCGGCTGGACCCGTTCCCGGGCTGGCCACCACTGGATGGACCTCGGCCGGGCCCACGCGTGGGCGGGCCACCCGGAAAAGGCGCTGGACTGCCTGCACCAGGCCCGGCGCATCGCACCGCAGCAGACCCGCTACCACCCGACCGTGCGGGAGACCGTGCTGGCACTGAAGCGGCGGGAGCGGACGCGCAACGGCTCGTTGGCGCAGTACGCGGAGTGGGTCGGGATATAGCGGATTTATAGCGGGAGGAGTTGCACCCTTCGGTGCAACCACGGTGCATCGCCGGTCGGCAGGCTGACGTCTCGTCAGGACCCCCGCGGCCGCGCGAACGGTCCGGGGGCATGGCCAACGCTGACAAGGAGCGTCGACATGCCGCACTGTATCGCCCACATCTTCGAGCCGCTGCTGCGGCTGCTGTGGCCCGCTCGGGGTCGCCATCGCAGACCTGATCACTCATCCGCCGGCCTTGCTGTAGAGGCGTCGACCGCCTGTCCGACTCGCGTACCGGCCGCCCAGGTACTGCGTGGTGAGGAAATCGGGCTGGTCCGCCCGTACCTGGTCGCGCACGAGCGGCGAGAGACGCAGAAGCAGCAGGCTCGGCGTCGCGCGCTCCGGCTGGCTGTGCGCGGCGACATCAGTCCCCGGTTGTTCGGCGGAGTGGAGGTCACGGCGTGACGAGCGGGACCGGACAGCTGCGCCTGCTGCCGTGGGCCGGGCCCGAGGGCAAGCCGTGCTATCTCGCAAGTGACGGGGCCGGATATCTGTCGAGGCTCGCCGACAACATGGAGTCGACCCAGCTCGGCCTGGCCGGGGAACTCTTCCAGGAGGCCAAGCGTGTTCTGGACAAGCGGCAGTGGACGGAGGGCGAACTGCACCTTCTGGCAGTCCAGTTGGCTGAAGCGCTCGGCAACGTGCGCCGCATCGCGGTGAGTCGCGGCGCGCGCCTGCCCACACCCGCCGACGACGATCTCGACACCGTGGACGACCTCGAGGACGAGGAAAAGAGGCAGGAGAGTTCATACCCGGCCGTCTGCCGCTGACCGTGCCTCGTGGCTCCCTGTTCCCATCCAAACCGGGCCGGTAGAGATCCCCGGAGAGCCATGGTTCTCCGGGGATCTCCCTTGCATGCCGTCAGGTGTCCTGGGAGCGCTTGGTTCCTGGACGATGGCTCGCCTCTTCCAGGCGCTCCAGGCGCTCGCGCATGTCGGCCATCTGCTCCAGGATCAGATCCAGCTTGCCCGCCAGATCCATGTCCCGGGATGCCGACGGAGTGGGGTGCGGTGGCTGCTCTCCTGAGCTGCCTTCCGTTCCGCCTGTGTCTCCCGGCTCGCCCCAGAAGAGGCTTTCGCCGATGACATAAGCCAGCTCTTCCGGCTGCGGCTCGCTCGGCCGGGTGCGGGAGGGGATCTTCTTGCGCGGGTTCTTGTAGACCTTGCGGACGTGCCCTTCCAGGGCCATCGTGGCCAGGGCCTGTTCGGTGTTCTCTTCGCTGTGGCCGATGGCCTTGGCGGCCTCCGCTGCGGTCAGCCGGGTGCCTTTGGGCCACGAGCCGTTACGGATCTTCTGAACAAGGGCCGCGTGGGCGAGGTGCCGTCCGAGGGCGGGATCGTCCGCGTCGCGTACGTAGGCGTCGTGGCTGTGTTCTTCGTCCTCGTAGCGGAGCCATTCGTTGCGTACGAGCAGGCTGACCGCCGTATCGATGACGCGGACCGGTACCGCGTAGTGGTCGGCGAGCGTTTCACGGCCCGGCAGCTTGGTCCCCGGGGTGAGGATGCCGGAGCGGATCTGACGTTCCAGCTCCTTGACGACGCTCTCAAAGGCGTGCTCGAAGTCCGCGGACCTGCTGACGAAGGTGCCCTTGCCCTGGCGGGTCATGACCCATCCCTCACTGCGCAGGAGCCGCACCGCCTTCTGCACGGTCAGGCTCGACGCGCCGTACGCCTCCATCAACTGGCTGTGGGACGGCAGCAACTGCCCCGGCTGGAGCTTCTCACTTCGGATCTGCTGCTTGAGATCGTCCGCGATGCGCTCGAACGCCAGGCGCGCGTCGTCGGCAGGAGGCATCGTCATCCCTCGGGTCGGCGTACATCGGTGGCCGGAAGGACGGGCCAGCCGCCATTCCCGCAGCACAGCGCGCTGCACCGGCCAGATTAGCGACCCCAGGGACAGAGCGAGAGCGGAACAGTGATGAATAGGGATGGATGGAGTTGGATTGAGTCGGGTAGAGTCGCGTCACGCGATCATCCACATTGATGAATCGCGCCCCTCTACCTGGAGGTTTGCCGTGAAGACCATGCCCATCGACCAGTCCCAGGCCCTGGTGATCCTGACCTCCGAGCCTCGGCCGCGGTTCAAGGACCGCGACAGCCAGCAGCCCGCGATCGACCGGGCCACCGCGACCCACCTGCACCTGGTGGACGTGATGTTCGCCTTCAACGGCCGCGCCGAAGTGATCACCGTGAACGTCCCCGAGCCGGGTCTCGGAAAGGGCCTGAAGGTCGGCCTGCCGGTCGCCTTCACCGGCCTGGTCGCCTCGGCCTGGGAGAACGAGATCAACGGCAAGGACCGCCACGGCATCTCCCTGCGCGCCGACGCCATCACCGCCAAGGCGAGTGCCTGATGACCGGCAACCCCCTCGGACTCGCGCTGCTGGTCGTCTCCGGCCTCGGCACGCTCGGGCTGCTGGGCTGGGCCGGGTTCTGCTTCTCGCGCTGGTACCGGGCCGATGCCGAGACCCGTGTCAGCCTGCGGCAGGCACGGCGGATGCGGTGGAGCTGGAAGCGGCTCGCGCCGATGCTCGGCCTGGCCGTCAAGGACGCAACCCCCACCGTGCTCCAGCAGTACGGCCCACAGGAACAGCCGACGAAACCGCGCGTGCTGGTGCCCCGCCTGCACACCCGCGCCGACGCTTTCGGCGTCACCGTCACCGCCGACGCGCTGCCGCAGGTCGGGCTGAGTGCCTGGCAGGACGCCAGCGAGGGCCTGTGCGACGCCTGGGGCATGCGCCGCATCCGGATCACCCAGCCCACACCAGGTGTGATCGTCGCGCGCGGCTTCCGGCGGGAACCGCTGGAGGCGGTGATCCGCTCACCGCTGCTCGGCCCGGACGGCTCCCCGGTCTGCCGACCAGGTCAGTTCGTCTCTACCGATGACGTGCTGCTCGGCTGGGACGAAGACGGCACCCCCGTCGTGCTCAACCTCGCCTACTCCGCCCACGCCCTCATCGCCGGCGCCACCCGCTCCGGCAAATCGATCACCGTCAACACCCTGCTCGCCCACGCCTCCCTCATGCGGGACGTGCGCCTGATCGTGATCGACCCCAACCTCGGCGCCGTCGCGCCCTGGTGGCGCACCGCACACAAAGTCTCCGACGCCATCCACCTCGACGAACCGACCGAGATCCTGCGCTGGGTACGCGAGGAAATGCAGCGCCGTGAGCGGCTGTTCTGGTCCGGCCGCACCGACCGCATCACCGACTTCAGCCCCGACCTGCCGCTGCTGCTCGTGGTGATCGACGAGGTGGCCAACTACACCCGTCACCCCGACCGTAAGTCCCGCGAACGCTTCGAGGCCGAACTGCTGGCCATCGCCAGCCAGGGCGCCAAGTTCGGCGTCCGGCTGTGGCTGCTCACCCAGAAACCCTCCGCCGACGTGCTCACCACCGCCATCCGCACCAACCTGTCCGCCCGGATCTGCCACCGCGTCGACACCGTCGAGGACTTCCTGCACCTCTTCCCCGACGGCCGCGAACTGGACATCACCGCCGCCGACCGCACCATGCCCCAGGGCGTCTCCATCGCCTCCGTCGGCGACATGCGCACGCCCGTCCGGCTGCGCTCGGTCTACCTGCCCACCGAAGCATGCTGGCAGATCAACGACCTCATGTGCAGCAACGGACTGAAGGTCCGCGAACTGCCCGCCTCTGCCGACCTGGACAAAGCCGCGTGACCCGCGCCGGTCAGCCGCCCGAGTCGGAAAGCCCCGCTCCCGACCGAGTCCGTAACGCAGTCATCCCCGGCAAGGGCGTGTAGTCGCCAAACCCTCGCCCCTGCCGGGGCCTCCCTCCCCATCCATCCACGGCACACGCATGTGCCGTAGCGCAGAGAGGTCCCGCCAGCATGCCACCACACAACCCCACCACCACAATCCCCCACCCCGAACCGGCCGCAGCCGTACTGCCGTCGTTTACCGGGTACCGGGACCTGCTCGGCCTGATACGGCAGCTGTCCTCGCTTGGCGGGTGCGCCCGGCCCATCCGGCTCGAAGGCCACCGAACCGAGAACGACGCCTTCACCGGCGAGATCCTGCGCGAACTGAAGTCCAAGGAACTGCCCGCCGGGCACCTCCTGGTCCGCTGCGGCAACCGCCGCACCACCCGCTGCCCCTCCTGCGCCGAGCTCTACCGCCAGGACACCTACCACCTCATCGCCGCCGGCCTACGCGGCGGCAAGAACATCCCCGACCAGGTCGCCGCCCACCCCCGCGTCTTCGCCACCCTCACCGCGCCCTCGTACGGACCGGTCCACGGCCGACGCGTCAACGGCTCCGCCCGCTGCCGCTGCGGACGCACCCACACCAAAGGCGACCCGATCCTCGGTGCCCCGCTCGACCCCGAGCACTACGACTACACCGGCGCGGTGCTGTGGAACGCCCACGCCCCCGCCCTGTGGGCGCGCTTCATGCTCCACCTGCGCCGCACCATCGCCGCCGCAGCCGGAATCCCCCAGCGCCTGCTCCACAGGGTCGCCCGCGTCTCGTACGCCAAGGTCGCCGAGTACCAGCGGCGCGGACTGATCCACTTCCACGCCGTAATCCGCCTCGACGGCCCCGCAGGCAGCTACACCCCACCACCCGCATGGGCCACGCCCGAGACGTTGGCCGATGGCGTCCACGTTGCCGCTGCCCGCGCCCATGTCGACGGGCCGGAGATCGACGGTCGGACCTACTCCTTCGGCTTCGGCAGGGAGCTGGACGTCAAGGTCATCCAGTCCGCCGCCTTCCAGGCCGGGACCACAATTACCGAGGGCAAGGTCGCCGGGTACGTTGCCAAGTACGCCACCAAGGGCGCCGAAAGCGCGGCCGGCACCCTCGACCGCCGACTGAAGCTGATCGCCGAACTCGGCCAGGAGACCATTCCCGAGCACGCCGCCCGCATGATCCGCACCGCCTGGGCCCTGGGCGCCCGCCGGGACCTCGGACACCTGAAGCTGCGGGCCTGGGCCCACATGCTCGGCTTCCGCGGCCACTTCTCCACCAAGACCCGCGCCTACTCCACCACCCTCGGGGCCCTCCGGGCCGCCCGCGCCGCCTGGCAGAGCCGTCACACCCCCGACCCCGAACCGACCACCCTCGTCCTCGCCCACTGGGCCTACGACGGCACCGGCCTCACCCCCGACCTCGAACGCCTCGCCGCCCTCATCAGCGGCGGCCCGACGCGCGAACCGGCGGTGACCACTCGTGCGTGACGACGAACTCCTCACCGTCCCCGAAGCCATGGCCCGCCTCAAGATCGGCCGCTCCGCCCTCTACGACCTCCTGCGCACCCGCCGCCTGGCCTCCCTGACCATCGGCCGCGCCCGCCGCATCCCCACCCACGCCCTCGCTGACTACGTCCAACGCCACCTGGAAGAGGCCACCCGATGACCGCGCCCAGGCGCAAGAAGACCCGCGCCAACGGCGACGGAACCATCTACCAGCGCAAGGACGGCCGCTGGGAAGCCGCCGGATACGTCCTCGCCCCCGGCAACACCCGCAAACGCATCCGCGTCTACGGCAACTCGCGCACTGAGGCGCAGGCCAAGCTGACCGAGAAGATCGCCGCCAGCAACCGCGGCATCCCCATCGTCACCGCCCAGGGCAGCCTCGCGGCGTACCTGACGTACTGGCTGGAGAACGTTGCCGTCCACCAACTCCGCGAGACCACCCACACCCGCTACAGCGCCGTCGTCGAGCAGTACCTCATCCCCGGCCTCGGCCGGAAGAAGCTCGCCAAGCTCACCGCCAAGGACATCCGCACCTGGCTCAACGAACTGCGGACCGTCTGCCGGTGCTGCGCACGCGGCATCGACGCGGGACGCGATCCCAGGGCCCAGGCCAGCCGTCGCCCGCGTTGCTGCGCGATCGGCCAGTGCTGTCGCAAGCGCCTCTCCCCGGTCACGCTCGCCTACATCCACTCCGTGCTCAAGTCCGCCCTGGAGCACGCCGTGCGCGAGGAGGAGATTCCCCGCAACGTCGCCCGCAACGTCCGCACCGGAACCCCTCGCCCCCGCCGCTTCAACCCCCTCACCGCCGACGAAGCCCGACGCTTCCTCACCGCCGCCCAGGGCCACCGGCACGCCGCCCTGTTCGAACTCGCCCTGCGCACCGGCCTACGCAAGGGCGAACTCCTCGGCCTGCGCTGGGAAGACCTCGACCTCGACGGCTGCACCGCCACCATCCGCCGCACCCTCCAGCGCACCCGTACCGGCGGTCTGACCACCTTGCCGACCAAGACCATCAGCTCCGAACGCCGCATCGCGCTGCCGGTCTCCTGCGTCACCTCGCTTCGCGCGCACCGCGAGCATCAGGCACGCGAGAAGGCCCACGCGGGCTCCGACTGGCAGGGCAGCGGGCACGTCTTCACCCGGTTCGACGGCTACCCGATCGAGCCCTCCACCCTCACCAAGCAGTTCAACGCGCTACTCCGCAACACCCACCTGCGACCGATCCGGTTCCACGACCTCCGCCACTCAACAGCAACCCTCCTCCTGGAACAGGGCGTCGAACTCGTCGTCATCAAGGAGCTCCTGGGGCACGCCCACATCGGCGTCACCGCCACCGTGTACGCGCATGTCCGGCTCCGCCTCCAACGCGACGCCATCGACCTCCTTGGCCGCGTCCTGCGCAACCCCTCAGAGGCCACCACCGGGCCCGACGAAGGCGACGACCCCCCGCTTTGTGCAGCACCCGTCCGCTGACGTTGCCGTCAACCACTGCCGTCAGAGCATCCAGGAACACCATAGCGGCCCCATCGGTAACAAATCCGATGGGGCCGCTCGACATCTGGACTCGATTACGGCTTAAGCGCCTTAGAAACCAAGAACTCCAGGAATTCTTGATTCTCAGGCATCACTTCGCCAGTTTCATGATCAAGAAAGGTCACCCGATCCAGGCAGGCGCCATTCTCGACCATGAATCCCCAAAGATCTCCAGTACCAACTGGAGAAAATGCCACGAAATCAGCATCCCACCAGCGTTCACTGTTGACGGACTGAAAGTCCTCTACACTTCCTTGACGCGGACCCAGCGGGAAGATGTCGAGGAATCCGAATCCACCGCCACCCACGGTTGCCATGAAGCGCCTATAGGAGACAGGTAGGACTACTCGAAAGTTGGCCTCAATATCGGCGATTTCCTCTTCAGAGGCCCGCCACCCTTCAAAGCCTTCAAACCAGAATGGGTGAGTCGATCTGACCTGTTCAAGCAAGGTCTCAAACTCCGAGTAGTCCACTTCGTTCCAGCCCTTCTAGCCGCCGTCAGGGGCCTCCCAGATCCTCCGCCGGCCAGTTATCGAACCATGCCTCCGGACCGTAGGCGCTTCCCCAGCCTTGCTCCATCGAACGATACCACCAGTGCAACTGTGTATCTTGGCGACGCATCGGGCCATCCACACCTTGATTAAAAGGGTTGCGGTGAATGTCTGCATTGAGGTGGAAATCCTGATCCAGCTCATGGATCGGCGCCCCAGGCATCTGGTCAGCATGGTGAATCTGAAGACGATCACCAAGCTGATTCGGGCGAAGTCCACGCGTTCCGCGTCCAATATCGTTCTTCGTCCAAGGCCCACTCACGCGTGTGGCGTCATCCGCCGGGCCATACCCGGTTCCTTCTGCACCATCATAATTCCCCAGCTTGGGGCAGACATTGTGCACAAGAATTGGCGTGGCCCCCGCCAGCACATAGTACGTGTGGAGTTGCTGGACGGTGAGGTTCCAGCGGTTCGCCTTGCCAGGGGTGGCGCGGAGGGCTACGACGTATGCGTGGCCGTTGTCGGCGGTGTTGAGAGCGTCGCCACGGTGGAGCTTCCCCGCGGGGACCCAGGTGTGGGTGGTGTCGTCCCAGAAGGGGTGGTTGGCGGTGGTGTGGAGGGTGGCGGTGTGGCCGTCCTTGGTTCGGATGGTCAGGTCGAGCAGGTCGCGGTCGTGGTTGATCCAGACGTGCTGGACGGTGCGGGCGCCTTGGTGTTTGCCCGTCTTGGGATCGGCGGCCTCAACCTTGTCGCCGGTCTTGATCTTGCCGATCGGCTTGGTCTTGCCGCCCCCCATCAAGACCTTGGTGTCGGGGGAGAAACTGCAATTGCCGCTACTACCGTCCGACTCGGGCGTCGACCCTGCATCGGCTGATGGCAGAGACATGCACCCATCGGCGACGGTGAAGGCTCCGGCTGGATTGCAGTAGATGACACCGGTATCGGGGTCGAGCAGGTTGCCGTCGCCGGTGCACTCCAGGCGGGAGGGAGCACCAACACAGTCAAGGCTGTGGTCCTGGGGGCCGCCGTTGCCCGTGGGCTGGTTAGCGCTCGGGTCGGTGACGTCGGCGGGGGCCACACCCTGCAGGTCGACCGGGTTCGTGTCCGACGGGCCCGTGTTCGCGTTCTTGGTGCCGTCCTGGTGCGGGCTCTCGTTGTTGTTGGGCTGACCTGTGGGCTTTTTACCCGGGTTCTCCTTCAGGCCGTCGCCGGCATCCGGGTGGTACACCATCCGGCCATTGGTGTTGCAGGTGTAGTAGCCCGAGGTGAGTGTGAACTGGTCTCTCAACCAGTTCATGCCGGTTTCGACTGTGGTGTAGATTTCCCCGTCCGCCGGCGTGGCGGCTCCGTCTGTGGCGGCGTCCGCGGCGACGGCGGCACCCGCACTGACGAGGACAGTGAGTGTCGCCCAGGCTGCGGTTCCCCAACCTCCGCCATGGCTGCCGGCGGTGCTGCTGACGTCGCTGTAGCTGTAGCTGTTGGCTTCTTCGGCGTCCAACGCGCGCATCTTGGCCGCCCAGTCGAAGGCGGCGCCGCCTCTTCCGCCGCCCGAGGACGACGAACCCCCGCCTGTACGCGCCCCGGAGGGAGAGCCACCGGTGGGCCGCACCGGCGGCGGAGGGACCGGGGCCTGTGGTCCGTGGTGCGTCTTCGAACAGGAGAATTCCCCGGAGAGGTCGGCGTTGCTCAACGGGTTGTCGTTGCCGTACGCGTAGGGGTTGGCGTTGACCGACGGGCTGGGTCGCTGGTTGGTGGCATCCCGACTCGTGAAGTCGCCGGTCGAGGGGTCGTACCAGCGGCTTGCGGTGGCGACCCGGCCGGTGGCCGGATCGGTCCAGCCGCCCTGGTAGCCGAGGCTGTGCTGGGTGCCGCTGGTGGCGAGGGTGCTGCCGTGGGGGTCGTAGGCGGTGGAGCCGGCCAGCGACGTGCCGGTCGCGGTGAAGGTGGCGGTCACATCGCCGTGCTGGTCGGTGTACGCGAGGGCTGCGCCGCCGGTGTTGGCGATGCCCAGCAGACCACCGCCGGGGCCGCGGCTGTAGGTGTCCGTGCCGTCGGAGACGATGCTGTTGTCGGTGCCGTTGTAGGTGAAGGTGGCCGAACCAGCGGTGGCCAGGCGGCCGAAGGCGTCGTGGGAGTACGTCGTGGTGCCGTCGGTCGCTAGTTGGTCGAAGGCGTCGTAGGTGAGGTTTTCGGTGCTGGTTCCGGTGACGGAGGACAGGGTGCCGCGGGCTGAATAGCTGTAGGCCGTGCTGGACTGGCCGCTGGTGGTGGCGGTCAGCTGGTCACGCGCGTTGTAGGCGGCGTTGGTGGTGGTCGAACCGGTGGCGGTACTGGTGCGGTTGCCGGCTTTGTCGTAGCCGTAGGTCGTGGTGGCGGTGCCGTTGTTCCAGGAGGTAAGGCGTCCCGCCTTGTCGTACGTGTAGGAGTTGGCGGCCGCTCCGGCGAGCCCGGTCGTGGTCTGCTGGGTGATGTGGCCCGCTGTGTCGTAGCCGTAGGTGGTGTTCGCTTCGGTGGTGCCGCCCGGAGCGGTGAGGGCGTCGCCGGTCAGGCGGTGCTGGGCGTCGTAGTGGAAGCTCTGGGTCGCGCTGCCGGAGGCGCCGTAGGAGACGCTGGTGACCTGGCCGATGCTGTTGCGGGTGTAGGTCTCCGTGGTCCCGGTCAACGGTTCGGTGGCCGTTGCCAGGTGGCCCGCGGCGTCATAGGTGAAGGCGGCGGTGCCTGCCTTGTCGGTGCGCGAGGCCAGTTGGCCGTCGGAGTTGTAGCTGTAACTGGCGGTGCCGGACGGTCCGCTGGTTGCCGTGATCTCGCCGCGGTCGTTATAGGTGTAGGTGTCGGTGCCGGTGGGTGCGTCGGCGGAGGTGATGCGGCCGTCGGCGTCGTAGCCGAATTTACGGGTGGTGGTGGCCGCTTCGGCTCCGCTGCCCGCCTGACTGGTCACGCGGCCGTCGGCGTCGTAGTTGCTGGTCTGGCTGACGCCGCCCGGTCGAGTCACGCTCACCGGTTGCCCGTCGGCGTCGTAGGCGACGGTGGTCGTGCGGTCCGAGGTGTTCGGGAACGCGCTGGTGCTGGGTTCGATGCTGGATTCGCGCAGTCCGAGCGGGTTGTAGGTGGTGATGGTGGCGTTGCCGTTGCCGTCGGTGTAGCGGGTGCGTTGCCCGGCCGCGTCGTAGCCGAAGCTGGTGGTGATCGTGGAGGTGGAACTGGCCGGCTCGGTCTGCCGGGTCAGACGGTCGGCGGCGTCGTAGGCGTAGGTGGTGGTGTTGCCGTTCGCGTCGGTGACCGAGGTGGGGTTGCCGGCCCGGTCGTACGCGGTGGAGGTCGTGGCCAGCGTGGAGCCGGAGGCATCCAGGCGGGCGGTGGCGGTCAGTCGGCCGGCGGGGTTGTAGCTGCTGGTGGTGGCGGTGCCGTCCGGCAGGGTGGTCTTGGTCAGCCGCCCGTCGAGGTCGTAGCTGAAGTGGGTGATGCTGCCGAGCGGGTCGGTGACCTTGAGCTGGTTGCCTGCAGCGTCGTAGTCGGCTTTGGACTCCTCGCCGCCGGGAAGCGTGATCGAGGTGCGGTTACCGGCGTCGTCGTAGCCGTAGGTGGTGGTGTCGGTGACGGTGGAGGGCTGGCGGACCACTTCACTGACGGTGAGGGCGCGGCCCAAGTCGTCGTAGGTCCCGCTGGTGACGGCGCCCGTCGGGTCGGTCACGGACAGCAGTTCGCCGTCGGTGTCGTAGGTGTTGTGCGTGGTCGGAGAGGTGCCGCCGACCGCGGGCTGAACGACCTGGGCGAGGTTGCCGAGCTGGTCGTATGTGGAAGAGGTGGTGTTGCCGTCGCCGTCGGTGACCGAGGTGACGTGTCCCGCCTTGTCGTAGGTGGCGGTGGTGGTGGGAGTGATGGCGGTGGTCGAGCCCGGCGGAGTGTAGGCGGGCGACGAGGTGGCGACCCGCTCACCGTCGGCGTCGAAGGTGTAGGTGGTGATGTCGCCGTCGGCGTCGTCGACGGACGTCTGGTCGCCGAAGGTGTCGTAGCCGTACAGGGTGATCGGGTGGACCTGCTGGGCGGCGTTGCCGTCGGTTTCGGCGTTGACCGTCGGCGCGGTGGCCTGGGTGAGGCGGCCTGCCTCGTCGGAGGTGTAGACGGTGGTGTAGTCCGCGGCGGTGGCACCCGTGACGTTGCCGCGGGGGTCGGTGGTGGAGGTGAGTACTCCGCGCTGGTCGTAGGTGTGGGTGGTGACCAGGTTGGTGGAACCGTTGTGAACGGTTTCGCTGGTGACGTCGCCGAGAGCGTCGTGTGCGTAGTCGGTCTGCTCGGTGGTGCTGCCCCCCGTGACGGACTGGGAGGTGAGGTTGCCGTCGCCGTCGTAGCTGTAGGAGGTGACGATGTCGAGGCCGCTCGGGTCGAAGGTCCGCTTGGTGGTGCGGCCCGCCGGGTCGACGGTGAAATCGGTGCGGGTCAGCGCGTTGGTGTCCTTCTCGGCGATGACGTGTCCGGCGTAGTCGTAGTCATAGACGTGCAGGTACTTGCTGGTGGTACTGCCGTCCGCGTTGTGGAAGTTGGTGAGCTCTGAGTAGTAGAGCCAGTGGGTCCAGCAGTACACGTACTTGGTGGTCCGCCCCATCGCGTCGGTGTCCGAGGCGAGCAGGCCGTCCGGGTCGTACGCCCGCGAGTCCAGCACCAGCGAGGACGCCGAGGACGGGTTGACCGGGTCGCCGGTGTAGTTGGTCAGTGTTGTGCTGAGCCGCTCACCGGTGGGCGAGTAGGTGTAGCTGTACGCGTTGCCGTCGGCGTCGTTCTCGGAGACTCGGTTGCCGTAGGAGTCGTAGCCGTAACCGGTCTTGCGACCCAGCGGGTCGGTCACCGTGTCGACCTGGTCGTGGCTGTTGTACGCCCATGCCGTGGTGCGCGTGGCCTCGCCGCCGGTGGTGTCGGAGACCGCCAGGGCGGTGGTGTTGCCGTCGTCGTCGTAGGTGTAGGTCGTCTTGGCCGTGTGGGTGGTGCCGGTGACGGCGTCGGTGGTGGCCGGAGCGGTCTTGGTCAGCAGACGGTCGTCGCGGTCGTAGGTGTAGCTGGTGGTGAGGCCGTTCGGGTATGTGTCGGAGACCTGGTCGGTGGTGAGTCGACGGCCGAGTGCGTCGTACGTGTAGCTGGTCTTCAGTCCGGACGGGGCGGTCACGCGGGCCAGGTCACCCGCGCTGTCGTAGGCGTACGAGGTGGTCTTGCCGTTGGCGTCCTGGGTACTGGCGAGCAGCCCGGCCGGTTCGGTGCCGCCGCCGGCCGCCGTCTCGGAGCCGGTCGTGTAGGTGCGGGTCGTGGTGTCGCCGTCGGCGTCCTTGGTGGTGAGCAGGTCACCGTTGGCGGAGTAGGTGTACGCGGTCGCGTAGGTCGTGTCGGCCGGGCCGGAGGAGCGGGCGTCGGCGTACGCGGTGGGTTGGTCGTTGCGCGGGTCGGTGGCGCTGTAGGTGCCGTCGGCCGGGTACGTGTAGTAACTGGTGATGACACTTCTGCGGAGGTTGCCGACCGCGACGGAGAGCGTGTCTCCGCGCGCGTTGTGCGTGTAGGCGGTGTAGTCGGCGTCCGGGCGGGTGACGGTGGAGACGAAGCCGTCGGTGTCGTAGCCGTAGGAAGTGGTGTCGTCGAGGGCGTCAGTGGCGGAGATCAGACGTCCGCTGTGCCCCGGGTCGTACCGGTAACTCAGTTTCTTGCCACCGGGGTCGGTGACGGTGACGCTTGTGACGGGCGTCGCGCCGGAGGCGGCGCCGCGGGCCGCGAAGTGCGCCGCCACGGTGTCCGCGTCGAGCGTCTTGTTGGGCATCGACACTTCGGCGATCGAGCCCTTGAAGTAGCCCTGGGAGTTGCTGGAGGGCTGGGAGGGCCAGGAACCGGAAAGGTATCCGGCGCCCAAGGAGACATAGCCTTCGTTGGTGTCGTTGAAGTCCTTCCCGGTGCGTTGGTCGACCTGCTTGCCGTCGAGGTAGAGAGTCTGGACGTCGTCGGAGGCAAAGGTCAGGACAGCCTGGTGCCAGGTACCGTCCGTGACGGCGACCGAGGACTCCATCGGAGAAACGAAGCCGTCCCAGTACTGACTGTACAAATGGCCGTTCGCGCCGACATACAGGGCCGGGGTGTAGTCGCTGGGTGTGGTGCCGATCTGACTGCTCTGGTAGCTGAACAGCACTCCGCCCGTGGTGGTCGTCTTGAACCACAACTCGGTCGAAAACGGTGACGACGACGTACCGTTGCCAAGGGACCGGTATGGCAACTCGACATACGAGCTGCTGCCGTTGAAGGATGCCGCGGTCTCGGTGCCTCCCTTGAACAGTCCTGAAGCGCCGAGGGTGACGTTGTGGTAAGTACCGGGGCCGTTGGAGCGCCATCCCAGGACGCTTTCGGTCACGTCGGGAACTTCGTTGACAGCCTGGCTGCCCGAGGACTCACCGAGCCTCCAGTAGTCCCCCGGGGCGTCAGCCATCACCGCGCCCCGGTAGTAGGCCCCCGAGCCCTTCGTCGAGGGGGTACTCAGCTTCCAAGTCCCGCCGTTGGCATCGGTGATCTGCGAAGCCCGGTCGTGTACCGCGTCGTAGGCGGCGGTCATGTGCGTCTTGCCCGAGGGCAGGGTGACGCCGGTCAGTTCCCCGGTGGGGTGGCTGCCCGTCGCGTACATCTGCGAGACGGCAGGGGCGCCCAACGCGTGGCTGAAGAAGGCGACTTCGGCGATGGAGCCGGGGAAGTAACTGACCTCACCGGGTGAGTCGAGCCAGTATTTCGCGTATCCGGCGCCTATGTAGGTGAGCGTGTTCTTCTGGTCGTCGGGGGCTCCTGAGAACGTGTCCTGCTTGGCACCGTCGACGTACAGGGTCTGGGTGGCGCCGTCCGAGCTGAGGACGGCGTGGTGCCAGGCGTTGTCGGTCACCGTGCCGGTCGAGCCGAAGGCGGTGCCGCCGGTGCCGCTGCCGCTCCACCAGTGACCGTGCAGTTTGTCGTCGGACCCCACGTAGAGGACGGGGGCCCATGTGCCGGACGCGGAGGTGGTGCCGTCGATGGCGTGGGACTGGTCGCCGATCAGTACACCGGGCGCCGAGGTCTTGAACCACAGGCTGATCGCGCGGTTCTTGCCTTGGTGCAGCGCCTCGGCCGGGACCGACACGTGGCCGCTGGTGCCGTTGAACGTGGCGGCGGTGGTCGGGGACCCGGGCAGCGGTCCGGCTGTTCCCAGACTCACTCCGCTGTTGTAGGTGCCGGCGTCGTTGCCCTCGTTGACCGCCACCTCGCTGGCCGCGGAGGTGCCGGAGGACTCGGCGAGGCGCCAGTACGAGGCGGGGTTGGCGTCGAGGACGGCCGTGCGGTAGTGCGAACCGGAAGAGGATCCGGAGGTGTAGGAGTACGTGGTGCACGCCGTAGTGGACGTGGGCGGGCACACCCCGGTCAGGTCGTCACCGCTGTAGGAGTACGTCCAGGTCTCCGCCGAGCCGCCGGACGTGGCCGGATCGGTGGCCACCTGGGTGACATGCCCGCCGCTCCAGGTGAAGTGCAGTGACCGGTTGCTGGTGGTGTTGGTGACCGTGGCCAGGGTTCCGTCGGTGTGGTAGGCGAGGTTCTCGGCGCGGCCCAGCCGGTCGCTGATCTTCGTCAGTCTCCATGCGGTGCCGGACGGCTCACCGAAGGTGTACGTGCTGCCGGACTTGTCGCGCAGTGACCAGCCCGCGGAGGCGCCGGCATTCGGGCCGAGGGTCTCGAACTCGCCGGCGGCCGAGGTGTAGACGGCCATGGCGGTCGCGGTGCGGACGTCGCCACTGCTGCCGCCGTAGGAGGAGGAGCTGAACGACGGGCCGGAGTGGTAAAGGAAACGCACCCCGCTGGACTTCTGCGTGGCCAGGAAGTCGGTGGTCGCGTCCCCGCTGACCCCGTTGACGGAGGTCAGATCCGTCATGCTGTCCCAGCTGTGCCCGATCTGGGTGCGCGAACCAAGGCCGCCCGAACCGGTGCCGGGATAGAGGTAGAGGTAGCCCGTCGAGACCTCCACGCCGACGACGTCGCCGTGACCGTCGCCGTTGAAGTCGCCACCCATCAGCTCGGACATGCCGTTCCAGCCGCCCGTGCCGATCTCCACACGGCTGGCCAGGGTGCCGTCCGCGTTCACCGGGTAGGCCCACAGCTTTCCGGTGGAGATTTCCGTGGCGACCAGGTCCTTCTTGCCGTCGCCCGCCAGCGGACCGGTCAGTGCCAGATCGGCCATGCCGTTCCAGCCGCCGGTGCCGATCGTCACCGGGCTGGACAGGCCGCCGCCCGACCGGCCCGCGTACATCCTCAGCGTGCCGTCGGCCGTGTGCACGCCGATCAGGTCGCCGATGCCGTCGCCGGTGACGTCACCGCCGGTCAGCCACTTCATGCCGTTCCAGCCACGGGTGCCCACCAGCGTGCGGGTCAGCGCCGAGTAGTCCGGCCCCCGGTACAGCCACAGCTTGCCGTTGGTCTGGTCGGCCGCGACCGCGTCGTCCACGCCGTCGCCGGTCTGGTCACCCACACCGGCGATCTCGTGCAGTTCGAAGCTGTTGCGGCCGAACCTCTCCTGCCGGCCGTCCGCGCCGGTGACCACGACCGAACCGGAGGCGTCGTCGTCCGGCTGCACGCTCATGTCGTACCGGGACGACCATCCCGCACCGAACAGCAGGGAGCTGCGCGGGTCCAGCGAGTTGTAGGTACGCGACACGTCCAGCGCCGGCCCGGCCGTGGACACGGCGGCGTCCGTTGCCGCCGTGGTGTAGTCGCCCACCTGCGGGTCGAACGAGCGCCCGCCGTCGTGCCGGGTGGCCGCCCCCAGATGCGAGGTGATCAGCGGTTGCGGTACGGCGGTGGAGAAGTACGACGGCAGCGACCACGCGCTCTGGGCGTCGCCGTCACTGTCGGCCACGATCCAGTAGTAGGACTGGTTCCAGGCGAGGTCACCCTCGGGGGCGGCCCACTGGGCCGCGCTCACCCAGCCGGATTCCGCCACGAGAGACGGAGTGCCGGACGCGGGGTTGCTGTAGACCTTGAAGTCGTAGGTCAGCCCGTTGCCCGGATAGTTGTCCGGGTCGTGGCCGGTGGTGAACAGCTGAGGCGTGACGGAACCGAGCACCGAGTTGGAGCGCGGCGAGGTCGAGTCGATCTGCGGCGGAGTGTCGGCGGAGGTGATCTCCGCGCACTTCTCCGGCACGCTGTACGTCGAGTGGAACGACGTGCCGCTGGTCAGCATGTCCCAGCACACGTAGTACTGGCCGGGCGCCAGCGCCGGCAACTTGCCGGTCATCGTGATCGTGGAGTTGGGGCTCACCGAACTCGGCACGTACGTCTTGGTGGCGTTGGTGCTCAGCTTCGACCAGGACGTGGAGTAGATGTCCGCGGCGAGCTGGGTGTTCGACGTCGACCACGACGTGGTGCCACGGTTGGTGATCGACACCTTCATCGAGCCAGTGGTACTCGCGGTGGGCTCGGTGTACGTCTGCTTGGGGATCGAGTAGTCGGCGCCGTACGGACTGTAGGTGACCGACAGATACGGCGGGTAGGACGAGTGGACCGAGGCGAACTGCTTCCATGCCGCGATGGAGGAGTTGTTCGCTGTCAGCGCCAGGCCCCGGTTGGTGCCGCCGTGCGCCCACCCCTCGAGGAGTTTCACTCCCGCCGCGCTCGGATTGTCACCGATGTTGATCCCGTGCCAGGCAGATCCACCACAGCTGGACCCGGCGGCGAAGCTGGCCGAACCGATCGTGGGTCCGTAGGAAAGGCCCGGATAGTCGGCGATGCCGCTCACGCTCCAGGAACTGGTGATGGCGTGGGCGTAGACGGGTTCCGCGGTGCAGCCCCCGGACCAGACGTCGTCCAGGTAGAGCGACGCCTTCTCGATGTAGTCGTTCTTGAACTTCGTCCCGAACCCCGAGAACAGCAGATAGCTGTTGGCCTTGTGTTTGCCGCTGTCGTAGGAGCCGACCTTCAGGGTGTCTTTGGTGGAGAAGTTGATGTCGTACGGCGTCTCGACATACGTGCTGGAGGAGACGCTGAGGGTGGGGTCCACCTCGACCGGGAACACGCGCGCCTTGTCGTGCAGCCACGCCGAGTCGAGCGACACCTTCAGCGCCGGGCCGCCGTCGGTGGTGGTCAGCGCGTAGGTGACGCCGGTGGACACCGCGCCTTCATTGGAGACCTTGCCTTTGTCGGCGTCCTCCATGAAACCGTGCGGAATCGTTTCACGAACGGCGCCGGAGCCGTCCTTGAACACCACGCTGCCGTCCTTGGCCAGCGTTGCCGAGAGGCCCGTCAGATGCAGCGGGAAGACCCAGGTGGTGGGGGCCTCGGTGGAGTGCAGTGTCAGCGTCTCCTTCACCCCGGAGCCGGTCGCCTGGTACGTCACGTCCGCGTGGTCGGCGATGCCGGGGTAGGTGATGGAATTGCCGGATGCGTGGCCCGGTACGGCGGCCGCGCCGCGCAGCCCGTAGCTGACCTTCTCGCCGTGACCGGGGCCGTACGTCACCAGCGCCGGATCGTCGCCTTGAGCAGCGAAACCGGCCGAGGGAGTGTCCGCCTTCTCGGTCCAACGGCCGTCGGAGCCCTGGGTCAGCGTGGTGTCGATGTCGGCCCAGGAGCCGTCCGCGGTGCGGTAGTGCACGGGACGGCTGTAGACGCGGGCGGTCCGGGTGCCGTCGGGATTCTGGAACTCCGAGGTGGTGGCGGTCCGGTCCTTGGTGATCTCCCGGTTGGCGGCCGCGGGCCCCGGCAGATGCGGGTCCCCGTGGGCAGCGGAATCGGACCCGGCGCTCCGGCGGTCGAGCGTCCGCGACCGCGCGGGCGCCGGTGGTGAGGTCAGTTTGCCGCCGAGCTTGACCTTCGGGCCGGTGAACGACGCCTGCGGTTTCACCGACCGCTTCGGCGTCCGGTCGGTGGGCAACGCTCCCTTGACCGGGGCCTGTTTGCCCGAACTCTCCGTGGAGCCCATCGGTCCGCTCCGGGCCAGTGCCGAGCCCGCCTGGTGTGGCAACCCGGCAGCCGACCCCGTCCGCTGATGGGGCAGCACCACCGAGCTGGGCGCGAAGGCCTGTTGGTCGATGAACGCCTGAGCCGGCTGCGTCGCCAGCATCATGAACAGCACGCCGGTGACTGCGAGCGCGATCTTCCGCGACCGCCGCCGTCGCACACCGCGGCCGAGGAGAGCGATGCGGAACGCCGCTCTCCTTCTCGCACCGGATGACACGCGGACCGGACGGCGACCCATCGAGAACCCCCACAAGAAAGGCACAGAACGCCTCTTTTGATGGAGGCATGGCGCAGACGTTGTAACGGAGTGCCACACAGGAGATCAACAGTGAATCGATAAGTCGACACCGCGATATGCGGCGACTGCATATGTTTACACCCGATACAGGAAATCAATCTTGGTCAGTTCTTGACCCCGAACTGGGCGCGTCCCGCCCCTGATCCAGCGCCCCTTGACATTCGCGGCACCGCCGGGACCTGCTGGTTCCACACAAGCGATGTGGTAGACCTTGGCTGGTTCTGTGTGCCCCAGGTGTGTGCGGCACGGGATGTCCCACGCCGATTGGAGCTGTTCGTGCTGTTCCCGCGAAGACGATCCGGCAGCAGCCGAACTCCCGCCGCGCTATCGGCCCTTCGCCGATTCCTGCTCGGCGCCGCACTCGCGGGACTGTGGGGGATGGCGGCGGGCTCCCCCGCCGACGCCGTCGTCATACGTCAGTCCGAGTGGCCACTCACTCAGTTCCATGCCGACCGGATCTGGCACATATCCCGCGGACAAGGCGTCACCGTCGCCGTCATCGACAGTGGAGTCGACGCCTCCCACCCCGACCTCAAGGGCCAAGTACTCCAAGGCACGGGGTTCATCGGAGACTCCACGGACAAGGGGCAGACAGACGTCTCCGGCGACTCACACGGAACGGCCATCGCCGGAATCATCGTGGGCACGGGGCGAGCGGACCACGGGAACGGAATGACCGGACTCGCACCGAAGTCCACGGTGCTTCCCATCCGAGTGACGACGAACGCGGCCGCGGAGCCCACCTCACTCGCCGAAGGCATCAAATACGCGGCCGACCACCATGCGCAGGTCATCAACATATCCAGCGGAATGACGACGCCGGACCCTCTGCTACGCGAAGCCGTCGACTACGCACTCGGCAAGGACGCCGTCGTCGTCGCCTCGGCGGGAAACGATGGCCAGGACGGCAACCCGGCCATGTATCCGGCGGCTTTCCCCGGCGTCATCGACGTCACCGGCACCGACTCCGGCCAACGCTTCTGGCCCCACAGCGAATCCGGGCCAAGTTCGACGCTCGCCGCACCGGCCGTCGACATCTATTCCACCAACAATCGCGGCCAGTACGTGAAGGCCGACGGCACCAGCTATGCCGCCGCCTACGTCTCCGCTGCGGCCGCACTGGTCCGTTCCGCCTTCCCGCACCTGAGCGCCGGCCAGACCATCCGGCGGCTCATCGAAACTGCGCGGAAACCCGGCGGTGGAAAAGGCCACGACGACCAATACGGCTACGGAGTGATCGACCCGCTCGCGGCCCTCCAAGCGCCTGCCTCCACCAACGGTGCCACAGTCAATCCGCTCCTGTCCGACCACCCACTCGGCTCTCATCCGGGCACCCGGACCGGATGGTTCGCCGGTATCGGAGTGGGCGGGGCGGCAGGTCTCGGTGCCGCCGCCGTGGCCTGGATCGTCATCCGACGCCGCAAGGGTCAGCGGGGCAAGAGGACGAGCCCCCCAAAGACGCCACCGAAACGCCCCGGCCACGGGCCCGGCAGGTCAGGCACAGCAGGAAAGTCAGCGAAGAGGAAACAGAGAAATGGGGCATGAGGGCGCGTCACCCCCTCATGCAGGACGACCGCCAGTCCGACCCCCAGAACCAATTCCGGAGCGCACCACGTGAATCTCCCCTTCAGCACGCACGACCACCCACGAAGAACCCGGCTCATCGCCGCGACCGCCGCACTGGCGACCACCGGTCTGCTGGCATGGCTTGCCGTCACGTTGCCGGCCGGGCCCAAAAGTCCGGCATTCGTCGCCAACAACATCTCCGGCAACTACCGTGCCTGCCTGATCAATTCCCGTCGCGACGAGGGCGTCGCCCAACCCGTCTGGTCAGCCCTGCAGGAGGCGACCCACGGCGCCCCCGTCAACCTCCAGCACACCTTGGTCCCCAAAAGCGGAACCGCGGCGTCCTTGCCCTACCTCAATGGTCTCGTGCAACGCCACTGCGGGCTCATCATCTCTGTGGGCCCCGATCTCCACACGGCCGTGACCACGGCAGCCCGCCGCAATCCCCACCAGCGCTTCATCGCCATCGGTCGCCCCGTCGGACTTCCCAACGTACGCAGTTACTCGCCGGCCAGACGTTCAGCGGCCGTAAGAGCGGTCCGAGAGGCCGCCGAACAGGCTCACACCAGCCGCCGCGCCGTAGCCCACCGCGTCAGCTCATGACGGTTCGACAGCTGGAGTTTCCTGAGCACCGCCGACACGTGGGACTCGACCGTCTTGACGGAGATGAAGAGCTGCTTGGCGATCTCCTTGTAGGCGTAGCCGCGCGCGATGAGGCGTAGCACCTCCCGCTCGCGCTGCGTGAGGCGGTCCAGGTCCTCGTCCACCGGCGGGGCGTCCGTGGAGGCGAAGGCGTCCAGGACGAAGCCCGCCAGGCGCGGTGAGAACACCGCGTCGCCGTCCTGGACGCGGAAGATCGAGTCGACCAGGTCCGTGCCGGTGATCGTCTTCGTGACGTAGCCGCGCGCGCCGCCCCGGATCACGCCGATCACGTCCTCCGCCGCGTCCGAGACCGAGAGCGCCAGGAAGCGGACCGGGTTGTCCGGGTCCGACATCAACGGGGCGCTGCGGCGCAGGACTTCCACCCCGCCGCCGCCCGGCAGGTGGACGTCGAGGAGGACGACCTCGGGGCGCGTCGCCGTGATGACCGTGACCGCCTGGTCCACGTCCGCCGCCTCGCCGACGACCTCGACGCCTGTCTCCTCGGTGCGGCCGATCTCCGCCTGGACGCCGGTGCGGAACATCCTGTGGTCGTCGACCAGGACCACGCGTACGTGCCGACCGGGTGCCGCCGGTGCCTGGTTGACCGCCTCGTCCGTCATGACGTCTTCTCCGCCCTCTTCATGGTCAGTTCGACCTCCGTGCCGCCGTCCGGCACCGCCCGCAGCCGGGCCGTGCCGCCGTTGCGTTCCATCCGGCCGATGATCGATTCTCTTACGCCCATCCGGTCGGCGGGGATCGAGTCGAGGTCGAAACCCGGACCCCGGTCGCGTACGGAGACGAAGACCTCGCCGCCCCCGTCCGTGCCGCCCTCCACCTCCGCGAAGACCTGCACCGCGCCGCCCTCGCCACCGTACTTGGCCGCGTTCACCATCGCTTCCCTCGCGGCCTGCATCTGCGCGTTCAGACGCTCGTCGAGCGGGCAGTCGCCGACGACCACGACCTCCAGCGGGACGCCGTGCTTGTCCTCGACCTCGGCCGCGTTGCGCTTGACCGCCTCCGCGACCGTCTCCGGCTCGTCCGGCTCCTGGGCCCCCGCGGGCTTGTAGAGCCAGGCCCGCAGGTCCCGTTCCTGGGCTCGGGCCAGGCGGCGCACCTCGGCCGGTCTGTCCGCGTTGCGCTGGATGAGCGTGAGCGTGTGGAGCACCGAGTCGTGCACGTGGGCCGCCACCTCCGCCCTTTCCTGCGCGCGGATGCGCATCAACCGCTCCTCGGACAGGTCCTGCGTCATCCGGATCACGTACGGGCCGGACAGCAGCGCGATCCCGACGACCACGGCCAGCGCCGCCTGGAGGATCGCGCCCAGGTGTTCCGTGGCACCCTGCGTGACGAAGATGCCGGTCACGCCCGCGCCGACGAGCAGCACGCCCGCCGCCGAACGCGCCAGGTTCAGCGTGCGACGGCGGCGGCCGACCTCCATCCAGCGGGCGCGGCGGGCGTTGTCCGCCTGCCGCCACACCAGGGCGACACCGGCGGCGACGAGCACGGTCGGTACCAGGTACGCCTTCGTGCCGTTGCTCAGATCGACGCGCTGCACGAACGCCGTCGCCACGATCACCATGAGGATCAGCGCGAGGATCTGGCCCTTGTCGGGGCGGCGGGCCACCAGCCTGCGCCGCCCGTCCGGTGTCGTCTCGGTGGTGAGGGCGGGTGGCGGCGGGCGTTCGGCGTCCACCCCGCCCACCCCGAGCGGCACGAAGAACCAGAACGCCGCGTACAGCAGCGCCCCGAGCCCGTCCGCCATGAACAGCCCGACGAAGATCAGCCGCACCCAGATCACCGGCAGGCCGAGGTGTCCGGCGAGGCCGCGCGCGACGCCGCCGAGCCACCGTCCGTCGCCGGAGCGGTAGAGCTTGCGGGGCGGGCGCGGGTCGTCGGCGGTCAGAGTGGTGGCGGGGTCCGGCATGGCACCGATCGTCACATGTCGCGGGGGCGCGGGCATCAGGGTCCACCCCACCGGTCCTCGGGGACGGTCTCAGGGTCGCTCCAGGGTTGTCCCTGCTGCCGGAGCGCGTACGGGCCCGTCACCATGGTCGTATGACGCAAGGCCCGAACGATTCGACCGAGTCGACGCCGACCGACTCCGCGTCGGCGGACGCCCCCGCCGGCCCCCTGCGCACGTTCCGCCGCGACCGGCGCCACAAGACGCTGGGCGGGGTGTGCGCCGGGCTCGGACGGCACTGCGACATGGACCCGGTGATCTTCCGGATCGGCCTGTCGGTCCTCGCGGTCACCGGCGGCGTCGGCCTGATCTTCTACGGCTTCGCGTGGCTGTTCGTGCCGTACGAGGGTGAGGACGAGAACGAGTTCCGCAAGGTGCTCACCGGCCGGGTGGAGGGTCCGGGGCTCGCCGCGATCGTCACGGCGCTCGCGGGCTGCGGCCTGTTCCTGTCCATGCTCGGCAACGGCGGCGTGCTCTCGTTCGCCGCGGTGCTGTCGCTGCTCCTCGCGGGCGCCGGCTACTGGTCGCAGCAGCGCCGCACCGCCGTCCCCGACCCCATCGCCTCCCAGGCCGCGGCCGACGCCCCGCCGGAGGCGCAGGCCCCGCCCGTGGCGCAGGCGCCGTCGTGGTGGCGGGATCCGATCGTCAAGGACGGCACCCGCGTCGGCGGCACCGGGTACCTGTGGGGCCCGCCCGACGCCGAGAACCCGTACGCGGCCCCGTCCGCCGCCGCGCCCCGCCGGGCCCCCGGGAGCAGACCGGCCCGGCCGCCGGGCACCCGCGGCATCGGCGGCCTCACGTTCCTGGCCGCGCTGGTCGCGGGGGCTCTCGGTACCGTCCTGACCTGGCACGACCGCACGCTCGGGCACAGTCTGGAGACCGGTCTCGCGTGCGCGCTCGGCGTCTTCGGCCTGGGTATCGCGGTGAGCGCGTTCCGCGGCCGCACGGGCGGCGGCTCGATCGTCCTGGCGCTGCTCACGGCTGCTCTGCTCACGGCGTCCGCCGCGCTGCCCGCCGACATCACCACGGAGTGGACGCACACCACCTGGGCCCCGACGAGCGGCAAGGAGCTGCGGCCGCGTTACGAGGTGGGCAGCGGCGTCGGCACACTCGACCTGTCGAAGGTGGACGCGGCCAAGGGCGAGACCCTGACCACGCGCGTGGAGGTCGGGGCGGGCCGGGCGCGCGTCGTGCTGCCGCCGGGCGCCACCGGGGACACGGTGAGACTCCATGTGGAGGTGGGCGTGGGCGACGTCCAGCTGCCCGGCGACACGTCGCACGACGTCGACGTCCGTCCGGGGCAGGACAAGAGGATCACCCTCGCCCCGCCGGCCGGGACGAAACCGGCCGGCGTGATCGAACTGCACGTGGAGGTCGGCGTCGGCCAGGCGGAGGTGGACCGTGCGGCATGACCTGCGCCCAGGACGGCTGGTGGCGGGCCTCGCCCTGATCCTGACGGCCGTCGTGTACTTCGGCGACGCGGGCGACGCCTGGCAGAGCCCGTGGTGGGTGGCGTTCCCGCTGGTGGGCGGGGGCCTGGTGGTGGCCGGTGTGGTGGGTGTGATCGCGCGGTCGGCACGCCGCCGCCCCGAGTCCACGCCCCCGGCCGACCGCAACCGCGCCACCTAGAACAGCCCGGCCGACCGGACCTTCCGCCCCCGCCACCAGGAATCCACCGACCACACCGCCGCCCCGCCGAGAACGATCGGCAGCCACGCCATCAGGTACACCAGGTCGTTCCCCAGGTAGTACGGCTGCACGGCCCAGCTCACCGTGAGCCACAGGCTCAGCGAGATCAGCGCCCCGCCGACCGCCGCGATCCGCGCGAAGAGGCCGAGCAGCGTGCCGAGCCCGACGGCCAGCTCGCCGAAGGCGATGGCGTAGCCGAAGCCGACCGGGGACTTCAGGGCCAGGTCGACCAGTTGCGGGACGGCCGCTGTGGCGTGCACGGCGTGCATCTGCTCGCCGATCGAGCCGGGCCCGCTCGCCTTGAAGAACGCGCTGTCGGTCAGTTTGTCGAGGCCCGCGTAGATGAAGGTGACGCCGAGGAATATGCGCAGCGGCACGAAGGCGTAGCGCTGAATGGTCTCGCGCCAGTCCCTGCCGCGCTCGACATAGCTCGTGTGGGGGTCCATACGGACGTCGTACACCATGGCCGATCCGCCGCCTCTCGGTCCTGGGGTTCTTTACCCGACCATACGTACGAGAAGCCGAATCGGCTCACCACGTGGGGCCGTTCAGTCGACGGGGTTCGATCGACGGGGTTCGGACGGGGTTCGGACGGTTCGGACGGTTCGGACGGTTCGGACGGTTCGGACGGTTCGGACGAGGTTCAGTCGACGACGTCCACCACGCACGGGTTGGTCCCGGCCCCCGAGGCGGTGATCACCTGTACCTCCACCCGCCCGGGCTCCACGTCGGCCGGGACCGGCACCGTCACCACCGTGTCGGTCGGATTGGTGAAGCCGCCGGGCACCGGCACCAACGGCACATGCACGTGCACGGCACCGATGCGTACGGCGAGGCGGGCGAGCTGGTCGGCGCCGCCCGCGCCGGGCGGTACGAAACCGGCACCGCGGATCTCGATGTCGTCGCCGGTGCGGACCGGCGCGTCCAGGTCACCGGCCTCCCGGGCGCGGACCACGGAGTGGATGACGGGCCTGCCGCCCTCCGCGTACTTTCCGGCCAGGTACGTCGCCGCGGAGACGACCACGAGCACGGCCAGGCCCCACGGCAGGTCGGGCAGCCGGTCGGGGCGGCGGGCGAGCCGGGCCAGCGCCCACACGACGGCGGCCGCGGTCACGGCGACGTACTGGACGTCGGTGAAGCTGCCCCGGCCCGCGTCGTCCGTGAGCAGGTCGGCGCCGCGCGGCCGGGCGGCACGCACCTTCTGCGACCGCTGCCCGAGCACCCGCGTACCGACGAGCCACCGTGCGAGGACGGCCACCGCGCACACCACGGCCAGGACGGTCAACAGGCCCGCCGAACGGCCCAGCCGGAGCCCGTCCACCAGCTCGGCGCGCTGCCCGCGCCCCGACGCGGCCACGAGCCGCACCGCGAGCACGAGCACCGCGTACCCGCACAGCAGCACCACACCGGCCGCCGCCGCGCGTGAGGTCGACAGCCGGTTGTCCTCGCCGATCAGTGGGGCCAGCACGCCGCCGCGCGACCGGTGCAGCCGTCCGGCCGCCGTCAGCAGTCCGCCCGTCACGGCCGCGGCGACGAGGCCCGCCGTGCGCGCGACGGTCCAGCCCGCGCCCGCGGCGGCGGTGAGCGCCTGGACGAGCAGCAGCACGCCGACGCCGCCCCAGACCACACCGACCGTGCGCGGCCACAGCCCGGCCAGCCAGGCATCCCGCTCGGCGCGGCCCCGTTCGCCGACGGCCCGCGCGGAGCGGGTGAGTTCGTCGGAGACCCACCGGCGGGAGGCGCCGGCCGAGTGGGCGAGCGCCGCGGGCAGGCCCTGTCCGGCCGCCAGCTCGTCCCGCTTGAGCAGGAACGCCGCGACGGCCCTGCGGTGTCCTTCGCGCGCGCCGCACGTGCAGCCGCCGCACGTGCAGCCGCCCCGGTGGGTGTCATGCCCCCGCGTGTCGTACTTCCGCGTTCCGTACCCCTGCCGCGCCTCCTGCACCGCCACCGCGACGCCCCGCCTTCGTCAACATCGTCGACATCGTCAACGTACTTGTGATGAAAGGGAATTGTGTCGCACGCGACAGCCCCGACGGGCCCGGCACCGGCCCCCTTGCGGGTGAACGCCCTTCGCCGGCGTTGACCCGCGCCGGGATCATCCGGCGGGCGCGGACCGCCCGAACAGCTCCGGCTCGCTGCGGCTGACGCGCTGCCACAGCCCTTGGTAGTTGATCCACGCGACGAGGTCGCTCCCGGTCCGCTCGCGGGTCGCCGCGGCCTGCCGCCGGTCGATGAGGACGGGCCGGCCGGCCGAGCGCGCCGCGATCTGCACTTCACAGCAGCGTTCGAGCGCGATGAACCACCAGGCCGCCGCGTCCACCGAGTCGCCGACGGTGAGCAGCCCCCGGTTGCGCAGGATGACGGCCTTGTACGTGCCGAGCGCGGCGGCGATCCGCTTGCCCTCGTCGGCGTCGACGCTGACGCCCGTGTACTCGTCGAGCAGCGCGTGATCCTCGTAGAACGCGCACGCCTCCTGCGTGATCGGCTCGACCAGCTCGCCGAGCGCGGCGACCGCCCGCCCGTACGTGGAGTGGCAGTGCGCGACCGAGACCAGTTCGGGCCGGGCCCTGTGCACTTCGGCGTGGACGGTGAACGCGGCCTGGTTGACGTGGTGGCCGCCTTCGACGACCTGGCCGTCACCGTTGACGAGGACGAGGTCGTCCGTGGTGATGTGCCGGAACGGCATGCCGAACGGGTTGACCCAGTAGCAATCGTCGTACTCCGGGTCGCGGGCGGTGATGTGTCCCGACACGCCGTCCTCGTAGCCGAGCCGCCCGAAGATCCGCAACGCGCCCGCCAGCCGCTCCTTGCGGTAGCGCCGCTCGTCGGCCGCGGTGTCGTGCACCGGCGGCATGGCGAAGTGCAGCTGGTCGGCGGGGATCGGCGCGGGGTTCTGCTTCGGCATGGGCGGAAGGTACCCGCGGGTGGCGCAGGAGAACAGGGCAGCGCCGTGAAGAGACTGCGGGGGTTCGCGGTCACATGGTGTCGATCTCGGTCAGGTCGATGTCGACGGGGAAGGGCAGACTGAGCTTCAGCCGCTCGTGCCGAAGCTCGGTGTGCGGCGGGAGGTCGGGCAGCGTCAGAAGGTCGTCCACGGTGTAACCGTCCTGCGGTGGCACCGGCCAGTGGTGCGCGGTCTCAGCGGTCATGAGGAGTCCTCCCATGGACGGGATTCTGATCCGTGGTGCAAGCCTACCGAGCGGATACGACGATGCCGCCGCCCGAACGAACGAGTGACGGCATCACGTTTGACCTGCAGGAAGCCGGACAGAAGATGTCGGGTATCCGAGGCAGGCTCGGCGTATGACAGCGAACGCGAACTGGGCATCCTTCACCGCCGCCGAACCCGACCTCGCCAAGACCGTCGAGGCCCGCTTCGGCCGGTACACCCACCACACCCTCGCGACCTTGCGCGGCGACGGTTCACCGCGCACGTCCGGGATGGAAGTCCGTTTCTCCGGCGGGGAGTTGCGGCTCGCCATGTTGCCGGGCTCACTCAAGGCACGGGACCTGTGGCGCGATCCACGGTTCGCGCTGCAGGCCAATCCGGGCGAGGGCACGTCGATGGGCGGCGGTGACATACGGATCGCCGGGCGCGCATACGAAGAAGAGGCGGAACCGCCGGAGCGGTCCCACCTCTTCCGTGTCGAGCTGACGGAGGTCGTACGCACCTACGTCGAGGACGACAAGTACCTCGTCGTCCAGGTCTGGAAGCCCGGCGAGCCCGTACGCGTGATCAAGCGCGTGTGACGCCGTACGCGGTACGGGGTCACGGGGTCACTCCCACTCGATCGTCCCCGGCGGCTTGCTCGTCACGTCGAGGACGACGCGGTTGACGTCGGCGACCTCGTTGGTGATGCGGGTCGAGATCTTGGCGAGCACGTCGTAGGGCATCCGCGTCCAGTCCGCCGTCATGGCGTCCTCGGACGAGACCGGGCGCAGCACGATCGGGTGTCCGTACGTGCGGCCGTCGCCCTGGACGCCGACGCTGCGGACGTCGGCGAGCAGCACGACCGGGCACTGCCAGATCTCGCGGTCGAGACCGGCGGCGGTCAGCTCCTCGCGGGCGATGGCGTCGGCCTCGCGCAGCAGGTCGAGCCGGTCCTTGGTGACCTCGCCGACGATACGGATGCCGAGGCCGGGGCCGGGGAACGGCTGGCGCTGGACGATCTCGTCGGGCAGGCCGAGCTCGGCGCCGACCATCCGGACCTCGTCCTTGAACAGCTTGCGCAGCGGCTCGACGAGCTCGAACTCGATGTCGTCGGGCAGCCCGCCCACGTTGTGGTGCGACTTGATGTTCGCCGTGCCGGTGCCGCCGCCGGACTCGACGACGTCCGGGTAGAGCGTGCCCTGCACGAGGAAAGCGACCTCGGGGCCGTCCTCCTGGAGGATCTCCAGCTGCGCCTGCTCGAAGACGCGGATGAACTCCCGGCCGATGATCTTGCGCTTGGTCTCGGGGTCGGACACCCCCGCGAGGGCGGTGAGGAACCGCTCGCTGGCGTCGACGACCTTCAGGTTGGCGCCGGTCGCGGCGACGAAGTCCTTCTCGACCTGCTCGGTCTCGCCCTTGCGCATCAGGCCGTGGTCGACGTACACGCAGGTCAGCTGCGAGCCGATGGCCTTCTGGACGAGCGCGGCGGCCACCGCGGAGTCGACGCCGCCGGACAGGCCGCAGATGGCGCGCTTGTCGCCGACCTGCGCGCGGATCGCCTCGACCTGCTCCTCGATGACGCTGCCGGTCGTCCAGGTGGGCTTCAGGCCCGCGCCCCGGTACAGGAAGTGCTCAAGGACCTGCTGGCCGTGCGTGGAGTGCATGACCTCGGGGTGGTACTGGACCCCGTACAGCTTCTTCTCGTCGTTCTCGAACGCGGCGACGGGCACGACGTCCGTCGAGGCGGTGACGGTGAAGCCCTCCGGCGCGGCGGAGCAGGCGTCGCCGTGGGACATCCAGACGGACTGCTCGGCGGGCGTGCCCTCGAAGAGGGTGGAGGACGTCCTGGAGACGGTGAGCGGGGTGCGGCCGTACTCACGGGCGCCGTTGTCGTCGACGGTGCCGCCGAGGGCCGTCGCCATCAGCTGGAAGCCGTAGCACATGCCGAAGACCGGGACGCCGGCCTCGAAGAGCGTGCGGTCCAGGCGCGGTGCGCCCTCCGCGTAGACCGACGAGGGGCCGCCGGAGAGGATGATCGCCGCCGGGTTCTTGGCGAGCATCTCGTCGACCGGCATGGTGCTCGGCACGATCTCGCTGTAGACCCGGGCCTCACGGACGCGGCGGGCGATGAGCTGGGCATACTGCGCACCGAAGTCGACGACCAGGACGGTGTCGGGAGCGGCGGCAGCGGGGGTCGCTGATGACACGGGTTGCCTTCCGGCGGCTGAGCGGTGGGATCCTTTGGCCGATTCTACCGGGTCGCTCGTACGTTCCTCCGGCCACCGGACCGTTCCGCCGGCCGCCGGACGGCGACGGCGACGCCCGCTGTGGACGCCCGCTATAGTGGCCGCATGCTCGCGCACACGACGTTCGTCTTTACCTATGGCAGCCGGCCCGCCGGATGCCATGGACGTGCTGCTTGAGCCACTGACAAGCGACTTCCCAGGCGCCCCGGGCCGACAAGGCCCGGGGCGCCTGTCGTTTCCCGGGTCCGCCGATCCGGGGCTCCGCCACCGACAGCCGACGAGGAGCCCCGCCATGAGCATCACCACCGCCACCACCACCGCCACCGCCACTGACGCCGCCGCCGTCGACGGCACCGGCGCCCGCACCGCCGAGGCCGCCGAGGTGATCTCCGGCGCCCGCGGGCGCATCGACGCGCTCGACGACCGGATCATCGGACTCGTCCAGGAACGGATGGCCGTCTCGGCCGTCATCCAGGACGCGCGGATCGCCTCCGGCGGACGGCGCGTGAACCTCTCCCGCGAGATGGAGGTCCTCGGCCACTACAGGGAAGCGCTCGGCAAGCCGGGCACCTCGCTCGCCATGACGCTCCTCGAACTGTGCCGGGGCCGCATCTGACGCGGACCAGGTCGCACGTTCGATTCCGCCCTCACCCGTACGGCGCGTGACCGGTCGCCGCGGGCTTCGTTGGTCCCGGTGTCCGTGCCAGCCAGGGGCGGGCCCAACCGAACCACGCGTGGCTCCGCTGGAGCGATGAGACGTCGCGGCCCGTGCCGCGTACGTCGTGGGACCTCGCTCCAGTGATGTGACCGGACGGCAGGGGACAGCAGCCCGGTCACCCAAGAGAACGGTCGGTCCCGGGGACGCCCGGGGCCGGCCGGACTCCTGCCTCTGTCCCTGTCTCTGTCCGTGTCACTGTCCCTACCTCTGTCCGTGTCAGTGTCCCCGGCGCTGTCCCCACGCAGCCCCGCCCCGCACCCCAGTCCAGTGATCCACCTCACATAAAGTCTCCGTGAGAGACGGCACAACCGTTTCCGGCCACCAGCGGTCACACCTGCAGAACCAACGGCCACGCGATCACCCACGCATGCGTCGGCCGTCCAGCTCGTGCCGTGACCGGTCGGGTGCGTCCTGTCGGGACGCGGCACGCCCAGACTTTCTGAGGTCTTGATGAAGCTTCGCCGCGCCCTGGTGACGGCTGCCGCCACGGCGGCCATAGCCCCGATCGCACTGCTGTCCGCCCCCGCCGCGTTCGCCGACGGCGGCGGCCCCGCCGCTACCGAAACCTCCTCCGCCTCGGCCTCGGCCTCCGCGTCCGCGAGCGCGTCCGTCACCGCCAGCGAGTCGCCGAGCGCTTCGGCTTCCGCTTCCGCGTCCGCGTCGGACTCCAGCAAGCCCGAGTCGAGCGCCTCCACGTCGACGAAGCCCACCTCGTCGGCCTCCACGTCCACGTCCGCGTCCACGACCACCAAGCCCTCGGCCTCCACGTCGACGTCGGCCAAGCCGAGCGACGGCCCGGCGCCGGACTGCAAGGACACCAAGGTCGACCTGAGCATCAAGGGTCTTCCGGGCAAGATCCAGCGCGGCAGCGGCTGGCACAAGTTCACGCTGACCGTCGACAACAACTCGGACTCCGTCCTCAGCAACCTGGGCTACTTCGCGGGCGCCTCGGCCGACAAGAACGGCGAGGAGATGTTCTCGAGCAAGCAGGTCCAGCTGCAGTCGTACGACCCGTCGACCAAGAGCTGGTACAACCTGAACGAGGGTGGCCAGGCCGTCGGTTACGTCGGTTACACGGACGTCCTCAAGCCCGACTACGCGGTCGACATCGCGATGCGCGTCAACGTGACGTCCGCCGCCCCGGTCGGCGCGGGCTTCTCGCTCGGCGCCAGCATCTACGGCGACTCCGACGCCAAGTGCACCGGTGAGGGTGAGGTCGCCTACAAGTTCATGATCGTCGGCGCCGACACCCCGACGAAGGGCACCAAGCCGCAGGAGGGTGGCAAGGCTCCCATCGCCACCAAGCCCGCTGACAAGACCAAGACGCCCGAGGTGACGGGCACCCTCGCCGAGACCGGTTCCAGCTCCATGCTGCCGACCGTCGGCCTGGTCGGCGGTATCGCCGTCGTCGCCGGTGCCGGTGTCATGTACTCCGTGCGTCGCCGCAAGTCGGGTGCCACCGCGTAACCGACCCGCGTAGGCCATGAGTCGGCCCCGTGCCCGGATTTCCCACCGGGCACGGGGCCTCACTTCTTCCCCCGGGCTTCTCCGGGCGCGGCTCACTTCTTCGGCGGGACCTCCGGCACGTCCAGGAACGGCAGGCGCAACGCGCCGAACGCGTCCGCGGGGACCGCCGGGGCCTTCGGCTCGACCGGGGCGAGGCGTTCGTAGGCCGCGCCGGGTGCCGGGCGCGGGTCCTGTTCGCCCTTGTTGGGCCAGAACGACATCGCCCGCTCGGCCTGCGCCGTGATGGTCAGCGACGGGTTGACGCCCAGGTTCGCGGTGACCGCCGCGCCGTCCACCACCGAGATGCCGGGGTGGCCGTAGAGGCGGTGGTACGGGTCGATCACGCCCGTGCGCGCCGAGTCGCCGATGGGGCAGCCGCCCAGGAAGTGGGCGGTCAGCGGCGTGCCCATCAGTTCGCCGACGTTCGAGCCCGGGAAGCCGTTGATCTGCTCCGCGATGGCCGCCGCGCCGTCCGCCGCCGCCTTGATCTGCTTGGGATTGGGCTTGCCGTGGCCCTGTTCCGCCGTGAGCAGGCCCTTGCCGACGCCGTCCGGCTTCAGGTAGGTGGTCAGCGAGTTGTCCAGGGACTGCATGACCAGGCCGATGATGGTCTTCTCCGACCAGCGGTGGTTGGAGAGGGACCTGGCCATCAAGGTCGGGTGCTTGACCACGTTCGCCAGCCAGGCCGCGATCCGCGAGGAGCCCTCCGCGTACGGGACTTGGAGGATGGACAGGCTGCCCATCGCGTTCGAGCCCTTGCCGTAGCGGACCGGTTCGATGTGCGTGTTCTCGTCCGGGTGGATGGAGGACGTGATGGCCACGCCCCGCGTGAAGTCCGCCTTCCGCGACGTCGCCCCGTGCTTCTTGCGGTAGCGGCGGTCCGTGGTCTGGGCGCCTACCAGCGCCTCCGAGTTCGTACGGGTCAGCTCGCCCAGCTTGCTCGATATGTACGGGAGTTGGCCGCCGGCCTTCATGCGGTGCAGCAGCGTCTGCGTGCCGTACGTGCCCGCCGCGATCACCACCTTGCGGGCCGTGAAGAGCCGGCCCTCGGACTTCTTCCTGTCGTCCGTGGGCAGCGTGGCGACCGCGTAGCCGCCGCGCGAGTCGTCCGTGACGGAGACGACCGTCGTCATCGGGTGGACGGTCGCGCCCGCCTTCTCGGCCAGGTAGAGGTAGTTCTCGTTGAGCGTGTTCTTCGCGCCGTGGCGGCAGCCCGTCATGCACTCGCCGCACTCGGTGCAGGCCTTGCGGGCGGGGCCCGCGCCGCCGAAGTACGGGTCGGCCACCTCGCGGCCCGGCTCGGCCTTCGTCGATCCGTCGGCGTCCTCGCCGTCGCCGAAGAAGACGCCGACCGGCGCCATGTGGAACGTGTCGCCGATGCCCATCGACTGCGCCGCCGCCTTCAGGTGCACGTCGGCGGGTGTCATCGTCGGGTTGAGGCGTACGCCCAGCATGCGTCGCGCCTGGTCGTAGTACGGCTTCAGCTCCTCCTGCCAGTCCGTGATGTGCTTCCACTGCGGGTCGTCGAAGAACGGCTTCGGCGGGACGTAGAGGGTGTTGGCGTAGTTGAGCGACCCGCCGCCCACCCCGGCGCCCGCCAGGACCATGACGTTGCCGAGCAGGTGGATGCGCTGGATGCCGTAGAGGCCCAGTTTCGGGGCCCAGAGGTAGTTCTTCAGATCCCAGGAGTTCTTGGGGAGCGACTCCCGGGTGAAGCGGCGGCCCGCCTCCAGCACGCCCACGGTGTAGCCCTTCTCCGTGAGGCGCAGGGCCGAGACGGAGCCTCCGAAGCCGGAGCCGACCACCAGCACGTCGTAGTCGTACGCCGTACTGGGCTTCTTCTCGGCCGTCGCCATCGGGCTTCTCCCTCGTTGCGTGTGCGGGTTGGGTGTGGTTGCTCGCGCCCCTGCGGCAAAGCCGCACATCGATACGGCCCGGCGCCCCTGATGAGGCACCCCGTGCCCCGAGCGTGCCGCTACTTCAAGCCCAGCTTCTTCATCGCGCTCAGGCTCACGCTCATGAACTTCGCGTACTTCTCGTCGTCCATGCCGAACGACGGGGCCATCGGCATCAGGCGCTGGTGGGCGACCGTCTGGGCCTCCGTGTACTTGAGGATGCCCTCGGAGCCGTGGCGGCGGCCGAGCCCCGAGTCCTTCATGCCGCCCATGGGCGACTGGACGCTGCCGTACGCGGGGGCGTAGCCCTCGTTGATGTTGACGGTTCCGGTGCGCAGACGGGCGGCGAGGGCGTGGCCGCGCCTGGCGTTCTTCGTCCAGACCGAGGAGTTCAGGCCGTACGGGGTGGAGTTGGCGCGCTCGACCACCTCGTCGTCGTCCTTGAAGCGATAGACCGAGACGACCGGGCCGAAGGTCTCCTCCGTGCAGACGGACATCGGTGCTTCGACGCCGTCCAGGATCGTCGGCTCGTAGAAGTACGGGCCGATGTCGGGGCGGGCCACGCCTCCCGCCACCACCTTGGCGCCCTTCGCCACGGCCTCCTCGACGTGCCGGGTCACCGTCTCCAGCTGGCGTTCGCCGACGAGTGAGCCCATGTCGGCGCCGTACGCGAGGGACGTGCCGAGCCGCATCGCCTTGGTGCGGGCCGCGAAACGGGCCAGGAACGCGTCCGCGACCGACTCGTGGACGTAGAGCCGCTCGATGGAGATGCACAGCTGGCCCGCTGAGGAGAAGCAGGCCCGTACGGCGCCCGCCGCGGCCTTCTCCACGTCGGCGTCGTCGAGCACCACCATGGCGTTCTTCCCGCCGAGTTCCAGCGAGACGCCGACCAGGCGGGCGGCGGCGCCCTGGGCGACCTCGCGGCCCGTGCGGGTGGAGCCGGTGAACGAGACGTAGTCGGCGTGCTTGACCAACTCGGGCCCCACGACCGGGCCTTCGCCGAGTACGACCTGGAAGACGTCGGCCGGCAGGCCCGCCTCGATTAGCAGGTCACGGGCCCACAGGGCGGTCAGGCAGGTCTCCGTGTCCGGCTTCATCACGACGGCGTTGCCCGCGGCGAAGGCCGGGAGCGCGTCGCCGACGGAGAGTTCGAGGGGGTAGTTCCACGGGGCGATCTGGCCGACCACGCCGCGCGGCTGGCGCAGTTCGGTGACCTTGGTGAGGGTGGGGACCGCGCCCGTGTGCCGCCTGGGCTTCAGGTATGCCGGGGCCTTTCTGCCGTAGTGCCGGGCGGCCACCGCGACGGCCTGCACCTCCTCGTGGGCGTGCAGACGGGCCTTGCCGGTCTCCAGCTGGATCAGGTCGAGGACCTCGGCCTGGCGGGCGAGCACCAGGTCGTGGAAGCGGAGCAGCACCGCGGCGCGCTGCCGTACCGGGGTCCTCGCCCAGGCGCCCTGCGCGGCACGGGCCGTGTCGAAGGCCGCCGCCACGTCGTCCGGGGTGGACTCCGGCAGGTCGGCGAGCTTGTCGCCGGTGAACGGCGTGTGGTTCGCCGTGCGCCCCGAACCGGCCACACCGCGGGTGAGCCGGGCGACGAGGTCGGGCGTGACCACGTCGGCCGCGGTGCGCGCGCCCTGAGGGGCGGGGGCCGTCGGGTTGGTGCCGGTACCGGTGGGGGCCTGCGAGTCCGTCATGGAGGCGAGCGTAGGCCCAAGTGGACGGTTTGGGTACCCACTGGTAACCCGCCTTCACCGTCCATCCACACGGCGCCAGTGGTCACTGGCAGAAAAGCTGCTGATCAGGGGTTATCCGTGGTGCGGTACGCGTCCCTGACGTGCTCAGAGATTGTCGATGCCCACCTTGTCGATGACCTGGTCGGCGACCTGGCGGCCCCGCTCGGTGAAGAGCCCTTGCCCGGGTACTCGATCACCATGCGTTACATGTCCCCGGCCTTGTTCTCGTAGGAGAAGAAGCGCACCTCGCGCGGCAGCGGGTGGCTCATGTCGGTCGTCCTGTAGTCGACCGTGTTCTCGGCGTTCTCGGCGTTCTCGGCGGTTGGCTCGCCGTGGAAGGGGGTCTTGGTGTCCGGTGTCGTGTGCGCGCCGGACGGCATCGACAGGTCGGTGTCGCCGTTCGACTTGAAGCCCTCGTCCGATGCGTGCGTTACGAGGTCCGCCAGCTGCGCAGGATCTCCGGGAACTGCTGGCTCGCGACGGGCCATTGGGCGGCGGGCACGGAGAAGTAGATGGCGTACTCGGTGCCGTCGTCGGCCATGTAGCTCTGCTCGATGGCGTGTTGCGGACCCGACGCCGCGTCGCCCGAACCGGCGGTCCAGGTGAACTCCCAGCGAGAGCCCTTGCGGTCCCGGTAGGTGTTGGAGTGCAGCTGCAGCCGCCGGTAGTCCGGAAGGCGCTTGCGGACCTGCCGCTCCAGGTCGAGCTGGTGCAGGTACGAGCTCTGCCAGTCCGGCGACCTCTCTATCCCTATGCGGACGAACCGCTTCCCGCCGTCCGGCGTGAAGTCGATCTGTGAGCCGTCCACCTTCCGCTTCCAGCCGGGCGGCAGCATCAGGCTGAAGCCCTCGGGGGCGTGGACCCGGACCCAGTTGGCGGGGATGGAGCCACCGCCGCCGGTCTTGCCGCCGTTGCCGCCGCTTCCGCTGTTCCCACCGGTGCCGCCGGTGGCGCCGGTGGCGCCGGTGGCGCCGGTCCCGTTCTTCTTGCCGCCCGGGGTTTCGCTCGCCTTGCCGGTGCCCTGGCCCGCGGTGGCCCGGCCCGACGCCGAGCCGGTGCCGTCGCTTCGGTGGTCGGCGTAGTACATCGCGCCGGCCGCACCGCCGCCGTCCGTCCCGCAGCGCGCGCC
>NZ_JAPHNL010000003.1 GCF_026274175.1 Streptomyces beihaiensis
CGACCTACGACACCGAGACCGCCACGGCCCTCAAGGCACGGGTGACCACCCTCGCCGAGAAGCACCCCCTGTACCCCGGCCTGTCGTAGTTCCGTACGCTTTCGTACGCACATTCGCCCGGGGCGCCGCGCACACTGGAGACAGAAGCGACCAGCGTGCGCGGCGCCCCGCCGCACCACCACCCGGCAGACAACGGCGTCTACCACCACCATTGGAGTTCCACCGTGGCCATCTCGGTCTTCGACCTGTTCTCGATCGGCATCGGCCCGTCCAGCTCGCATACGGTCGGCCCGATGCGCGCGGCGCGCATGTTCGCGCGGCGGCTGAAGAACGAGGGCCTGCTGGCCCACACCGCCTCGATACGCGCGGAGCTGTACGGCTCGCTCGGCGCCACCGGGCACGGGCACGGCACGCCGAAGGCGGTGCTGCTCGGCCTGGAGGGCGAGTCGCCGCGCACGGTGGACGTGGAGACCGCCGACGAGCGCGTCGAGAAGATCAAGAGCTCCGGCCGCATCAGCCTGCTCGGCGCGCACGAGATCGCCTTCGCCTTCGACGACGACCTGGTCCTGCACCGCCGCAAGGCCCTGCCCTACCACGCCAACGGCATGACCCTGTGGGCGTACGACGCCGACGGCACCGAGCTGCTGACCAAGACGTACTACTCGGTCGGCGGCGGCTTCGTCGTCGACGAGACCGTGCTCGCCCAGGAGAGCGCCGAGGGCGAGAACCCGATCGTCCCGGACGACACGGTCCTGAAGTACCCCTTCCGCACCGGCGACGAGCTGCTGCGCCTGGCCCGCGAGACCGGCCTGTCCATCCCGGCCCTGATGCTGGAGAACGAGAAGGCGTGGCGCACCGAGGACGAGATCCGCGCCGGGCTCCTCGAGATCTGGCGGGTGATGCGGGCCTGCGTCTCGCGCGGCATGTCCCGCGAGGGCATTCTGCCCGGCGGCCTCAAGGTCCGCCGCCGCGCCGCGAGTTCGGCGCGCAAGCTGCGGGCCGAGGGCGATCCGGCGGGGCTGGCCATGGAGTGGATCACCCTGTACGCGATGGCGGTGAACGAGGAGAACGCGGCGGGCGGCCGTGTCGTCACGGCGCCGACCAACGGCGCGGCGGGCATCATCCCCGCCGTCCTGCACTACTACATGGACTTCGTGCCGGGCGCCGACGAGGAGGGCGTGGTGCGCTTCCTGCTCGCGGCCGGCGCGATCGGCATGCTGTTCAAGGAGAACGCCTCCATCTCGGGCGCCGAGGTCGGCTGCCAGGGCGAGGTCGGCTCGGCCTGTTCGATGGCGGCGGGCGCCCTCGCGGAGGTCCTGGGCGGCTCCCCCGAGCAGGTGGAGAACGCCGCGGAGATCGGCATGGAGCACAACCTGGGCCTGACCTGCGACCCGGTCGGCGGTCTCGTACAGATCCCGTGCATCGAGCGCAACGGCATGGCGGCCGTGAAGGCGGTCACCGCGGCGAAGATGGCGATGCGCGGCGACGGCTCGCACAAGGTGTCGCTGGACAAGGTCATCAAGACGATGCGGGACACCGGGGCCGACATGTCCGTCAAGTACAAGGAGACGGCGCGCGGCGGCCTCGCGGTGAACATCATCGAGTGCTGACCCTCCGGTCCCTGGCCTGCCCTTCGACCTGCCCTCCGACCTGCCGTTGCGCTACAGTGCGCAGCTGCACCGGGGGGTGAGGGTCCGGGACGGCACGGACGTGGCGTTCACCTGTCGGGAGTCCCGCCCGCCACGCGTTCGCTCCTGCCGTGACGTTCCTTCTCTCCGCCCTGCGAGGCCCTGTGATCATCATCTTGTGGGTCGTGCTGACCCCTGTCGTTCTCGGCCTGCTGGGCTTTGGGATCTACCTTCTCAAAGCCGTGGTGCAGGGCTACGCCGAGGGCCTGCGGTACGACCCGGAGGCCGAGGAGACAGCCGCGTCGGTCGCACGGCGCACCGCCGACCTGGGCCTGCTGTCGGCCGAACGGCAGAACACCAAGCTCGCCGCCCCGCTGTCGCCCGCCCTCACGGTCGCCCTTGCGGAGGCTCGGGCCGGGGACTGGGAGCCGGGCGCGAGCCTGCTGGACGAGACGGCCCGCACCCGCGACTGGGAACGGCGCGCCTGGCTCGCCTACCACCTCGGCCTGCTGGCCGCCGAAGACGACGCCTGGCTGCTGAGCTGGGAGTCGGCCCGCCCCGACGATCCGGGCGCGGCCCTGGTCAGGGCCCGCAGCACCGTGTGCCTCGCCTGGAACCTCCGCGGAGCCAAGCGCGCGAAGTTCACCAGCGCCGAACAGTTCGCCGGATTCCAGCGCACGCTGCCGCTCGCGGACGACCAGCACGCCCGGGCCGCGAAGCTGGCACCGGCGGACGACCCCTGCCCCTACATCGGCATGATCTGGAGTGCGCTGGGCCTTGGCCGGGGGCACGAGGAGATGCGCCGGATATGGGAGGAGATCACCCGCCGCGCCCCGCACCACTACCAGGCGCACTGGACCGCTCTGCAGTTCTGGTCGGCGAAGTGGCGCGGGTCCGAGGAGCTGGCCCGCGCGTTCGCGACCAAGGCCGCGGCAGGCGCGCCCGAAGGCAGTCTGATGACGGTGTTCCCGTTGATCGCGCACTTCGAGCACGACACGTCGGACGACACGGAGGTGGACCGTACGCCGGAGATGTACGCGGCGGTCGACGCGGTCCTCGCGGACGTGGCCGCCGCCGATCCGGACCACCCGCGCCTGGCCGAAGTCCGCCACGTACTGGCGTACTACCTCGACCTCCAGGGCCGCTGGGACGAAGCCGTGGAACAGTTCCGCCAGGTCGACGGCCATGTCGGCGCGCTGCCGTGGAGTTACCGTGCGGACCCGGCGGAGCACTACTGCAGGACGCGGGACGAGTGCGTGGCCAACGCGTCCTGAGGGGCGCGGCGACGGGGCGTCAGGCCCCGGCGGCGGTGACCACGGCGTCCGTGGCGAAGCCGAGCATCAGGCCGAGCAGGACGCACCAGGTGGTCAGCGTCTTGAGGTTGGCCTTGCGGGCCACCGCCAGCAGTTCGATGACCACGTAGAGGATGGAGCCGGCGGCCAGGCCGAGGAAGGCGATGGAGAGGGTGTCGTTGACGAGGTGCTGGCCGACGAGGGTGCCCAGGAAGGTGGGGCCGCCGCCGATCAGGCCGAGCCAGAAGAGCGTGGTCCACGAGGGGCGTTCGCCCTCGGCGGCGAGCGGGGCGACGATGCCGAAGCCCTCCGTGGCGTTGTGCAGGCCGAATCCGACGATGAGCAGCACGGCGAGGGAGAGTTCGCCCTTGGCGGCGGAGTTGCCGATGGCCAGGCCCTCGGCGAAGTTGTGCAGGCCGATGCCGGTCGCGATCATCAGGGCGAGCGAGCCCGCCTGGCTGCGGGTCTTCGGGGCCAGTTCCGTCGCGGCGGCCGCACCGGGCCCGGCGGGGCGCGCGGCGGCGGCGCGGCGGCGGGCGATCCAGGCGTCGTAGTAGACCAGTCCGGCGAGACCGGCGGTGAGTCCCGCGGCGAGGACCAGCCCGCCGGAGGCGACCGTCGCCCAGTGGTGGTCGGCCAGGGCCCCGTCGATCGGCTCCCAGGCGTGCGTGAGGACGTCCCACACGAGGAAGACGAGGATGCCGATCGCCACGGCGTTCAGCCCGGCCTTCAGGCGGGGCGTCGGCGTACGCAGGCGGCCGAGCGGGAGGCCGACGTAGATCGTCAGGCCCGCGATGGCGCCGAGCAGGGCGATGTTCGCGCTGGACATGGGAGAACTCCGGGGACGGTGCTGACGGAGCGGCCTGGTGGGGACGGCGGCCTCGGGACACCCCCACCCTAATTTAGGCGAGCCTTACCTAAGACCCTCCTGTCTGTCGCTTGAGGGAATCTTGGTGGTTCCTTTACGGGTGCGCTCCGCAAGGTCCCCGGGTGCGCGCGCTCGTCGGGCATCAGGCGGCGGGGCTCCGGCGCGGTCCCGGTCCCGCCATACCGCCAGCACCGCCAGCACCGCCAAAGGCCGCTCGCGCGCGAAGACGGGGCGTCCGGCCGGGCCGGCCGCATCGTCGACCTGCCCCGCCCGCACTCCTTGGCTGCCGGGACGGGCCTTCGCCCCGGCAGCGGCGGGTCACGTCGCGTCGCGGAGCCGGGCCGCCAGGGAGGTCAGTGGCTCGGCTTCCTCGGTGTGGCCCGAGGAGGTCAGCTGGGAGACGGCCGCGTCGAGGCGCGTGAGCGCGTCGGCGGCGCGTTCCAGGTAGTGGCCTTCCACGATGGCTGCCAGGCGGACGCACTCGGCCCACTCGCCGGCGCGGTCGTCGTCCTGTGCCGGCTCGCCCAGCAGCGCCAGGGCCTTTTCCAGAGCCGCCAGGGCGGCCTCGTACTCGCCGGCGTGGGCGTGGACCCGTCCGTGTTCGTAGGCCAGAGCGGTGTCCAGGGAACGGCCCTGGGCCCGGTGTCCGGCGGCGCGGGCCTCGTCGGCGATCCGCCCGGCGTCGTCGAGGAACGCGAGGGCGTCGGCCAGCCCGTCGGGGCCCTGCTGCTGCGCCTGCAGGCGGGCGAGTTCACGCAGGCAGTTGCTGAGCTGTTCGTAGCTTGGAGCCTTGTCGTGAGCGGCGAGGGCCTGGTCCATGGCCTGGCGGGCCCGGCCGAACTCGCCGGACTCGCCCAGGAGGACGGCCGCCTCCGCGGCGATCATGACGTGGCTCGCCGGATCGTCGTCCCAGCCCGCCGACTCGGCCGCCAGGGCGACGAACTCCGCCGTGGCGGCCTTGAGGTCCTCCCCCGCGCGCAGTGCCCGCGCCCGGGTCAGGCGCAGCTGGGCGGTGAGCCGGTCGTCCACCTCTCCAGCCGCGATATCCGGTTCGGCCATGACGGAGTCGAGCAGGGCGATGCAGTCCTCGACCCGGCCCAGTTCGAGGCACAGCTGGGCCGCGCCGCTGTAGGCGCAGAAGGCGTCCGTCCGGCTGCCGTGGCGCAGCGCCAGTTCCGCGGAGCGCGTCAGCTGTCGCAGGGCCTCCTCGGGGCGGCCCAGGCGCATCGCGGCCTCGGCGAGATCGCCGTGCAGGCGGGCGGTGTCGACGGTGCCGGCCGGCCAGTCGGCGGCCAGTCTCAGACTCTCGGTCAGGTCGGCGTGCGCGGCTTCCGCGTCCCCCAGGCCGAACTGCAACCGGCCCCGGAGTCCCAGCGTGCGGGGCAGGTGCCAAGCGGGGCCCTGCGTCCTGAGCCGGTCGAGGAGGGCATCGATCTCGGCGACCGCGGCGGGCAGATCGCCGGTCAGGGCGAACGTGCTGCACCGCAGCAGCAGGGCGCCGGAGATCTGGCCGTCGAGCCCGTGCCGGGTGGCGAAAGCGTGCAGTGCCGCCACCTCGGCGCGGAGGGGTTCGGCGTGCTCCTCGTTCCTCGACGTCTGCAGGCGCAGGCCGAGGGCGGTGGCCCGCAGCCGCAGCAGGCGGGCCTCCTGGAACGGGGCCATGCCGGACGTCCGCTCGTGCAGGGCGACCAGCGAGGCGTGGGCGGCGGTCAGTTCCGCGGTCGTCGCCTCGGCCGTGTCGGCGTCCCGCGTACCGGCCGCCGCGGCGTCCTCCGGAGCGATCTGAGCGGTGGCGAGCAGGGCGCAGCCCCGGGCGACCGCCGCGTCCGCCGGCCGGCCGGCGGCGTCGTACAGAGCCGCGGCCTCCTCGTGGAGGGCGGCGGCGTCGGCGAACTCGTCCTTCTCCCCCGCCCGGTTCGCCTCCTCGGCCAGCAGGTCCGCGCGCAGCCGGGCGAGGGGGCCGACGGCCGGGTCTTCGGGGTGGGTGTAGTCGTCGGCGTCGACGAGGTCGCGCAGCCGCGTCCAGCAGGCTCTTGCGTCCGGGTGGCCCTGCTCGTCCAACGTCCTTGCCCGGACGATGAGTTCCGGGAGCGAGTCGGGCACCTCGGCTGCCGTGCCGACGGCGGGTGCGGCGGCCTGAGCGACCGCCGGAGCGACGGCCGGAGCGACGGCCGGAGCCACGTCGTCCAGGCCACGGGTGCGCAGGGTCAGTTCGAGTGTGTCCAGCAGCGGGGCGCGGTCGAGGCGGGCCCTGCGGCGGTCGGTGTGGGCGGTGGTTCCGTTGCGGGAGTCGAATCGGGCGGCGAGGTCGTCGGCGCGAGCGCGCACTTCGGCGCGCAGAGCGGCCACCGTCCAGGTGCGGCCCGGGTACCCGGCCGCGGGCAGGTCGCCGTGGCCGAGGAACTCGACACGCTGGAGGAGGACTTCGACGGCCGTGAGGAAGCCGAGCAGGTCCAGGGGGGAGTCGACCTCGTCGAACAGGCCGCGGTTCTCGGCGAGCAGTTCCAGGCCGCGTGCCTCGTTTCCGGTGAGCGCGCAGAACTCCAGGTGCCGGCCGGTCTCCTGGGCCATGGAGGGGTTGCGGCGGCAGCCCCGGTACCCGGCGAGGTGGAGTTCGCGGGCCTGCTCGGTCCGTCCTGCCTGCACAAGGGGCAGCAGTGCGTACGAGATGGAGCGGGCCGGTTCCTCCTGGCAGGACGCCTTGCCTGCCAGGACGGGCTCCCAGGTGCGCAGGGCCCGCTCGGCGTCACCGGTCGTGAGGTGATGGCGGGCGTGCTCGCAGATCTCGCATGCCTCGCAGTCGCTGAGCCTGGTGCGGCCGCGGCCCGCCCAGAGCTCGTAGGCGAGGGTGGTGTCCTCGCCTACGTGGGCGGCGAGCTGGTACGCCTGCTGGTAGTAGGGCTGCAGGCCGAGGCCGGCCGTCTCGTACCGTTCACGCATCTGTGCCAGCCACTGGCGCAGGCTGGTCAGCGGTATCTCGGGGATCTGGCGCAGGGCGTGGGCCACCCACTTGAACCGCCAGAACAGCATGTGGCGCAGGCGCTCGTCGAAGACGTCGGGCTGCTCGTCGAAGAGAGTGAGAAGGCGCGCGAAGACGACGGGTGACTTGCGGGGTTCGGAGCCGTAGTTGTACGCCTCCTGGAGTTCGAGCAGCGCGTGGACGAGGGCCGCGGGGTCCTCGAACCGCTCGGCGGCTTCGACGAGCTCCTCGGCGGTGACGGTGCGGGTGCGGCCGTACGGACGGCGGTCGTTCTCCCGGAGCGCCTGGTACAGCTCGTCGGTGGACTGGGGTGCGGTGGGCATCGTCAGCTGTCCTTGCGGAGGGCGTGGGCGAGGAGGTCGAGGAAGGAGCGGTTGATGAGGCTCGACTCGGCGGGCCGCAGCGGGCGCCGGGAGAGCATCGCGGCCTGCCCGTAGAGGGCTTCGGCGCTGGTGCGGGCCAGTTCGGGCTCGTCGATGGCGACCGCGGTGCGGACCAGCGGGTTGAGCTGGTTGAGGATCAGCTGGGCCCGTGGGGCCTCCTGGCGCAGCGCGCCGAGGATGTCGCCCCACACCCCGCCCTGCTGTTCGCGGGCCAGTTGGGAGCGGGTGCGCTCGTGCCGTGCCTCGCGGCTGTCGAGGAGCAGGGCGGGGGCGGAGGCGGGCTGGAAGGAGCGCAGTGCGACGTCGCAGTCGAATACGGCGAGGGCGTCGCGGGCCACGGTGAGGTAGGCCGTGGCGGCGAGTTCGGTCTCCCGGTCGACGGGGTCGAGATGGGCGGTGAGGGTCGCGGGGTCCAGGTCGTCCACGACGGCCTCGGGCCTGATCTCCGGGAGCCGGTGCACCAGCTCACGGTCGTACGTGTAGCCGCCGTTGACGACGCCGAGCCCGGCGGCCGAGGCGATCGCCGCGATCTGCCGGAACTCCTCCACGCTCGACGTGACGAGCACGGTGCGGTGGGTGCGTGCGAACTCGTCGAGGGTGGTGTGCCCGTCCGTGGTCTCGAACGGCAGCCAGGGCAGCAGCATCCGCAGGATCTCGTCGTCGTGCACGGCGAGCGACTTCACGGCCAGGTGGTGGGCCTGGAGGAAGCGGCCGAGCAGTTCCGGGTCGCTCGCGGCGGCTCGGGCGATCCACGCGCGCAGCCGCTCGGCCAGGGCGTCACGGACGGCGGCGAGCATGTCGTCCTCGTACAGGGACTCCCGGGAGGCGGTGGGGCGCAGGCTCTCGGCGTCCACGACGCAGCGGACGAAGAAGGCCCAGTCGGGCAGGATCTCCTGGGCCTGCTCGGACAGCAGCATTCCCTTGACGTGCACGCGATGGCCGTGGGGGCGTCCGGCCGGCACCGGCTCGGGGAGCACGCAGGCGATGCCCTTCAGTCCCACCGCCGGCAGGTCCAGTTCGATGGTGTCCAGCGGTGTGAAACCGAAGACCTCTTCGCCGTACGCGGCCAGGGCGCGCGACCGGGCTCCGGGCGTCGGATACGTACGTGTCCAGGGTGCGGTCTGCGGGTTGACGGACACGCTCGGGCCGCCCGCGCCGTCGTCGAAGGTGACCGGGTGGCGCAGCAGGGAACCGAAGTGGCGGGCCAGCGCGTGGACTTGGGCCGGGCGGGTCCACTCCGTGGCGTCGGCCCGCGGCGTCAGGGTGACGGTGGTGCCCGGCCGGGGGCGGGCGGAGGCGGGCAGGGTACGGACGGTGTAGCTGCCGTCGTCGCGTCCGCGCCACTCCACGGTGGGGGCGTCGGGGGTGCGGGCGGAGCGGCTCAGGACGTGGATGGTGTCCGCGACCAGGAAGCAGGAGAGCAGACCGATGCCGAACTGGCCTATGAAGTCGTCGCGTTGTTCGGCGATGCCCTCGGCGCGCTTGCTGCTGCGGCCGATGGTGGCGAGGAAGGTGTGCACGTCGGCCTCGGTAAGGCCGACGCCGTCGTCCTCGACACGGACCGTCGAGCCGTCGGCGTACAGGCGTATGCCGAGGGCTTCGGCGGGTCCGGCCGGTTCGAGGCCGTGCCGGGCGGTCAGCGCGTCCACCGCGTTCTGCATGAGTTCACGCAGGTAGACACGTGGGCTGGAGTAGAGGTGGTGGGAGAGGAGATCGACGAGGCCGCGCAGGTCCACCTGGAAGGTGCGGTCGGCGTCGGCGGGGCTCACGGGGGTTTCGGGCGCAGTCATCAGGCAGTCGCAGTCCGGGGTGAGGTGGTCGGGGAGACGGGCCGGGGCGGGCCGGAGTCAGACGCGGCCTCGGAAGCGGGCGTACGCGGCCTCCGGCTGTGGCATGTACCTCCAGGGCCACCGGGTGAAGGCGCCGCCCAGTTCCTGGAAGACGCGCGGAGCCACCGTGCTCTCGCGGGACAGGCCGAGGGCCATGGCGAAGGTGTTGAAGTCCTCCTGCCACCCCGGGCGCCGTTCGTAGGCGGGGTGGAGGATGCTGCGCAGGGCCGCCTCCCTCAGCTCCTCCTGTGTCCGGGGGGTCACGAGATGATCGTCGTCGTCGGCCGACTCCATCCACTCCTCGATGTGGGCGACGGCGATCACACAGCCGAGACGGTGGCCGTCGGGTGCGTCGGCGAAGGCCGCGCGGGCGAACGCCAGGGCCTGGCCGGGCTCGCCGCTCCAGCGGGGCTGCAGCTGCGACACCCGCTCGACGTGTGCCTCCAGGTCCAGCGGCTCGCGGCGCAGGGCCGCGTCGAGGCGGGCCTGGTGGACGGCGTCGCCCAGCGACATGCCGCGGCCCGAGGTGAGGAGCCGGCACCACGGTGCGACCCAGTCCGGCCGCAGCTCGGCGGCCTCGAGCAGTTGCTCCTCGGCGATGTGGAGGCGCTCGTGGAAGAGCCGCCACTGCTCCTGCGTGACGTACTTGGCCGACTGTCGGGTGCGCGCCTCCCAGCCCCAGACGATGTGCCGCGCCCCGGAGATCAGCAGGGCGGTCGCCCGGTGCTCCCCGTCCTCCTCGACGGCCCGGCCGATCCAGTCCTGCACGCCGTCCACGCCGGCCAGCTCACCGAGAACCTGGTGGTCACGGCCGAGGTCGAAGGGGATGAGGGCTCCCTTGACCGCCTCCCAGTCACCCGCCTCGGCGGCCCCCACCAGCGCGAGCACCCGGGTGTCCCCGAGGGCGTACAGCGGATACACGCCGTTCCTGTGTCCGCGTGGTGCGGGGAGCGCGTACGGATCCGCCGCCCGTCTCTGCGCGCCCCTACCGAACAGCTTGCCGAACATGCCGCGCCCCTCCCCTGGTACCGCTTGATCGTCCGGGGCAGCATAAACGGCACCACCGACAGCACTGCCACAGGGTTTTCACCGTTGTTCCACGGCTCCGGCACGGCATCGAGGCGCTCCTCGCCGGCCTCCCCCGCCGGCCTCCCCCGCCGGCCTCCCCCGCTGAACCGAAGGGGACCCGCCTCCTTCCGACAGGAATGAGGGCGTGCGCCAGGATGCGTCGCTCCGGGGCAGGCACTCACCCGTCCGCGCCGGTCAGCCGCACGCCCGTGATCAGGTCCGGCGTGATGCGGACGACGCTGTCCAAGCGCTGGTCCGTCCACGGGTGGATGCGGGCCTCGTAGCGGGCCACCTGATCGGCGTCGGTGACCATGCGGCAGAAGCCCGTGGCCACCACGCTCCAGCCGAGGCCGGTGGCCGGGTCGATGTCGTCGGCCTCGTAGGCGACGACGACCCCGTCCGCGTCGACCTGGCTGATCTGCGCCGCCAGGGCAGCGCCCTCGTGGGTGCGCAGCACGATGTCGCCGCCGTCCACGATGTGGTTGACCGGGCGGATCGCGGGCAGCGCGCGCTGGGTGAAGACGATGCGGCCCATCGGCGCCCCCGCGAGCAGCCGCAGCGACTCCGCGGAGCCCATCTCCACCACGCGGCGCGGCACGAACGGCGCGGGCGCGGGAACCGGTGCCGTGTCGACCGGGTGCTGCTGTCGCGGCATGGCTGCGTTCCTTCGTCCCGGGTCCCTGAGGGCCTGTCTCCGGTACATGCTCTGTTCTCAGTACATGTTCTGTTCTCTCAGTACACGCACGTCTCGCAATGGGGCACAGGGGCCGTTCGGCCCCTCGCGGGGGCCGGATGTTGCCGGTTCACTGTGTCGCTGTCCGAATCGCGCAGCGGAGAAAACAGCAGGAATCACTGCGAAGACACTGCGGAAAGCACAACGGAAGCGAGGACGCGGATGATCGCGGCGGTGGGCCATGCCGACCTGTCACCGGACGCGCTGAGGCTGATGGAGAGCGAGCTGGCCGCACGCGTCAGAGGCTTGCCCTCCGAGGCGTACGGTCTGGTGCGCGCCTCGGCCGGACTGCCGGTGGTCTTCGCGCGGGCCATACAGGCCGCCGGGCGGCGCCTGGCCGTCCTCATCCCGACGTTCGGCGCGGTGCCCGCGCCGCTGTCGGGCCCTGACCTGTCGGCCGCCGGCGAACTGCTGATGTCGGCCGGACAGGTGCGGCTCCTCGCCTACGATCCCGGCGACCGGGACGCCTGCGTGCGCGCCGACGAGCAGCTGGTCGACGGCTGCTCCCGGCTCCTGGCGGTGTGGGACGGCTCCCCGTCCGACGGCCGCGACGCCACCGCCCACCTCGTCGCCTACGCCCGCGCCCGCGGCATCCCGGTCGACGTCCTGTGGCCCGCGGGGGCCGCGCGGCGCGGAGACGGAGGAGCGCGGTGACGGGCGGCGTACGCGGTGGTGCGCGAGGCGGTGGGCGAGGCGGTGCGCGCATCGGCTGGCTGCTCGTCGTCACCGGCGCGCTGGGCCTTCTCTCCTCCTTCGTGATCACCATCGACAAGATCCGCCTGGCCGAGAACCCGGACTTCGTGCCGTCCTGCTCGATCAGCCCCGTACTGTCCTGCACGGACGTGATGCGCAGCGCGCAGGCGTCGGTCTTCGGCTTCCCCAACCCCGTCATCGGACTCGTCACGTACGCGGCGGTGGCCGCCGTCGGACTCGGCGTGCTCGCCGGGGCCCGCTACCGCCGCTGGTTCTGGCTGGGCCTGAACCTGGGCACGCTGGCCGGGGCGGGCTTCTGCATGTGGCTGATGACGCAGGCGCTGTACGAGATCGGCGCGCTGTGCCTGTGGTGCGCCCTCGCCTGGGCGGCGACGGTCGTCCTCTTCTCGTACGTCACCACGCACAACGTGCGGCACGGCGTGATCCGCGCGCCACGCGGTGTGGTCGCGGCGGCGTGGGAGTTCGCGTGGGTGGTGCCGGTCGTCTGGTGCGGGATGATCGCGCTGCTGATCCTGACCCGCTTCTGGTCGTACTGGCAGACCCTGCCGTGACCGGCGGGGCAGGCCGGGGCGGGGGCCGTTCGGCCCCTGCCGCCGCGCGCCGGGCCGACCGGATACTGACTGCCGGGGGCGGTGTGCCGTCGTCCCCGGCACGCCCTTGGAGCCATACATATGCCCACGCTTCCCGCGCCGCCTGACGGCCCCTTGTGGGTCTTCGTCCTCGACGACCACGAAGTGGTCCGCAGGGGCGTGCGTGACCTGCTGGACGCCGAGCCGGACATCACGGTCTGCGGGGAGGCCGCCACGGCCCGCGAGGCCCTGGCGCGCGTGCCCGCCGCCCGCCCCGACGTGGCGGTGCTGGACGTGCGGCTCGGCGGGGGCGGGCCGGACAGCGACCAAGGCGTGGAGGTGTGCCGGGAGTTGCGGGCACGGATGCCGGAGCTCGCCTGTCTGATGCTGACCTCGTACGACGATGACGAGGCCCTCTTCGACGCGATCATGGCCGGTGCGGCGGGCTATGTGCTCAAGCAGATCGGTGGCCAGGACCTGCTCGGCGCCGTGCGCGCGGTGGCGGCGGGCCGCTCGATGCTCGACCCGAGGGCGACGGCACGGGTGATGGAGAAGCTGCGCGAGCCGGAACCCGAACCGCAGCCGGAGAACAACGCGCCGGAGCTGGCCCGGCTCTCGCCGCGCGAACGGCAGATCCTGGAGCTCATCGGCGAGGGCCTGACGAACCGCCAGATCGCCGCGCGGCTGTTCCTGTCCGAGAAGACGGTCAAGAACCGCGTGTCGTCGATCCTCTCGAAACTCGGCGTGCACCGCCGCCTTCAGGCCGCGCTGCTCGTGGAGCGGCTCCGGGAGCCCGGCCAGGACTGACGCGCCCCCGGCGCGCGCCACGCGCGCCGGGCACTGGTGGAGCTTGCGTGAAGAAGGGCGTCTGACCAGCGGCCATAGGGAACCATAATGGCCCGACCACGTCGTCCCCCACCGACCAGGAGGCCCCCCATGCTGCATGGTGTCGACGTCAGCGCCCATCAGTCCTCGTTCGGCACGGAGGGCAGGTCGTTCGCGTTCGTCAAGGCGACGGAAGGTCACACGTACGTCAACCCGCGCCAGACCGAGCAGGCCAAACTGGCCCGTGACGCGGGCCTGGTCGTCGGCTTCTACCACTTCCTGTGGCCGGGCCACATCAGGACGCAGGCCGAGTACTTCGTCACCAAGTGCGCCTCCCGGCTCGGCGACATGCTGGCCGTCGACTGGGAGACGACGGAGGACGGGACGCACGCGAGCAACGCGGAGAAGGACGAGTTCATCCGCGAGGTCAAGCGCCTGCGCCCGCACCACCACCGCGTCCTGCTCTACACGAACCGCCACTACTGGCTGAACGTCGACCGGACCTCGTACGCGGGCGACGGTCTGTGGATCGCGGACTACGTGACGGCGGGTGAGCCGCGCATCGAGGCGAAGTGGCGCTTCCACCAGTACACGGATCACCCGCTCGACAAGAACGTGGCCGCCTTCTCCAGCAAGGCCGCCCTACGCGAGTGGGCCGAAGCCTGACGAACCGTCCAGGTCAGACGGCCCGCCACTGCGCCGTCCGCTCCGGCGACGCCGCGTCCAGCGCCGTGCGCACGGCGGCCGCGTCGGAGGCGAGGCCGTAGACCGGGGTGCCGGGCTGCTGGCGCCAGGACTCGTCGATGCCGCCCGCGTCCACGGCGTCGAAGCCGATCTCGTCCAGGAGCTGGACGACGACCTGCTTGGCCGCCGCGTCGTCGCCCGCCACCGGAAGGGCGACGCGCCGCGCGTCGCCCTTGGGGCGCGGCTTGTCGAGGATGTCCTGCGCGTACGTGCCGTTGAACACCTTCACGACCGGGTGCCCGATCTGCCGCTCGGTCCAGCGGCTCTCGGTCAGGCCCTCGTCCTCGATGGCGTCGATCCTGCCGTCCCGCTGCTGCGGGTAGTAGTTGCCCGTGTCGATGACGGCGACCCCGTCGGCGGCCGCGTCCAGGAACCCCTTCGGCAGCGCCGGCACGGCCTTGAGCGGGATCGTGACGACCACGACCTCGGCTCCCCGGACGGCGTCCTCGATGGTGGCGGGCGTGGCGCCGGTCTCCTCGGCGAGCGCCGTGAGGGTCCGCGGGCCACGGGAGTTGGCCACGTGCACGTCGTGGCCGACGGCCGTGAAGCGCCGGGTGAGGTTGCCGCCGATGTTGCCCGCGCCGATGATGCCGATCTTCATGTCGTGCCCCTTAGCGAGATCAATCCATGCATGTGCATGCGGTGGAACCTCGGGGAGCGTCCGGCTATTCCACGGCGGTGAGCGGCGGCCGGAACACGCCCCACCGCCGCTCTCACACACCTGCCGCCGCCGTCAGGCGCCCAGTCGGCCGCCCTTGACCGCGTCCACGAACGACGCCCAGCCGGTCGCGGCGAAGGCGAGGACGGGCCCCTCGGGGGTCTTGCTGTCACGGACGGGGACGACGGCGTCGAGGTCGTCGCGGACTTCGAGGCACTGGCCGCCGTCCGAGTTGCTGTACGAGCTCTTGCGCCACCCCGGCGCGGGGGCGAGCGACAGGAGGTCGTCGGAGACCTCGACGCACGCGCCGCCGTCCGAGTTGCTGTAGGAGCTCTTGCGCCAGGTCAGCGCGCTCAGGTCGATGGATCGCACGATGCTTCCTCCAACATGCGCAGGATGAACGTCCGCGACTCGGCGGGAGCGAGTGCCAGGTCGCGCAGTGCATCGTAAGCACGCTGCAGCCGCTCAACTGCCGAGTTCGTCTCGATGAGTTCGCCCTGGTACGCGTTCTCGATGTACGCCACGGTACGCCCGTCCTGCAGCCGCAGGAACATCACGTCGGTGCTGTCCAGGCCGTGCGGGCCCGCGCTGAACGGCAGCACGTGCAGCTTCACGTTCGAGCGCTCGGACATCTCCACCAGGAACTTCAACTGCTCCCGCCACGCGGCCTCGTCCTTCAACGCGGTCCGCAGCACTGCCTCGGACACGACCGCCCGGAACAGCGGGGCACGCTCACCCTCGATGAGTTCCCGGCGGGTGAGCCGCGCCTTGACCTGCTTCTCCAGCTCCTCTCCCGTGTGCCCGCCGGAGGCCAGCACCTCGCGCGCGTACTCACGGGTCTGAAGCAGACCATGCAGCACGCTCACCCCGAAGTGCCACAAACTCAACGCCTCCGACTCCAGCAGCATGTACCGCTGGTACCGCGCCTTGAACTGCGTACGGTCCGCGATCGCCAGCTCCCACAGCGCGAGGACCATGTCCTTCGTGCCGTAGAAGTGGTCCATGGCCTGGGCCACTTCCGGACCGCCGACCGTTTCTCCCGACTCGATCTTCGAGAACAGCGACGCGTCCCAGCCCAGTTGCTCTCCGATCTGCCGGAAGCTGAGCCCGCGGTCCAGCCGCAGCTTCCTGACCTCCTCCGCGTACCGCTCGCGCGGCTCCCTGCTCTTGCTCGTGACCACCCGACGTGGCGGCATGCCCGACCACCTCCGTGTTGAATTTGCGGAACTTGCTCCCCGCGCCGGGGAAACACACGCCCGTGTCCGACGTCGGCGCCCCGGCTCGCGAGCATCCTCGTAACGCCCGCGCTACACACGGTAGTTGAGATTGCGCGTAATGTGCTGAGAAGTCAGGAATTGTCATGGAAAGTTACTGAAAACGCCGATGGGGCGCACCCCGCGCCCCGGATGTACCGGACACGGCGTACGCCCCATCGGATCGCGCGAGACCGCGCGGGCCGGGCTTACTTGTTGAGGTTCGCCCAGAACTCGTCGAACGAGAGGACCTTGTCCCCGTTGGTGTCCTGGCGGGCGATGAGCGCCTCGGCCACCGACTCGGTGACGTTGAAGTCGCCCATCTGCGCCATCGCGCTCTTGTACTCGGCCGCCGTGATGTATCCGTCGCCGTTCGCGTCGAAACGCTCGAACGCCTTGCGTGCTTCCTCGATGTCCGCCACCGGGTCCGCCCCTCGTCTTCGTACTGGTTCGTACTGGCTTGCTTGCGCAGGCCAGGTTATCCGGCGGCCCGCGCGCGCAGCGCGGCGACCGCCCAGGCGAAGGCCCCGCGGTGTGCGGGTTGCACGGAGGTGGCCTTGAGGACGCCCAGCAGCTCCCGGTAGCGGGCGACCTTGTCGTCCGTGGTGGCGAGCAGCCGGTCGAGGACGGTGGCCGGGTCGGTGTCGCCGATCAGTTCGGCGATGACCGCGTCGGCCTCGGGCGCCGCCGGGTCGATGCCGCGCCGTTCGGCGTCCCCGGCCAGGGCGACCAGCTGGCGCAGGAAGGTCATCGAGGCGCCGGCCGGGGCGCCGGGGGCGCGGTCGGCCGCGTTGTACTCGGTGGCGCGGCGCATCCGCGCCTTGAACTCGGGGTCCTGGAGCAGTTCGGCCAGCTCCACCCATGCGTCGACCTGCTCGGGCGTCGGGTCGTCAGGGAGCCCGTCGCTCAGGGTGCGCATGCGCTCCTGGATGGCGGGGTCCACGGTGTCGAGGCCGTGCAGCATCTCCTCGGCGAACTCGTCCATGATCCGCTTGCGCTCGGCGGCGGACTGGCGTGCCAGCTTGTTCATCAGGGTCATCTCCTCGGCTGTCGAGTTTCTTTTCGCGACCGTCGACAGGACCGCCCGGTTGAGCCGCAGTACGCGGATCTGCGCGTCGAGCGCCGCCACGTGCGCGGCGGCCACGGCCGCGACGTCCCGTTCCCCGGACAGGACCGTGCGTACGTCGTCGAGGCCGAGGCCCAGGTCGCGCAGGGTGCGGATCAGCTCCAGGCGGGCCACTGACTCGGCGTCGTAGAGCCGGTAGCCGCCGTCACTGCGGGCGACGGGGTTCAGGAGGCCCTCGTCGGACCAGTAGCGGATGGTGCGCACCGTGAGGCCGGTGCGGCGGGCCAGCCGGCCGATCGTGAGCAGTGGGAGGCCGTCGTCGATCATGTCTGCGAGTCTGGGCCTTCCAGTGGGTGGAGACTCAAGGGGGAGTTCGGAGATGGATCTGCGGGAGATTCTGGACGCCGCGGCCAAGGGTGTCTTCCCGGCGCCGGACGGTTCGACGACCGTGGTGCCGCAGATGTGCGCGCGGGACGCCGGGGTGATCGCGTTCTCGGCGCACACCGTGGTGTTCACGGACGAGTCGGAGGAGTGGGTGCGGAGTGCGCTGGCCGCGTTGGTCGCGGCCAGGTGTGATCCCCTCGCCGCGTCGATGAACCCGCGCTTCCTCGCGGCGTTCATGGACCGTACGGGGCGGCGCCACGACACGATCGACCTGCTGACCGTGGCCTGCGCCCTTCCGGGCCCGGCGCCGCTCGCGCTGGCCGAGGTCCGCGACCGCGCGCACCCGCGGGTGACACGGGCGCTCGGACGCCGCGACGACGTGCGGGTGTGGCAGGCGGACGGGGGTCTGCTCGTGCTCGGGCGCGGGGTGGGCGGGCGCTGGGAGACGGCGATCGAGGTGGACGAGTCCGCCCGGCACCGAGGTCTGGGGCGGCGACTGGCCGTCGCCGCCCGTCACCTGGTGCCGGACGGATTCGTGTGGGCCCAGCAGTCACCGGGGAACGCGCGCAGTGTCCGGGCCTTCCAGTCCGCGGGGTACCGACCGGTGGGTTCCGAGGCGCTGATGCACCCGCACGCACCTACCCGCTGATGCGCCGGCGGGGCGCTCGGGGGCCCTGCCTCACCGGAAGATTCCGGTGTGGCCCAGGGAGTAGCGGCCCGGCTGCGGCCACACCGCGAGGCCGTGCGGGCCCGAGCCGACGGCGATGCGGGCGATCTGGACACCCGTACGGGTGTCGATGGCGTAGACCTCGGAGTTGTAGCGGCCGGACAGCCACAGCGTGTTGCCGTCCGCCGAGACGCCGCCCATGTCGGGGCTGCCGCCGTTGGGCAGGCGCCACTTCTTGGCGACCTTGCCCGTGGCGAAGTCGAAGACGGAGATGGTGCCCTCGCCCCGGTTGGAGACGTACATGTACTTGGAGTCCCGGCTGACGTAGAGGCCGTGGGCGCCCTTGCCGGTGGGCAGCAGGGTCGGCTTGGTGAACTTGTCGCCGTCGAGGATCCAGAGGCCGTCGGCGTTCATGTCGGCGATGTAGAACGTCTTGCCGTCGGGCGAGAGCTTCACGTCCTGCGGCTTGGCGTTGTCGTACGGCAGTTTCATCTGCTGGACGACCTTCATCTTCTCCGTGTCGACCTTGAGCAGTTCGCCGCTGAACTCGCAGCTGACGATGAAGTAGCGGCCGTCCTTGGAGAAGTCGGCGTGGTTGACGCCGTAGCAGCTGACCGGCTCGGTGTGCTGGATCTTCATGGTGTGCGGGTCCCGGAAGACCAGCTGGCGGTCCATGGAGGCCATCACGACGGCGTGCTTGCCGTCGGGGGTGAAGTACAGGTTGTACGGGTCGTGGACGGGGACCGGCTTGCCCGCCTTGCCGGTCTTCGGGTCGATGGGGGTGAGCGTGTTTCCCTTGTCGTTGTTGACCCACAGCGTCTTCATGTCCCACGACGGCACGACGTGCTGGGGCTGGCGGCCGACGGGGATGGTGCGGATGACCTCGAACGTCTTCGGGTCGATCACGGAGACGGTGTCGGACTGGGTGTTGGGCACGTAGATGCGGGCCGGGTCGTTCTTCACCTGCGCCGAGAGCTTGTTGGGGCGGTCGGCGGCGTAGATGTCCTTGGAGTCGAGGACCGGCGGCATGCCCGGCAGGCCGTTGACCGTCTGCTGCTTGTCGGGGGCGGGCTTCACCGCCTTGACGGCCTCCCGTGACTGCTTGCCGTGGCCGTCGGCGTGCTCGGCGCCGCACCCGGCGAGCGCGGCGGCGACGACGGCGATCGCGGCGACGAGCCGGGCGGAACGGGCGGGGCGGGGGCGACGGGTGCGTGAGGGGGCGGTGTTCATGCGAGCAGCTCCGTACAGGTCACCGCGGACAGGCCGCGGGCGGTCAGGCGGTCCAGAAGGGTCGGGAGCGCGGCGACGGTGTCCGCGTAACCGAAGTGCATGCTGACGATCGAGCCGGGACGCACGGCCGAGGTGACGTTGTCGACGACCGCGTCCTTGCCGGGCGAGGTGTAGTCGAGCGAGTCGACGCTGTACGAGAGGACGTGCGGGTATCCGGCGCGCTGGGCGAGACGGGCGACGAGCGGTGTCGCGGTCTGCGTGCGGGAGGGGCGGAACCATGTGCCGATGGAGCCGGTGAGGCGGCGGATGCGGTCGGCGCAGCCGGTGATCTCGGCGTAGGCGTCGGCCTCGGACATGGTGTTGATGGAGAGGTGGTGGAGGGTGTGGTTGCCCAGGTCGTGGCCGCCGTCGAGGATGCGCCGGGCGACGGCGGGGTGCTCGTCGAGCCAGGTGCCGACGGCGAGCACGGTGACCTTGGCACGGGCGCGCTCGGCCTCTGTGAGGACGGCGTGCGCGATGGCCGGGTCGCCCTGTCCGTGGAAGGTGAGGGCGACGCTTCGGCGGTCGGCCGGGCCGTGGTCGATCTGGGCGGGCAGGCCGGGCAGTGGCCTGGGGCCGGGGGCGGCCCGCGCGGAGGGGGTGGCGGGTGTCGCGGGTGGGGTGTGTGTCGCGTGTGTGGTGGGTGTCGGGTCGGCGGTCACCGGAGTGCGTGCGCGGTCGGCGCACCCGGCGGCGAGGGCGGCGGTGAGCCCGGCGCCGACGCGTAGGACGGTTCGGCGCCGGAACGGTTCTGCCTTGGTCACCCGCCCCATTTAAGGGGTTTGCCGGACAAAAGCCGCTTACCGACCCGACCACCTTAACGTTTACTGGACACAGGCTGCATTTATTCTTCATTTAAGAGGCTAGTGGGTGATGTCACCAATGATTCATTTGGCGATCAGTCGCCCCGTCTGCCATGATCTGTGCCACGACCCCCATTGACCCGGGCCAGGTCGTCATCAGACGCCGTGGGCCACACCCCAATCGCCCACGGCGCTCCACACGGAGGCCCCCGCGGCGCCGCACGACGGCGAGAACGGGGGCTTTCGTGCACGGTCGCCCACGCGCCGGAAGGCCCCAGCGGCGGACCCAGCGGCCGGACGGTCCTAGCGGTCGGCCACCCGCATCTCGAACCACGTCGTCTTGCCGCGCGGCAGCAGGTCGACGCCCCAGCGGTCGGCGAGCTTGTTGACGAGATAGAGGCCGCGGCCCGAGATGTCGAGCTCGCGCACCGGCATGAGGCAGGGAAGTCCGCGGGACGGGTCGCGCACCTCCGCGCGGATCATGCCGCGACGGCGCGCCATGCGCAGGCCGAAGCCGCGGGCGCCGGTGTGCCGCACCGCGTTGCCGACCAGCTCCGAGACGAGCAGCACCGCGTCCTCGGTCAGCTTCGGCGAGAGGCCCCAGTGGCGCAGGACGACCACCTGGGCGAGTCGGCGCGCCTTCGCCGCCGACTCCGGACGGGAGGGCAGCCACACCTCCTCCTCGGCCGGGTTCCCGTACAACTCCAGCGCCCTCAGAGCGTGTTCGTCCTCGACCGCGGGAGACCAGCGCGCCGCGGTCGCACTCCCGTGCCGTCGCGGCTGTTCGACACCTTCAAGCCCCGCCATGCCCCCATGATGGCTGCCAGGAGGGGCCCTTGGGAGCGTTCCGGCTGAATAAGCCCCCCGGAACGCCTCATTCCGGGGGGTTCTTAAGTCATATGCCGCAGGCATTTCGTACACCGGTACGCACTGCCTGACCTGCGGTGACGCCATACGAACACACAACCGTCCATCCCCGCGTACGAGACGGGTTAAGCCGCGCTTGAGGTCGGCTTAAGACGGCGGCAATGCGCCCCAACGAGGGACGTGATCAACTCGGCTTGCCCGTACGGGAGTTACGAAAGCCGAGTCAGGGGTTCCGAGTGAGGGGTTCCGAGTGAGGGGTTCCGAGTGAGGGGTTCCGAGTGAGGGGTTCCGAGTGAGGGGTTCCCGGTCCCGGGCTCCGGGTGACGGGGGCCGTGCATCACGCGAACTTGGCCTTGCCCGGCCCCTCCTCGACGAAGCTGCGCATCCCGGTCTCCCGGTCCTCGGTGGCGAACAGTCCCGCGAACCAGTTGCGCTCGATGGCCAGCCCGGTCTCCAGGTCGGTCTCCAGACCCGCGTCGATCGACTCCTTGGCGGCGCGCAGCGCGATCGCCGGGCCCTGCGCGAGCTTCGCCGCCCAGGCGTGCGCGGCGTCGAAGACCTCGGCGTCCGGGACCACCCGGTCCACCAGGCCGATGGCGAGCGCCTCGGCGGCCTTGACCTGGCGGCCCGTGAAGATCAGGTCCTTCGCCCTGGAGGGGCCGACGAGCCGGGACAGGCGCTGGGTACCGCCCGCGCCGGGGATGAGGCCGAGCAGGATCTCCGGCTGCCCGAGCCTGGCGCTCTCCCCCGCGATCCGGTAGTCCGCGCACAGGGTCAGCTCGCAGCCGCCGCCGAGGGCGTACCCGGTGACGGCGGCGACGACCGGCTTGGGGATGCGGGCCACGGCGGAGAACGAGTCCTGCAGGTCGCGGGAGCGCGCGACCATCGCCGCGTGGTCCATGCGCTGCATCTCCTTGATGTCGGCGCCGGCCGCGAACGCCTTCTCGCTGCCGCGGACGACCACGGCCCGCACGTCACTGCGGGCCGTGGCCTCTTCGGCGAGTTCCTTGATGCGGTCCTGGGTGGCGATGTCCAGGGCGTTCATCGGGGGACGGTCCAGACGGATCGTCCCGACGCCTTCGGCTACTTCGAGGTGAGCGGTCATGCTCCGCAGGTTAGCGGGCGTTCACCTGCCCGGCCCCGACGGGGCCGTCACTTCGTCCACTGGCTCCAGGACATGTTCCAGCCGTTCAGGCCGTTGGCCGGGGAGACCGTGCGCTCGTGGCTGTTCTTGACGATCACCACGTCACCGATCATCGAGTGGTCGTAGAACCACGCCGCCGGGACGTGCTTGTCGTAGCCGCCGCGCACGTCGCGCAGACCTATGCAGCCGTGGCTGGAGTTGTAGTGGCCGAAGGCGCCGGCGCCCCAGTAGTTGCCGTGGATGAACGTTCCGGAGTCCGTCAGGCGCTGGGCGTGCGGGACGTCCTTGATGTCGTACTCGCTGCCGAGGTTGACGGTCTCGCTGTTCATACGGGTCACCTTGAAGCGCTGGCTGATGACCATCTGACCGCCCCAGGTGTCGTAGCCGGGCTTGCCCGTCGAGACCGGGATCGTCCTGATGACCTTGCCGTCGCGCCTGACGGTCATCTCGTGCTTCTTCGCGTCGACCGTGGAGACCTGGCTGCGGCCGATGGTGAACGTCACGGTCTTGGCCTGCTTGCCGTAGACGCCGGGGCGGCCCTCGACGCCGTCGAGGTCGAGCTTGACGGTGACCTCGGTACCGGGCTTCCAGTAGTGCTCGGGGCGGAAGTCGAGCCGGTCGTTGCCGAACCAGTGGCCCTCGACCGGGACGGACGGCTTCGTGGTGATCGAGACGGAGTCCTTCACCGCGTCGGGGTGGGTGATGCCGCGCGTGAAGCGGAGCGAGAACGGCATGCCGACGCCGACCGTCGAGCCGTCCTCCGGGGTGAAGTAGCCGATGAACGTGTTCTTCGGGGTGAGCGTGGTGAAGGTGGTGTCCTTGGCCGAGACCCGTCCCGCCTTGTCCTTCGCCACGACGTGCACCTTGTACGTCGTGGCGGACGCGAGGTGCGACGCGGGCTTCCAGCTCGTGCCGCCGTCCGCGATCTTCCCGGCGACCGCGTCGCCCTCGCCGTCGGTGACCTTCACCTCGCTCAGCGTGCCGTGCGCGGCCGTGACGCGCAGGGCCCCGCTGGTGGCGACGGCGTGGGCACCGTCCTCGGGCGCGACCGTGACGACGGCCTCGGACGGCTTGTTCGCCTGTTCGACCTTCTCCGGCTTCGCCTTGCCGTCGCTCCCACCACTGCCGGAGCCGCCGCCTCCGCACGCCGTGACCAGCAGCAGAGCCGCCCCCAGCAGAGCCGCCGATATCGGTCGTCGCCCGTTCACGATGCCTTCTCTCCCCTCCCGCGGCCCCCCTGGCCGAGGCACACATCACCGCGCGGTCACAGCACACACATCCGCGCACACAGCGAAAGATAACCACACGACCTGGGGAAACGGATCCCCACGAATGTCACCGTTCAGTCCCAACTCATGGGTGGTTTCGAGGCTTTTCACCCGTGCGAGTCCGGCGACCGCCACTGCTTCCAGGTCAGGTTCCAGCCGCCGAGGCCGTTGTCGGGCGCCACCGTCCTGTCCTTGCTGTTCTTCACCTCGACGACGTCGCCGACGAGAGTGCGGTCGTAGAACCATCCGGCGGGCGTGCGGGAGCTGCCGCCCTTCACATCGCGCAGGCCGATGCAGCCGTGGCTGGAGTTGACGCTGCCGAAGACCCGGCCACCCCAGTAGTTGCCGTGCAGGAACGTGCCGGAGTCGGTGAGCCGGATCGCGTGCGGCACGTCCGGGATGTCGTACTCGCCGCCGAAGCCGACGGTGCGGCTGTTCATACGCGTCACGTCGAGCATCTCGGAGACGACCATCTTGCCGTTGTACGTGGCCCGGCCCGGTGCGCCCGCCGTGATCGGGAGGGTCTCGAGGAGTGCGCCGTCCCTGCGGACCTCCATGGTGTGGGCCGCCGCGTCGACCACGCTGACCTGGCTGCGGCCGACGGTGAAGGAGAACGTCTTGTGCTGAAGGCCGTAGACGCCCGGCGCGCCTTCCACGTCGCGCAGGCCGAGGTCGACAGTGACCTTGGTGCCCGGCTTCCAGTAGTGCTCGGGGCGGAAGTCGACGCGCTCCTTGCCGAACCAGTGCGGGGCGACCTCGACGGGCGGGTCTGCCGTGATGCGGATGGCCCGCTGCACGGCCGCGCGATGGTCGATCTCGCGGTTGAAGTCGATCCGGACGATCATGCCGGTGCCGACCGTGGAGCGGTTCTCCGGCGTCACGTAGCCGACGAAGCGCTCGTCGGGGACGGACGTCGTGAACGTGGTGTGGCGGGCCACGCGGCGGCCGTGACCGTCGACCGCGACCGCGTCGACGGTGTACTTCGCGGCGAGCGTGAGACGGTCCGCGTCCTCGCCCGTCGGACGCCACCGCGTCCGGTCGTGCTCGAACCGCCCGGTCACCCTCTCCCGCTGCGCGTCCTGAACCTTCACCACCTTCACCGACTCCAGGCGCCCCTCGGGGACCTCCACCTGGAACTTCCCGTCACGCTTCACTCCCTCGGCCGTGTCCTTGGGGGTGACCCGGATCAGGTCATCGGGCGAGCGCGGCTTGCCGAGCATCTCGCCCGCCGAGTCGCAGCCGGCGAGCCCGCCGAGCAGTCCGGCCCAGGTCAGTACGGCGGCCAGCGTGGCCCCTGCGCGCCGCGCGCGCCTCACAGCTCTACTCACGTCAGGGCCCAACGACGGGCACCCCGCCGGGGAAACGTGAGTGCGAGCCACGCCGTGGGCAGAACAGTGGGGAGGACGACGCGCCGGGGAGCCGCGGCCGGGACGCCGCACACCCCGATCCGGCCGTCGTGAGCCGCCGTGAGCCGCGGGAGGCCGAAAGGTGTCGAGCGCAGCCGAGCAGGAGGCAGTGCGGGACGGTGACGCCGCCGCCGCGCGGGGCGCGGCGCAGGAAGCGCGGGAACGGGCGGCGAACGGCCACGCCCC